>JANXUR010000094.1 GCA_025356095.1 Acidobacteriaceae bacterium | reverse complement strand
AGCGCGCCGGGGTTCAAGGCGGTTCCGGAGCGGGATGGTACGCGGTCAGAAAATTTTGTGGTGGTGAATGTAACCAAGCGGATCGCGATTATCGGCGGCACGCAGTATGCGGGCGAGATGAAGAAGACGATCTTCGGGCTGATGAACTATGCGCTGCCCGCGCGGGATGTCTTCCCCATGCACTGCTCGGCGAATATCGGGCACGATGGAGTATCGGCGCTGTTTTTCGGGTTGAGCGGCACGGGCAAGACGACGCTTTCGGCCGACCCGGCGCGGTATTTGATTGGTGACGACGAGCATGGCTGGAGTCCGCAGGGGGTATTTAACTTTGAGGGTGGATGCTATGCCAAGTGCATCAAGCTCTCGAAGGAGAAAGAGCCGCAAATCTGGAATGCGATTCGTTTTGGCACGGTGCTGGAAAACGTGGAAATTGACGAGACCACGCGCAAGGCGAATTACGACAGTGAGAAGTTTACCGAAAACACCCGTGCGGCCTACCCGGTGGATTACATCGAGAATGCGGTGATCCCCGGAGTTGGTGGACATCCCCGGCACGTGGTGTTTTTGACCGCGGATGCGTTCGGGGTGTTGCCGCCGATCTCGCGGCTGACGCCGGAGCAGGCCATGTTCCACTTTTTATCCGGGTACACGGCAAAGGTGGCAGGGACCGAAGCCGGGGTGAAAGAGCCGACCGCGACGTTCTCCACCTGTTTTGGGGCACCGTTTATGCCGCTGCCTCCCAAGACCTATGCGGAGATGCTGGGCAAGCGACTGCGGGAGCATACGGCGCAATGCTGGCTGGTGAATACAGGCTGGCAGGGCGGACCCTATGGCGTGGGCAAGCGGATGGATCTGCCGTACACGAGGGCGATGGTGGATTCGGCGGTCGAGGGCTTGCTGGAAGATGTGGAGTACGAAATTGAGCCAAGCTTCGGGTTCAGCATTCCGAAGTCGTGCCCGGGTGTGCCTGCGGAGAAGTTGAATCCGCGAAATTCGTGGGCAGACAAGGCGGCGTATGACAAGATGGCGACCGAGTTGATTGGGCAATTCCGGAAGAACATTGAGAACTTCGATGTGCCCGACGCGGTGCGGAATGCGGCTCCGGGGCCGGTGAAGAAGTAGTCTGAATCAGCGCAGTTACACAGGCCCGGGGCTTCGGCTTCGGGCCTGTGCCGTTTCCGGTGGTTGGGATGACTCAGGAAGGTTCAGGCCGGAAGCACAAGGCTGATTCGACGCGAAAACGCGGAGAATACGGGCCCCAGGGCGGCCTGAAGCACGAAAGTGGCGGAGAAGTACGGGGATGAGCGAGGCATTGGCCAATCGAGTGATCGGAGCGTTGCGGGAGCGTGGCTTTCAGGCGTTTCTGGTAGGCGGATGTGTGCGCGACCTGCTGCTGGGGCGCGAGGCAAAGGATTGGGATATTTGCACGGACGCAAATCCGGATGTGGTATTGCGGATGTTTCCGCGAACCTACGGGGTGGGGGCGCAGTTCGGGGTGGTGCTGGTGGCGAACCCCGAGCCGCTGGATACAGATGGAAGCCAAAGTGGCGAGGACGTAGTGGAAGTAGCCACTTTTCGCGCGGATGTTGGATCTAGCGATGGACGGCACCCCGATGCAGTGCGGTTCAGCGCATCAGCCCGTGAGGATGTGGAGCGGCGGGATTTTACGATCAATGGCATGCTGCTCGATACCGAGAACAATGCGGTACTGGACTACGTGGGCGGGCAAAATGATTTGCGCGCGGGTGTGATCCGGACCATTGGGGAGCCGGCCAAGCGGTATGGGGAAGACAAGCTGCGGATGTTGCGAGCGGTGCGGTTCGCGGCGCGTTTTGACTTTGAGATCGAGCCAGCGACAATGGCCGCGATTCAGGGAATGGCGGCGGAGGTTGCCGTGGTAAGCCGGGAGCGGGTGCGCGACGAACTCACCAAGATGTTAACCGAGGGGAAGGCGCGCCGCGCTTTCGAGTTGCTGGATGAATCGGGGTTGCTGGAGCATGTGCTGCCGGAAATTGCCGCCATGAAGGGCGTCGAGCAGCCGCCAGAGTTTCATCCCGAAGGCGATGTTTGGGTGCATACGCTGATGCTGTTGGAAGGTCTGGGCAAGCTGCAGGCGCGTGCCAGCAAGTCGCTGGCGTGGGGGGCGTTGCTGCACGATGTAGGCAAGCCCGCAACGTTTCGGCGAGCGCCAGACCGCATTCGCTTTGACGGTCATGTGGAGTTGGGGGTGGAACTGGCGCGGGCTATCTGCCAGAGGCTGCGGTTTTCGGGGGAAGAGACCGAGCAGATCGTCGCGTTGGTGGATCAGCACATGCGTTTTGGCGACGTGCTGAAGATGAAGGCTTCCACACTGAAGCGGTTTATGCGGCAAGCGAATTTCGCGGAGCATCTGGCCCTGCACAAACTGGATTGCGCTTCGAGCAACCGAAGGTTTGAGGGCTATGAGTATGCGAAAGCGCAGTTTCAGACGATGCCCGAGGAGGTAATCCGGCCTACGCCGCTGCTTACCGGAAAAGAGCTGATTGCTGAGGGGTACGCGCCGGGGCCAACCTTCAAAGCGATGCTGGCGCGGGTGGAAGATGCACAACTCGAGGGCGTTATCGGGACCCGCGAGGAAGCAGTGACGCTACTTCGAGAAGAGTTTACATAGTTCGAACCGATGAGCAACAGGTTGCAAGGGCAGCAACGCATAGGGCACGTTAATATTTGGTCTCGCCGTGCTGGAGGAGTTGGAAGCTGAGCTATACTGGGGGAGTTTGGCGTGGCTCATTCCCTCCCCTGCCCGCCTTCGCTCGACCCAAATCATGATTCGGACGGGACAGCAATGCGGCTGCCGCCGCAGTAACATGCCGCTATGCGATTCCCCTTAGAGCAGGAGCAGAAGAAGATGCGTGGACTAGATACGAGGAAGGCGCAAGTAACAGCAGGATGGAGTTCTCCCTGGAGGGTAGTGGCGTTGGGAGTGCTGGCAGGCTTGCTGACATCGGGTACTGCCATGGCACAGATGTGGAACCGCCTAGGCCCGGGCACGCGGGATTATGCGTCGGCGGTGTATGACCAGTCCACCAACCGTTTCATCATTTTCGGGGGTCAGCATTCGCCAAAGCTGATCAACTTCAACGACCTGTGGTATGCGGATAACGCGCTGCCGCAGGCCGGGGGCAGTTCGGTTAACCTCAGCTGGCAGATGGAAGCGCCGCGCGGATTCCGTCCCCCGGAGCGTTATGGCCATAGCGCGATTTATGACGCCACGAACAAGCGAATGGTGGTGTTTGGCGGGGGCACCGGGTTCCCGGGGTCGTGCGTTAACGATTTGTGGCTTCTGACTGGAGCCAATAGCAACCCGGCCGGGCAGTGGTTTAATCAGGCGTTTACCGGCACCGCTCCCAGTGCGCGCAGGTTTCACACCGCCGTCTATGACGCAACCGGCAATCGGATGATTGTGTTTGGCGGAAGTGATTGTGTTTCCAGCGCCTTGAATGACGTGTGGGTCCTGACCAATGCCAACGCTAATGGGGTGACACCGGTGTGGACACAGTTGAACCCTGGGGGCACGCCGCCGCCGGTCAGAATGCTGTCGAGTGCGGTGTATGATCCGGGGTCGAATACGATGGTGGTGTATGGCGGCACCGACGCAACCACCACGACGATCTATTCGGATGTGTGGGCGCTTTCCAACGCGAACGGGGTGGGCGGCACGCCGGTGTGGACGCAGCTTTCGACCGGGAAAACGGGGCCGAAGGCGCGGTTCGGGCATGTGGCGGCATACGACTCCACCAACAATAGGATGATGGTGTTCGGCGGTGTGGCCAAGGGTGCGCCGTTCTCCGATTCGTGGGTCTTGACCGGAGCGAACGGCAAGGCAGGTGCCCCGGCATGGGTACAGGTAACTCCAACGCCCACCATCGGAGGCAAACGGTTCGGCGCTGCAATCTATGACCCGGGTACGAACCAACTGGGCGTGTTTGGCGGAGCCAGCAACTCGATTTCGTCTACGGACGACCACATCAGTATTCTGACGCATGCCAACGGACTGCAGTAACGGAGAGTGAGACGGTGAAAAAATTTGCTGGTTGGTTGCTGGTGCTGATGGGCATGGTCTGCGGTCGGGTGCAGGCGCAAGGATGGTTAACGCTGGGGCCTGTGCCCCGCTACGAGCTTTCGATGGCTTACGATCCGGGAACGGACACGGCGGTGATTTTCGGCGGGCAAGCCGCAAACTCGGTGCTGTTGAATGACGTGTGGACAGCGAAGTCGGTTACTGCAAGCGCCGACGCAAATTTGCTGGGGCTGACGTGGGTGCAAAGCTTTCCGACGGGAACGGCACCGAGCCCGCGCTTCGGGCAGAGTGCGGTTTACTCCGCGTCGAACAACCGGCTGCTTATATTCGGAGGCTCCACTACGGCGGCAGGGCAGTGCTCGTCTGATTTGTGGGTGCTGAACGGGGCCAACGGCAGCGGGAATGTGTCCTGGACGAAGGTGACGCCGAGTGGTACTGCTCCTGCGCCGCGAATGGCGCACACCGCGATTTATGATTCCGCAAACGATGTGATGACTGTGTTTGGGGGGTACGACTGCGCCGGGCATTATCTGGCTGATGTGTGGGCACTCAGCAGTGCGAGCGGCGCGTTGGGTTCCCCGGTATGGACGCAGGTAACCGTAAATGGATCAGGCCCGGCGGCCCGCCAGTTTCCGACGGCAGTTTATGATGCGGGCAGCAACCGGATGGTGATTTACGGTGGCGACAGCGGTGGCAGCCCTTGGGGCGATGCATGGTATTTGACGAATGCCAACGGGCGCGGGGGGTCGTCGGCATGGACGCTGCTGACGCCAACCGGAACGGCTCCCAAGGCGCGCACCCAACATGTGGCTTGGTACGACGCGGTGAACAACCGTATGATGATTGCCGACGGCTGGACAGGAACCACGGTGCTAGGCGACAGCTTTGTGCTGGTGAATGCGAATGGAAATGGTGCGGCAAGTTGGACGTCATTGGGGGCAGTGGCGGTGGGTACGGCTCCTACGAGGCGGTACAACAGCGCGTTTTATATCCCAGCGATTAACACGGCGGTGACCTTCGGCGGGGTCAATGGGCCGTCGGTTATTGCAACGGCGGTCGAAGACCATGCGTTCGTGCTATCCATTGCGAACGGTTTGCCGTAGAGAAAGGCAACACTTTTGGAACGGGCACAACCGGGATTGCAACGTGTGATGCGGAAACTGTTGGCGGAAATGCCACCCGCCGAAGCGGTGGTACAGGCTTGGCCACTGGTCTGTGGCACAGCGACCGCAGCACATGCCGAAGCACTGGACTTTGCAGAGGGTGTGTTGCGCGTGCGGGTGGAAAACCGCGAGTGGCTTACGAACCTGCGCGAGCTTGCCGGAAAGCTGCTGCAAGCATTGCGGGTTCACTGTGGCGATGCCGTGAAGCGCATTGAATTTGTGCTGGCCGATCAACCGGATGGCGCGCCCGGTGCGGAGACACAAGACCTAAAGTGGCTGCGCTCGCGGCGGTAACGTTCTAAACGATCCGAAATGAAGATTGACGAAAAAGCCGTGCAATACGTGGCCGGGCTCGCGAACTTGGAGCTGACCAGCGACGAGCAGTCGCGCATGGTGCGCGACCTGAACTCGATTCTGGCCTATGTGGATCGTCTTAGCGAACTCAACACCGACGGGGTGGAGCCGATGGCGCAGGTGAGTGCGCGCTACGGCGTGGATGAGACCTGCGAAGGCAGTGAGCGCTTTGACTATGCCAGCCGCACCGATGAGCCACGGGGGTTACGCGAGTCGCTGAGTCACGAGGCCGCGCTGGCGAATGCTCCGCAAAGCGACGGCAGCTATTTTCTGGTGCCCAAGGTGATTGAGAAGTAAGAGTGCGTGCATTCCCCAATGTACGAACAGGTGCCCCACCTTTCATCCGCGCACTATTCGGATTTACCGTGGATTTTTTTCTCGGCATTCATCCAGCGCTCGTCTACTCCACAACTTAATCCCGGCATTTTCCTGCTCACCCGCTTTACACTAATGGGGTGAGCCAGCCTAATCCAACCTCTCAGCCGGGTACCAGCCTTTTTTCCATTGACGGCATTCGCACGGCGATTGCCGCCCGCGAAACCACGGCAACCGCGATTGCCGAGCAGCACTTTAGCCAGATCGCCAAGAGCGACGGCGAGGTTGGCGCGTTTCTGGCGCTGAGCCGGGAGCGCGCGCTGGCGCAGGCAGCGCGGGTAGATGCGCTCGCAGCGCACGGAGACTTGGATTTGACCACCATGCCGCTGGCGGGCGTGCCGGTGGGCGTTAAGGACGTGCTGATGACCAAGGGCCTGCCAACGACAGCGGGTTCGCGGATTCTGGAAGGATTTGCAGCGCCGTATGATGCGACGGTGGTGACGCGGCTGGAGGCGGCTGGCGCGGTAATTCTGGGCAAGTGCAACTGCGATGAGTTTGCCATGGGTTCCTCGAATGAGAATTCCGGATATAAGCCGGTACGGAATCCGCGGGATTTGACGCGGGTGCCGGGCGGCAGCTCAGGCGGGTCGGCTGCGGCAGTGGCGGCGGGGATGGCGGTGGCAACGCTGGGGTCAGATACCGGCGGTTCGATTCGGCAGCCCGCGTCATTCTGCGGCGTGGTGGGAATGATGGCCACCTATGGGCGCGTTTCGCGTTATGGGCTGATTGCATTTGCGTCGTCGCTGGATCACGTAGGCCCGCTGACGAATTCTGTGAAGGATGCGGCGCAGGTTTTGCAGGTGATTGCGGGGCGCGATGCCATGGATGCGACCTCGGCGGACGTGCCGGTGCCAGACTATGTGGCGGACATGCAGAAACCGGTGCGGGGACTGCGGGTTGGGATTCCGAAGGAATATTTTGGCGAAGGGTTGGAGCCGGAGACGCGGGCGCTGGTAGAAGCCGCCATCGAAAAGCTGCGCGCGCTGGGCTGTCAGGTGCAGCCAGTGTCGCTGCCGCATACTGAGTATGCCGTGCCAACTTACTACATTGTGGCGACGGCGGAGGCTTCGTCGAACTTGGCGCGCTTTGACGCGGTGCGGTATGGACATCGCGCGAAGGGTGCGAAGTCGCTGAGCGAGATGTACCGGCGCAGTCGCGACGAAGGCTTTGGGCCTGAGGTGAAGCGGCGGATCATGCTGGGCACCTACGCGCTGAGCGCGGGCTACTACGACGCCTACTACCTGAAGGCGCAAAAGGTGCGCACGCTGCTGGCGCGTGACTTCGAGCTGGCGTTCGCAGAAGTGGACGCAATCGTCACGCCGACCTGCCCCGCGCCTGCTTTCAAGCTGGGCGAAAAGACCGACGATCCGCTGGCCATGTATCTGGCCGATATTTACACGGTGACGGCAGACCTGGTCGGGATTCCGGGCATCTCAGTGCCATGCGGCGAGACCAGCGAAGGCTTGCCGGTGGGAGTGCAGATTCTGGGCAAGCACTTCGATGAGGGAACCGTGCTGCGGCTCGGCGCGGCGGTGGAGTAAGGTCGGCGCGTGACGTGCGTCTCGAAGACGGGGTTTCATTCTTCGTTGTCGTCCACCAGATCGGCGGATTTGCCGCGGACGGTAAAGGTCAGCTTCTGACCCTTGGGGTCGGTGAAGGTGACGCGGGGGGGATGGCGTTGCCAGGTGGGGTCATCCTCGCAGGCGGTGTCGGGCTGGCCGCTGAAGTCGGGGTCTCCGAGAACGCGGCGCAGCAGTGGCTTGCGCGAGCCGAGTTGGGCAACGACCGCGTATAGCTTCTCTCCGTCGGCGGCGGTGCCGCAGTAGGCGGCGTAGTCGCGGTACCAGACGGCGACGGAATAGAAGCCGTCGAACTCCGGCAGGTTCAGTGCAGAGATGTGAGCGCTGACGCGATCTACTTGTAACCAGCCGCCGCGTTGCCAGAGCCAGCGTGGAGCTTTTTCTTCGGGCAATCGGTCATTCACGCGAAAGGCGCGGCGCACTACGAAGAGCCGGTCGGTGATGTCGTGAGTCTCTCCGGTGGTGTATTCCTTGAGCTTGTCATCCACATAGAGGGCGCGGACGGTCATCTTCTCTGGCTTGTCTTCTTTGGGGCCCGCAGGAAAAGTGACGGCCTGTGGCTTGCCGAGGGCGACAGTATGGGTTTTGGCGTAGCCGGGGAGTGTGACGGTGAGAAAGAGTGTCGCCAGCGCCAGCGCTGTCCGCCAAACGACAACTGGAGATTTGGGATTCATGTGGGCAGGGTAAAGCGGCTAGGCTGGAGGTGAATGTATCGGCGGTCACAAAACTGCGCCGATAGGCTCCCATGTCTCGAACCCGTGCGATAGCAGGGGCGCACGCCCGGTCCAGATAACACGCCTCGGCTGGTGCCAGCGTGGGTTGGTACAATCAAAAGTCTGTTTGCCCATTCCCGTGAAGGTTGAGCTTTTCTGCTTTGAGTCCTGAGTACAGCATTGTGATCCCTGCATACAACGAGGCGCGCCGCATTACGGCCACGCTCGAAAAGGTGCTTGCCTATTTGACTGAGCAGGCGTGGGACGCTGAAATCATCGTGGTAAACGACGGCTCACGGGACGCGACGGCGGCCATTGTTAGCGAGTTTGCGGAGCAATACGCGGCGGTGCGGCTGGTGGAAAATCCGGGGAACCGGGGCAAGGGCTTTAGTGTGCGCAATGGCATGTTGCAGGCGCGGGGCCAGTGGTTGCTATTTACCGATGCCGACTTATCGTCACCGATTGAGGAAGCACCCAAACTGTTTGGGGCGTTAAAGGCTGGCGCAGACGTGGCGATTGGGTCGCGCTGGCTGGAGCGGCAGAGCCAGACCAAGCGCCAGCCGCTGTTTCGGCAGATCATTGGGCGAGTATTCAACGGGCTGCTGCACGGGATTTTGCGTTTGCCCTATAAAGACACCCAATGTGGCTTCAAGGCCTTCACGTATCAGGCCGCACAAGAACTGTTTTCCCGGCAACTGGTAGTGCGCTGGGCGTTTGACCCGGAGCTGCTTTTTTTGGCGCGCAAGTTGAAAATGCGGGTGGACGAAGTGCCGGTGGCTTGGGCACATGACAAGCTGAGTACGATTCGTCCCTTTCGCGACGGGCCGCGTATGTTCGGGGAGTTGTTACTGATTCGCTGGAACTCTCTGCTGGGCCGCTACCGGCTGTAGGGAGACAAGTCAGACGCCGCGACTCAATCAAATGTTCTGCTAGGAGTGGGTCGCGTGAATCTGGGCCAGCGAGCGAGGCTTCACTTCTTTGCGGAAGACTGGGGAGAACTCAGAGTCGCCGGAGTGGCGGACTTCCGGCATGTCTTTCGAACATTCGTCACAAAACCACACCATCTGCAGCATCCCGTTTTGGCCGTTGCTATTGGCGTCGTGGGGTGCCTCTTGCCAAAAAAGCTTGCCCTCGCTCAATCGCATAAAACGACGATTGCATTCCGGATTACCACATTTTGCCAGCATTGCAACCTCGAGGAACCAGCCTTCACTGTAGGTTAGCCGCACACAAACTACGGTGACGCAGCGCACGGGCGCGGGTGACCCTCAAGCAAAGGGCTGCTCGCAGGCTGCTGCCTGTAAGGTGGGATGCGTGAGGCAGGCTTTCGTTCCAGAATCCTGCGAGCGGTTGCGACCGCAACCGCTTACCTCAAACCTTTGCGTCGAAAAGGCGCCACCGAACCGATGTGGGCAATCCGGCGGCCAAATGATATGGCGCTCAGGTCAGTTATCGCTGCGTGACGGCGTGGGCAATCTGTTGGCCCATTTGCTGCGTGGTGCGTGCGATCTCGCCGGGCTGGGCAAGGTCACCCGTGCGAGCGCCTGATTCCAGCACCTGTTGCACGGCAGACTCAATGGCGACCGCCTCAGCTTCGAGCCTGAAGCTGTGGCGCAGCAACATGGCAGCGGAAAGAATCGCGCCCAGCGGGTTGGCTATGCCTTTGCCTGCAATATCAGGCGCGGAGCCATGCACCGGCTCGTAGAGGCCGACCGGGCCTCCGATAGAGGCCGAAGCAAGCAATCCAAGCGAGCCCACGACGGCTCCGGCAAGGTCGCTCAGAATGTCTCCAAACATGTTTTCGGTGAGAATAACGTCGAACTGGGTAGGCTTGGCGGCGAGCAGCATCGCGCACGAATCCACATACTGGTGCGCCAGGGTGACGTCAGGATAGTCGGCCGAGATGCGGGTAACGACGCTGCGCCATAGGCGAGACGAGTCGAGCACGTTGGCCTTATCCACCGAAAGCAACTTTTTTTGGCGCAGCCTGGCAAGGTCAAAGGCCACGCGGGCAATGCGCTCGACCTCAAACTCGGTGTAGCGCATCGTGTCTACGGCAATGCGATGGGGCGATTGGCCCTCGGTGTGGCGAGGCTGGCCAAAGTAAATCCCGCTGAGCAGTTCGCGAACAATCAAAATGTCGGTTCCGGCAACCAGTTCGGCGCGCAAGGGCGACGCATAGGCCAGCGACGGAAAGCAAATGGCGGGGCGCAGGTTGGCATAAGCTCCTAGAGCCTTACGCAGGCGCAGCAAACCGGCTTCCGGACGCTGCGCAGGCGGATTGGCGTCGAACTTAGGGTCGCCTACCGCACCGAGCAATACGGCCGATGAAGCAAGGCACGCAGCAATGGTTTCTTGCGGGAGTGCATCCGGGTGGTCGCCGGCCGTGGCGTCTAGCGCGGCTCCGCCGATGGGCTGGGTGGTGAGCTGAAGCTGATGCGAATACTTGCCAGCAACAGCTTGCAGCACGCGGACAGCTTCAGCCGTGACTTCCGGTCCGATGCCGTCTCCGGGGAGGACGGTGAGGTTGAGGAGCATGGCTTATAGGGTATCAAAGGCAGGGAATTGAGCCTGAGAATGGCATAGCAATCCCACGTCTCGGACGGCACCAGACGAAATTGCCGCTTATGTGAGTAAGTTCACACCTCATTGTGATACTTACTAATCCGTGGAAGACTGCAAATGGATAGTAGCTATTGAAAAGAAATAAGGCTATCGGCAACGTTACATTGCTTTGGCGAACTTTAGTGCCACCGAATTCATGCAGTAGCGCAGGCCAGTGGGCGGCGGGCCGTCGTCAAAAACGTGGCCGAGGTGTGCGTTGCAGCGGCGACAAGCGACAGCGGTGCGCACGCTTTGAAAGCTGGTATCCACGCTCTCGACGACATTTTCTTTGGCGATCGGTGCGGAGAAGCTCGGCCATCCGGTTCCAGACTCAAACTTAGTAACGGAATCAAACAGCGCCGTGCCGCAGCAGATACAGCGGTAGATGCCCTTGGCTTGGTTGTCGAGCAGCTCGCCAGTGCCGGGTGCTTCGGTGTCGGCGCGGCGTGTGACTTGGTAGGCGTCGCCAGAAAGTTGCGCGCGCCATTCCTCTTCAGATTTGACGATGCGCGGCACGGAAGCTGTGGCAAGGCGCTTGCCAGAGTCGGAAAACTCGACGATGGTGACGAGAGCGCGTGGCCGGGCGGCTTCGACTTGGTGCTGCTGATATTGGCGGAACCAAAGCCAGCCCGCGCCGAGCGCGGCGATTCCTGCGCTGGCCAGAATGGCACGGCGTGGTAGTGCCCCGGGAGCCGCGACAGTGGGGAACTCCGGCATCGGGTCTAGTGTAGCTTAGCGTGTGCGGGCGCGCTTATGGTAGCAAGTACCGCGCGGCGCTAGAACCAGTCGCTGCGGTAGGCCAGCCACCAGCAGAAGACGCCAATGGGAATGGTGGCACCCAGCGCCCACCAAAACGGCAGAGCGATGTCTGCCATAATGCCGAGCCCGGTAAAGGTGAGCCAGAAGACTTTGCGCTGCATAGGGTGATTGTAGTACCTGCGGCGCGGGCAATGCTTTGGGGAGCGCTCGGTGAAGGTGGCGCCGCTCCCGTAGTGCAAGGGATGTGCTGCGCGGTTTTGCCCGCGCCAGCGGGCAGGCACACGGACCTACTTTGTCAGCCTTTCAAGCTGGTGAGTTTCACGTCCACCTGCGGCCCGGCGGGGGCGTAGGTAGTGCCGTTCTTCTTCGCGATGTAGGGGAGCAGGCCGCCAGCATCCAGCAGTTCGTGCACAAACTCGCCCAAGGGGACGAAGTCGCGCGAGGTACCCTTGGTCAGGTTGCGGAAAGTGCCGCGATCCACGTCAATTTCAATCTCGTCGCCAGTAGTAGTTTCGGCGGCGGCGCCAACGCATTCCACAGCCAGAAATCCGTTATTGAAGGAGTTGCGGAAAAAGATGCGGGCAAAGCTGGTGCCGACGACGGCGGCGATGCCAGCTCCGCGCAAGGCCCACACCGCATGCTCACGCGAGGAGCCGCAGCCGAAGTCTTCACCCGCCACTAGGATGTCGCCGGGCTGCACGCGGGCGAGGAACTCCTTGTCAATATCTTCCATGGCGTGCTTGGCCAGTTCGGCGTGGTCGTGCGTGTTCAGGTAGCGCGCGGGAATGATTTCGTCGGTATTGATGTGAGCGCGGGAGTAGACGTGGGCGCGGCCTTTGATGGTGCGGGACATGAGAGCCTCTTGGTTTCAGGTTTCGAGTTTCCGGTATTCGATGTTAGGTGTTCGGGCGATGTTAGGTGTTAGGTGAAGCGTTACTTTCTTCCTCTCAGCCTGAACGGACAAAACGCGTTTAGGATGGGGCATCGAGTTTTGTAAATGGGTAATTTTCTTCGCTCGCTCGGAGTTACAGCCTACCTTGTTGTCCTCAGCGCTGAACTCCCAGTCTGCATCTACCGTTCGATAACTCAGCCATATGGTTAGTTCATATACGGACGAGGGTCGGTAATTACTCCAGTAATTGCTGAGGCCGCTACCGTAGCCGGGCTAGCAAGATACACTAACGCCTCTGGATGACCCATACGCCCCGTGAAGTTGCGATTGGTGGTGGAGATACAAACCTCTTGCTTGCCGAGCACTCCCATACTGCCGCCGAGGCATGCGCCACAAGTCGCCGTAGAAACCACGCAACCCGCATCGGTGAATATCTCAAACAAGCCTTCGCGCAAGGCCTGCTTCCAGATGGAAGTAGTAGCCGGGACGACGATAGCCTTGACGCCCTTGGCAATGTGCCTGCCTTTCATAATGGCTGCGGCTTCGCGCAGATCTTCAATTCGGGCGTTAGTGCAACTACCAATGTAAGCCTGGTCAATCGCCACGTTGCCCACTTCTCCAATAAAGCGACCGTTCGAGGGCAAGCTAGGGAGTGCCACGATAGGTTCCAGCGACGAAACGTCAATATCCATTACAGACTGGTACTCGGCGTCCGCGTCAGAGCAGAACGGGGTGTAAGTGACACTAGTGCGGGCGCGGACATACTCATCCGTCACGGCGTCCGCGTGGAAGATGCCAGACTTACCGCCCGCTTCTACTGCCATGTTACTAATCGTCATCCGAGCTTCCATGGAGAGCGAAGCGATCGTGTCACCGTGATATTCCATGGCACAGTAGCGCGCGCCATCCACGCCAATCTTACTGATGATGTACAGAATGAGGTCTTTCGAGAAGACGCCGCGCGGCAGCTTGCCGTTCAGGTTGAAGCGCAGGGTCGGTGGTACGCGGAACCACAATTCGCCGGTGGCAAGCACGGCAGCCAGATCTGTGGAACCGATGCCGGATGCGAAGGCGCCAAAGGCACCGAGGGTGGTGGTATGTGAGTCGGCGCAAACGGCCGTCATACCAGGAAGGATGTGACCCTTCTCTGGGATGAGGGCGTGGCAGATCCCATGCTCCCCGAGTTCGTAATAGTGTTTGATGCCCTGGTCGCGAACGAAGCGTTGTAATTCCTTGGTAAGCTCCGCAGTCTGAATATCCTTATTCGGGACAAAGTGGTCGGGGGTTACGACTAACTTGTCGGGGTCAAAGACTTTGGTGACGCCGAGGCGCTGCATCATCTTGATGGCGGGCGGCGTGGTGATCTCATGGCAGACCACGAGGTCAATGGCGGCGTTGACGATCTGACCGGGGCGAACGCCAGTGGTTTCGCGGCCACAGTGCGCAGCGAGAATCTTCTCAGTAATAGTTTGCGGACGGGACATCAGTTCTCCAACGACAATTTCAGGTTTCTGGAGGCTTACGCTTGCGCGCCGTAGCCTTGGCCGGTTTGTGTGCTGCTGACCGTTGCAATGTTCGCCGGAGTCGAAATAAGGCTATCAAATTGCGGCGTCAGTTCCGGGTGTGCATCGCGAATCATCTGCAGCACGTCGTGCTCTTCCACCATCTTAATCTGGTCGGCGAGCGCGACAAAGCGGCGATAGACTTCATCGAGCTGGCGGCGGTCAAACTGATAGCCTAGGCGCTGGCAGTGCAGGTTGAGCGCGGCGCGACCAGAATGTTTGCCTAGCACTAGCTTGCTGTCTGGCACGCCGACCGATTGCGGCGTCATAATCTCATAGGTCAGGGGATTCTTCATCATGCCGTGCTGGTGGATGCCAGCTTCGTGCGCAAAGGCGTTGCGGCCGACAATGGCTTTGTTGGGCTGCACGTCCACACTGGTAATTTCAGTCAGCAACTGGCTGCTGGGGTAGAGTTCCGCGGTGTGAATCGCGGTTTCGACTGGGTAGAGGTCGGCGCGGACGCGGGTGGCCATGATCACCTCTTCCAGTGAAGCGTTGCCAGCGCGTTCGCCAATGCCGTTGATGGTGCATTCCACTTGGCGCGCACCAGCGCTAACGGCAGCCAGAGAATTGGCCACGGCCAGGCCGAGGTCGTTGTGGCAATGGACGCTCATAACCACGCTTTCGATGCCGCGAACCTCGCGGCGCAGCATGGTGATGATGTCAGCAAATTCAGTCGGTGTGGTGAAGCCGACCGTGTCCGGAATGTTTACTGTAGTGGCGCCTGCGTCCACCACGGCCTGAACCACCTGAACCAGAAAAGCACGATCGGTGCGGGTGGCGTCTTCGGGCGAAAACTCCACATCGGTGCACAGGGAGCGTGCGTAGGCGACGGATTCAGCAGCCTGCTGCAGACACTGCTCGCGCGTCATATTCAGCTTGAATTGCAGGTGAATATCCGAAGTTGCCAGAAACACGTGGAGGCGCGGATGGGCGGCGTGTTGCAGCGCATCCCAAGCGCGGGCGATGTCTTGCTGGCTGGCGCGGGCCAAGCCGCAGATGATAGGGCGTCGCACCTGTTGAGCGATTTGGCGTACCGCTTCAAAGTCGCCATCAGAGGCGATGGGGAAACCGGCCTCGATCACGTCCACGCCAAGGCGTTCGAGCTGCCGGGCCATGCGCAGTTTCTCTTCCACCGTCATGCTGCAGCCGGGGGATTGCTCGCCGTCGCGCAAAGTAGTGTCGAAGATCGTAATGCGAGGTTTTGCGGTGTGCATCGCCAACCTTTCCGTGCCAAAAATGTGAGGCTGCTCTCGTCCTCAAGACGGGTTCTGGAGTTTCTATGTTCGCCTGGAAAGAGGGTGCAATGCCAGCTTATAATTATTGAAATATCATAAGCAATAGTTGTACGATAAGTTGAGCTAATGGGTTTGAGAGTTGTGGTTACGAAAAAAGCGACAATCGCAGCGGAACAAAGGGAAAGACAGGGGTAAGACAGGAAAGAGGTTTGGGATGGATTTGGCGCAGCTTGAAGTGTTTTTGGCGGTAGCGCGGGAGGGCAAGTTCTCGCGGGCGGCGGAAAAGCTGTTTCGCACCCAGTCGGCGGTAAGCCAGACGATTCGCAAACTAGAAGATGAGGTGGGCGAGCCGCTGTTTGATCGCTCGTCGCGCGATGGGGTGCTGACAGACGCGGGACGGGTGTTGTTTGAGTACAGCGACAAGCTCATCAACCTGCGCAGCGACGCGCAAACCGCGCTTGGGGAGTTGAAGGAACTGCAGCGCGGGCGGCTTTCGATTGAGGCCAACGAGTTTACGGCGCTCTACTTGCTGCCGGTGCTGGCGGAGTATCGGCGACGGCACCCGATGGTACGAATCACAGTAGATCGCGGGTTGGGCAGCAATATTCCGGACGAAGTGCGGCGGCACAAGGCGGAACTCGGCGTGATTACCTACGAGCCGGAAGAGAGCGACCTTGCCTCCATCGTGGTGTATCTGGATGAACTGGTGTTTGTGGTGCCGCCGAGCCATGCGCTGGCGGGCGAGGCGGCGGTCAGCATCCGGCAGTTGGGTGCGGAAAGCTTTGTGGCGCACATTGTTTCGTCGCCTTACCGCGACAAGGTGATCCAGGCTTTTCGGCGGAAAAAAACACCCTTGCACATGGATGTGGAACTGCCGACCTTGCAGGCGATCAAGCAATTTGTGGCGCTGGGCAACGGATGCGCGATGCTGCCGGAGTTAAGCATTGAAGGCGAACTGCAGCGGGGGGAACTGGTGAAAGTTCCGGTGCGCGATCTAAGCTTTCAGCGTAAGTTGCGCATTGTGTATCGCAAGCATGCCAAACTGAGCCACGCGGCCCGGGCGTTCTTAAAGGTGGCAGAAGGTTTCGCGGAAGAGCGCGGTGGACGGTACCGGTTTCAGCGGGAGGGCTAGGGAAGCGGTTTCAAGTTTCCGCTACCCTCCGTGGCTTCCTCGCGACAAAATGCCCTTGCGCCTCGTACAATCTGCACGAGGATTTCTTATGAGCGAACTCGATTCAAAGTGTCCGTTCCATGGCAGCGCGCCTGAGCTTTCGAGCGATGCGGCGGCAGAGGCTGCGGCTCCCGCGAACTCGGCCCAGCCTACAGACTCCAGCAGTTCATACAGCCTGATGAACCCAACCCGGCGGGATGCCATCAAGTTTCTGGTGGGCGGAGCTGTAGTAGCAGCGTGCCCTTCGCCAATCGCCGCCATGCAGGGTTCTCCGGCACCCAGTGCGGGTGCGGCGTCTTCATTCAGCAGCGAGATCAACAAGATCTGCCACATGGTGCGCGACGGTGAGGGTTTCCAGATTCCCGCCCCCTCGGCTCAGGTGGAGACAGTGATCATCGGCGGCGGGCCGAGCGGCATGATTGCGGCCTACCGGATGCAGGGGCGCGATTTTTTGCTGCTGGAAAAAGAGCCGCGGCTCGGCGGCAACGCCATCCCAGAAAAGTGGAATGACCTTTGGTACGCCACGGGGTCGGCCTACAACGCGAATGAAAACCTCAAGGGGTTCGCGATGGAGCTGGGTATGGATGTGCCGCTCATTCAAAGCGTGGATGCCTGCATCTATAAGGATCAGTTGACGCCAGAGTTTTGGAAGGGCGGCATCGCGAAGTCGAACTATTCGGACGCAGCGAAGAAGAATTTTGACAAGTTTTTCAAGGACATGAAGGCGATGAACCTCGACAAGCTGACCGATGCCGAGAAAGCCAAGCTCGACGCCATCGCCTTTTCGGATCTGATTGAGCCCTACGGGCCAGAGGTCAAGGCGTGGTTCGATAACTTTGGTCCAAACAACTGGGGCGCGGTGACGGAAGATACTTCGGCGCTGATTGGTGCCGAAGTAGTGGATTGGGTCGGCGGGCTGGAAGAGGGGCGCTACACCTGGGAAGGCGGACTGGGGCGCATTTCGCTGGTACTGGAAGCGGCCCTGATGAAGACCTCCAAAGAAAAACTGCAGCGCAACGCAACCGTGATTCAGATTGAGCAAAAAGGCGACAAGGTTCTGGTCACCTATTCGCAGGACGACAAACTGAAGACAGTGGCGGCTAAGGCGGCCGTGATGGCGTGTCCAAAGTTCATCGGCAAGCATTTGATCAAGGGGATTTACCAGATTGATCAGGAACATGCAGATGCGATGGACGAGATGCGGTATCAGCCGTATCTGGTGGTGAACCTTTGCTACAACAGCGTGGTATACAACGGGTCGTACGACACGAACATTCCGGCTCCCTGCGTGATGACGGATTTTGTGGTGGCCGATTGGGTTTCGCAGCACGGCAATAACAAAGAGACCAAACGGCCGCAGGTGTTGAGTTGCTACGTACCACGCGCAGAAACGCAGCGGGCCGCATTGTTGAAGGATGAATTCTGCGTGAGTCTGGGGCAAAAGTGTTTGGATCAGATGGACGTGTGGTTTCCCGGCTCGAAAGCGAAGGCGGCGGAGGTACGGGTTTTTCGGCGTGGGCATCCGATGTTCTTGTCGGCACCGGGAGTGACGACGCGGGTAGCGCCAAAGCTGCGCAAGCCGATGGGCAATATTTTTTTCGCGCACTCTGATACCGAAGGTGGCGTGACCGAGTTTGCCACCGCGTTGCAGGCGGCCGATCGGGTAACCAAAGAAGTGACGGCATATCTAGGAAAGAAAGCGGCACGCGAGAGCGTACGAGTGACGGTGGGCTAATGGGAATCTTGGGGCGAGTGGCAAGCATGGCGGTGTTGGCAGGAGTGGCGATGGCAGGCCTCCGAGGAACCGCGACGGCACAGAGCGACCCGGCGGCGAACCTGATGCCCATGCCGTCGCAGGTGGAGCGCGGCGATGGCGCCTTGGTGGTGGATAGCAGCTTTTCAGTGAAGCTGACTGGCTACACCGAGCCTCGGCTGGATCGCGCCGTGCAGCGCTTTTTGCATGACCTCAACTGGCGCACAGGCACGCGTTTTGCCAAGCGCCTGAGTGCGGCTGCGCCGACGTTGACCATTCATACAGCTCACGCTAGCGCCCCGGTGCAATTGCTGGGCGACGATGAATCGTATGTGCTGACGGTGACCGCGACGGCGGCGAAGCTAGAAGCAGCCACGCCGCTGGGTGCAATGCATGGCTTGCAGACGCTGCTGCAGATGGTGACGGAAAAAGCCAACCCCGGGGCAGAAGCAGGGTATCCAAGCCAAGCGATCATTCCTGCGGCGACCATCCACGACGCACCACGTTTTGCGTGGCGCGGATTGATGATGGACGTGAGCCGTCACTTTATGCCGGTGGAGGTGGTGGAGCGGAATCTCGACGGCATGGCCGCAGTAAAGATGAATGTGCTGCATTGGCATCTTTCTGACGACCAAGGCTTCCGGGTGGAGAGCAAGAATTATCCGAAGCTGCAGGGGATGGGGTCGGATGGACAGTTCTATACGCACACTGAGATTCGCAGCGTGATTGCCTATGCACGCGATCGCGGCATTCGCGTAGTGCCGGAGTTTGATATGCCCGGACACAGCGCAGCTTGGCTGGCGGGATATCCCCAGATTGGCAGCGGGCCCAAGCCGTATGACATTTTGCGCGCTTATGGCAGCAGCGGCCGCGCCATGGATCCGACCAAACCGGCGACCTATGTGTTTCTAGCGGGCTTTGTGGCGGAGATGACCAAGTTGTTTCCCGACAAATACTTCCACGTGGGCGGCGACGAAGTGGAAGAAAAAGTGTGGGATGGCGAGCCTTCCATTACCGCCTACAAGCAGAAGCACAACATCAAGACGAATGCGGATTTGCAGGCAGGATTCAACCAGAAGCTGGAAAAGCTGGTGCGCGCGAATGGCAAGATCATGATGGGATGGGACGAAGTACTGCATCCCGATCTTCCGAAGTCGGTGTTACTGCATTCGTGGCGTGGGCAGGAGTCACTGGCGAAGGCGGCGCAGCAGGGAATTCGGGGGTTGCTCTCATTCGGCTACTACCTGGACCTGATGTGGCCAGCGGAAAGACATTACCAAATAGACCCCATGAGTGGACCGGCGGCGGCATTGACTCCGGAGCAGCAAAAGCTGATTTTAGGCGGAGAAGCGGCGATGTGGAGTGAATACGTATCAACGGAGACAGAGGATTCGCGCATCTGGCCGCGCGCCGCAGCGGTAGCAGAGCGCTTGTGGTCGCCAGCCGAGGTGAAGGATGTGGACTCGATGTATCGGCGTATGGCGCGAGTAAGCGGGCAGTTGGATGGTTTGGGCCTGCGGCACAATGCCGTGTATGACCCAATGTTGCAGAGAATTGCGGGTGAGGCGAATGTGAACGCGGTGCGCACACTGGCGAATGCGGTGGAGCCGGTAAAGGATTATCAGCGGGCTTCGGCCAGCTACCAGACCAGTACCGATGTGACGCGCCTGGTGCGGCTGGTGGATGCGGCTCGGCCGGAGAGTTTGACGGCTCGGCGGTTCAACCAGTTGGCGACCCAGTATGCGCAGGGTTCGCGCAGCGCCGTGCAGACGGCAGAGTTGCGGCGGTTGCTGGTGGCATGGCGCGATCAGGAAGCGACGCTGGCGGGCAAGAACGCTGGACTGATGGAGGATGTGGCGGCAGTCTCGGGTGATTTGGGTGAAATCGGGCGCACCGGCCTCGCGGCGATGAATGCGGTGGATGCGGGCAACCCGCTGGATGCCAACTGGCGGGCCAAGGCACTGGCCTCGCTGGATAAGGCTAGCCAGCCGCGGGCGATGGTGCTATTGACCGCAGTTCCAGGAGTGAGGGCATTGGTGGAGGTGGCGAGTCCGGCGCCGATTGGCGTTGTAAACGGCAAGTAAAGGATGGCATGAAGAACCTGGACAACGCGGAAGACTTGCAGGAAATCCTCGGGCGCGTGGGGCGGCTTACGCCACAGAGCCAGCGGGTGTGGGGCACGATGAACGTGCACCAGATGATCTGCCATTTATCGGATGCCAAGCGGATGGCGATGGGTGAGCGCGCGGTAGCGAGCCGCCAGACCTTTCTCTACCGTTACGTGATGCGTTATGGCGCGCTGTATCTGCCGGTTACGTGGCCGCAAGGAGTGCCGACAACGCCGGAGGCGGATCAACAGGTCGGGGGGACGCCGCCCACTGAGTTCGAGGGCGACCGTACACGTTTATTGGCGCTGATCGACAGCTTCCGCTCGCGGGGGGAGTTTCGGGCGCACCCTCTGTTTGGAACGATGTCGCGATGGGAGTGGATGCGTTGCGGCTATCTGCACAACGATCACCACCTGCGACAGTTTGGGCTATAGCGGGCCGGGCTGGCAGGCCGCTTGGCGGAACGCGAATAACGGAACGATACGCAACCGGGGTTTCTGGTGCTCAGTGCTTCCAGTATTCGTGGTCGCGAAGGAAGTGACGTTCATTCCAGAAGTTGAAGGCAGTTTTGAAAAAGAGAGTGGCGACTTTCGCGCGTCCCATATTGCGAAAGCGGCGGTTGGTGGTGAGTACGCCGCCGCGCACAATGCGAAAGCGGCTCCTGTTCACCTTCTTGCTCAGCAGATAATCTTCGGCGTAGAGCGCCCGCTCATTAAAGCCGCCGAGTTCCTCAAAGCGTTGCCGGTCAAACATCATAAACATGCCAGTGGCAAAGGGTTGATGCAGGCGCGAAAGGTACTGGCACATATTGTTGCCTGTATAGAGGATGTGATCGATGGCTTTGCCGTCGCGGCACAGAATGTTGGTGGTGACGCAATGCAGTTGCCCTCGCTGCATGCGCTCCACGCAGCGGCCAATCAGCGATGGGTCCTTCAACTCAACGTCCGCATCCATAAAAAGCAGATAGTCGGTAGTGGCAAGCGCGGCCCCGGCATTGCGGCCAACCGAGGGCAAGCCCCCCGCAATCACTTCTACATCCAGCAGGCCATCTTGTTTGAACTTTCGAACTAGATCAGGAGTGCCGTCGGTAGAACTGGCGTCAGCGACGTACACCCTCGTATGCCGCATCGGCGGATAGTTCTGCTTCGTCAAAGAAGTCAGCAGACGGGGAATAAGCAGGGCTTCGTTCTTGGCTGGAATCACGATCGTCAGATCGCTGGTTGTCGTCACCGGTGTACTCACGAATCTCCACCCCCTTTTCGTCTATGGTGATAAAAGTAGCGCGAGTATCGGTCCAGCAGCCGGAGTTGTAGTAGTTCACGCCGTCTTGCTCCACATGATACGCCTTGTGCGTGTGTCCGCAGAAAACGCGCTCGGCGTGGCGGACTTTGGCCAGATGAATGGCTCCCGTGGCGACTTTAGGGGTCAGGCGCTGCCAGCGGGTAGGGATTTTGTCTGTGAAGCGGGCTATGGGGTGCATGGGCAAGCCCAACTTTTGAATTTGTAAATGCGCGTAGGAGATTGCCACGCTCAGACCAAAATTGTTGGCGATGAACTTATCCCATTGATGGCCGTGAATGGCCAAATGGCGGGTGCCGTTGAACTCCCATGAATATTCCTGCAGAACTTCGACGCCCGTCAGGTGGCCCATGACCTCGGCCAGGCCGAAATCGTGATTGCCCTCCACCCACACCACTTCAATGTGGCGCTTGGGGTTGGAGAGCTTGCGGATGTGGCTAAGGAACTGCCAGTGCTCTTTCTTCAGGCGGCGGAAGTTCAGGTCGGCGAAGATGTCGCCCAGCAGAATCAGGCGCTCAAACTCAAATTGATGAAGCATGTCCAGACAATCACTAGGGCGGCTGGTCTCAGCACCTAGATGCAGGTCAGAGAAGATAAGCGTATTGACCTTGGTAGGCATGTTCCATCCTTTTATAGCGACGGATTGTTAAGCGGTGATGAAAGAATATGCTTTTTCCGTCACCGCTCCGGTACCCGGTTTACACAGCTTCGGGCTTGAACTCCGGGGGCGGTGCGGCACCATCGCCGAAAAAGAAGGCTTCCAGTTGGCGCACGATCAGTTCCTGATCCTCGCGGCGGGCCGGATTCAGGCGATATTCATTGAGCAGCATTTTGCAATGCTCCATCCACAGGCCCCAAGCCTGCTGCGAGACGTGGTCGTACACCTTTTGGCCGATTTCCCCGTCAAACGGTGGTTCTTCCAGGCCGGGCAAATCCTGCTTTAGCTTGACGCAATGAACAATGTGGCTCAAGGCAAAATCCTCATGAAAAATTCGGTGAACCCCATTATCTCATGGGGTTCGGACTCCCCGGCAATTCTGCGTCACCTTTCAGCTAGTGCACCGCCAGAAAACTGTAGCTGCCAGCGGGCGGCGTAGCGCTTGCGCTGCCGGGGTTGCAGAAGTGAAAAATTACACTGCCCGCACTGCCGGGATATGCGTTGAGCGAGACCCTTCCAAGTGACGTCGGGGGGGTTACGTTGCCAATCACATCCGCAGGGGTAAGGCTGGGAGCGGCAAAGGACTGGTCAGCGCAATTGCTGCCTGCCACCGCCGCGGGGTTGATTGGGCCGGTCGAAAACACTTTTAACTGCGCGATTGCAGAGCCCGCACCGACAGTGAGAGTGCTGCCGGGGTTGATGACTACCGGTACGGCGAAGGACTTCTGTGTCGCGGTCAAGCGTTCCTTCCAGTTAACGTTATCCGGCACGGTGCCAATGTAGTTGCTGACCGAGCTTGGTGCACGCAGGCAGATTCCGGAATTGTCGAAACCACGAAATTGGTCGAGACATAGCGCGGCGTCGGCAGCGTCGTAAGCGGGGCGGTTACCCATTGTAGCGTTGGTCTTAGGCGCGTTAGAGTCCACCAGCGTTACTAGGTCAGTGGCCCCGCGGGGTGGCTGGCTGGAGCCGAGATTGATACGCCCTTTGACCGCCTTGGTGCCAGACCCCCAATTGGCCAGCGGAAGTAGCAGTGCAGCAGCATCTCCTCCAGTAACATTGCTGTTGACGCGCGTGATCGCTCCGCCGTTCAAGCTGTTGCCGGTGACATCACCCCCGGTGAAGGTAATGTTGTTGTAGCCGCCGGGTGCGACCGTGTTGATGCCGCCGGTGGAATCGCCTGAGTAAAAGCCGGGGCCGCTGGCAATATTAGTAGTATCTTGATTCGAACCCAGAAAGATGGCGGCAGGCCAGTAGCGAATATGCGGGAAGTAGCCTGTGGCAATGGTATAAGTGGCCAGAGGGATATTCGTATCCATAAAACTGCACAGTGTCGTAGTGCAAGCAGCAGCGGCGGCAATGTTGGTGGCGACTGCGTAGTTGCCAGCGCTGTATGGTACGTTACTGCCCCAAGCGTTGGAGCCGCTCACCCGAAGCAAGTCAAAGGCATCTACGTTGTCATAAAAGCTGCTGCCCGGCCACTGCACCGCGATACTATTCGCCTTGACAGCATCCACGGCTGATTCGCCCACATAGAGTGGGGCTGACTTCTTGTTGAGCGCACTATTGTGCAGTACGACGAAGTAATCATATTCAGTGGGGCCAGGTGCGTTGGTCTTGAAGCTCGGCAGCGCTGCACCAGCGGGCAACCCACCATAAAGTGAAAGCCCACGGCCTTCCACAATCCATCCTGACTGCGTGATGGCATTGTTATAAATGGGATTCTTGCACCCACCACTTTCCATATATACATTCGTGCCTAGCGCGGAGCCATAGCCGCCGCGCGGCACGCCCGTTCTCACTCCGAACTCCGGGAAAGCTTGAATCACAGTATTTTCCACGTGCAAAGTGTTGCCGTCGTAGTTATCTATACCATTGGCAAGGCATTGCAGGCTTAAATCGGAATTCATGACCCAGAGCACACCAGCAGCAAACTTAAATGGGCCGGGGCCATAGATGGCGGACGAGCAGAAGGCGGCATCGCAGCGTCCCCACGTGCCCGCATTCGTATAGAGACCGTCAATAGTGGCGGCCTGGTCGTCATCTATCTGAATAAGATGGCCGAAAGTATTGCCCGGCTTAGCATTGCGAGTAGTGGCGCGCACCACACGGCTGCCGTTGGCATTATCTTCGATCATAGAGTAAGTGCCGCCAGGAATCATAGGCCGCCCGCGGAAGTTACGTACTTCGATGTTGGCGAAGTGAGTTGAGCTATTATCTCCAAGGTATAGGCAGGTATCGGCCATGGCACAGTTGACGATGCTGCCTTCAAAGTTAAGTACTTGCAAAGTGGAGTGGACACTCATGCGCGCGGTCCATGTGTATTCGCCGGGGGCGGCGGTTACCACGCCAGTTTGCAGGGTGCCATTAGGGTCAGTGGGCGCGTAACGTGCGTCATTAGAAGCCTCTTGCCAGCCCGCCGTGGAGCTGGAGACCACCAGACCGCCGCCGTGGCTCTTGGTAGGAGTTAGCAAGATGCTGCCGCTGGCCGCGCCTCCGGTGCAGGTGCCCCCTTGAATCACCGTGTCCTCGGCGTTTCCGGTGCTGTCTGCGAGGTGTATATAGGTCCAAGTGTCCGTGCCGCCCACGCCCCATGGGCAGGGCGAAAGCGTGACGGACGCCTGAACCCCCGCTGTGAGTGTCGCCGGTACGCGTAGCGACTGCTTCCAGATGTACTGGTCAGCGTAGCGGACGCGGTTGACCGTGTGCGCGGAAAAGTCTTGCTGTGCAAAAAGGTCTCCGAGGGTGAGAGCGGCGAGGCAGAGGCCGACGGAAACAACGCAGATACGGGTGAAGCTCATGGAAACTCCTGTGGTGTTGCCGGTGACGCCAGAGGCATAGCGCGGCGATGAGCGAACGCATGGGCCGCGCGTGCGTTCGCCGGGCGACGCTGTGAGTTGATGTAAATTCTGGTGGGCCCGGAGGGATTTGAACCCCCAACCAAGGGATTATGAGTCCCCTGCTCTAACCGTTGAGCTACAGGCCCTTTGGTCACTGCACATGGCGCGGCGAGTGCGTCCTGCAAGCTAGTATAATCGGCTTGTCTTATATAATCAGCTTGGTTCCACAGAAGAACTGGGTTTGCCGGGTTTCGGCACCTGAGCACGGGCTAGCCGACGGCGCAGCGCTCGCCCGGATGCTGCCTGCAAGGCCCGCGCTACTCAACTGGGTACTCAACTGGGCACTCAACTGGGCACTCAACCGGGCACTCAACCGATCCCATAGAGGATCGCCACAAAGGTGCTCCGCTCCATTATTTCTTGAATGATCGCCAACCCCCTCATCCCCAAAGTCACCACCGTCGAAGAGCCTACCCGCGAATCTGTGGTTGTGCGTAAGCGTACGAAAGTGCTGTTGCGCGCCGCCCTTTGGTTGTTGCTTATTGCGATGTTGGGTGATGTTGTCATGCAGTGCGTTATTCCGTCTTTTACCGCGCGGAAGGCGGACTTTACCGAGGTGTATGCGGGGAGCTTGCTGCTGCCACATTACATGTGGCTTGTGTGCGGGCTGGTGGTGGTATTAATGGTGGCCATGGTGCGAACTCAGCGGCTGAAGTTCGGGTAGTGAGTTTCGAGGCTCCTGATTAAAGGGGGCAAGTCTGCATTCCTACCATCAAAAAAACCAGGCTACTGCTTCTTCCGTTGTAACCCCTCCGCACCTTTTTCGGCGATTGCCGTCAAGAACAACTCTGCCTTCAAGCCCCGCGTCTTCAGGTAGGCAGCGACGCGGAGCCGCGTTTTGGTGGCGGGGAACTTGGGGTTGAGGAACGCCAGCACACTGGGCCCAGCACCGCTCAAGGCTGCACCGAACAGACCAGAAGCGGGGTCCGCCGCCAGTTCTTGAAGCGGTGCCAGCAGTGGGCACAGCTTTGAGCGATACGGTTGATGGATGCGGTCGTCGAGGCCGTAGCGAAGCAGTTCCCCTCGATTTTCAAAGAATGCCGCGAGCAAAAACAGGGAACTCTGCACGTTCACCACGACGTCGGCGCGGGAGTAGGTCTTCGGCAGAACCTTGCGGGCTTCTTCGGTGGAAAGTGGCTGGGAGGGAACAGCGAGCAGCAATGGCCATTTGCCTTTGGGCACCACGCGGACCACTTCGAGATGTGGCAACACACCGGTATCGTGTTCGCTGGCATTTCTGGGTGCTTCTTCCATGCGCGCGAGGGTGATGCCGCCGAGCCAGCAGGCAGTTGCGTTATCGGGATGATGTTCGCGCAGGCTGGCCTCGGTCATGATGCGGTTGGGGCTCCACTTGAGTTTGCCGAAGTGTACGGCCAGCCCAATGCCCGCCAGGCGCGCGGCAGCGGAGGAGCCACAGCCTTTGCCGATAGGAATTTCGTTCTTCAGCTGAATTCGCAGCGGCGTGATGGCGCGACCTTCGCGGGCTAGAACATCTTCATAGGTGCTAAGGATGAGGTGCTGCTGCGGGTCTCCGCTGGGGAAACCACAGAGCTTGGCGTCGCGTCCTCGGGCGGTGATCTTGTAGTTGGCGGCGGGTTCGGCCGTCAGCGTCAGGCGCAGGGGGAAGGCCAGTGCGGCCGCGTCAAACGCGGGGCCAAGATTGGCAGAAGTGGCGGGGAGCGAGATGGTGAACATAAGTTAGTTTCCCGTTTCTAGCTTCGAGTTTCAAGCACATTGGAAGATGGCGTGAGCATTCCACGTTTGCCCACGTTTGCAAAGGCGCAAGGCGTGGGGCCCACTGAGGTCAGTTCTCGGCTGCTTGCAGCGTACGCAGCAACTGGCCCAAGTCGGCATCGAGCTGAATGGGTGCGCGCTCCAGCCGTTGCATTGCCACTCGTTCGGCATCACTTGCTTGCGGCAACAGCGCGTCGCGATGGAAGTCAATCGTATATTCGGGATCCTTCAACAGGTGGCCCGTGAGCAGCAGCACCACGCTTTCATGTGGCTGCACAAAGCCGCTGGCAGTGAGCTTTTTCAACCCGGCCAAAGTGACGGCGGATGCTGGCTCGCAGCCAATACCATCGCTGCCAATTTCGGCTTTGGCCACAGCGATTTCGGCTTCGGTCACGTCGTCCACCATGCCGCCGGTTTGCTGCACCACCCGGACGGCCTTGCGCCAAGAGGCAGGATTACCGATGCGAATGGCCGTAGCGAGGGTGTCGGGCGTGATGGGGGTGAGGCTGGTGCCTTTGTTTGCGCGCATCGCGCGAGCCAGTGGATTGGCTCCGGCGGCTTGAATCACGCTGATTTTGGGCAGGCGAGAGATTAAGCCGAGCCGGTGCATTTCCAAAAATCCTTTGCCCAGTGCGGACGAGTTGCCAAGATTGCCACCGGGCACAATCAAATGGTCGGGCGGAGTCCAGCCCAACTGTTCGGCAAGTTCGACGGCGGCAGTCTTCTGTCCTTCCAAGCGATAGGGGTTCACTGAATTCAACAGATAGATCGGGTACTCCCGCACAGCTTGTGTAAGCAGGTTTAGGCAACCATCGAAGTCGGTGCGCAATTGCAATGTAACGGCACCATAGTCCAGCGCCTGCGAAAGCTTGCCCCATGCAACCTTGCCTTCGGGGATGAGCACGACGCTGCGCATGTTTGCGCGCGCGGCATAGGCGGCCATGCTGGCCGAGGTGTTACCGGTGGAAGCGCAGGCGACCCAGCGAACCTCGCTGCTGGCGGCGCGGCCCGAGAACGCGCTGCCTTGCGCGGCTACGGAGATGGCACCGGTCATGCCAGTGTCCTTAAAAGAGCCAGTGGGGTTCATGCCCTGATGTTTAGCGAAAAGCTGGCCCTCATTGATGCCAGCAGCGCGAGCGCAACGGGGCAGCTCCCAGAGTGGGGTGTTGCCTTCGCGCAGCGTGATGATCTTCTCAGGGTGCGGCAGGGTGGGCAGCATTTCGCGGAAGCGCCAAACGCCGCTTTGGTCGAGGTGATCAAACGAGGTGCGCCGCGCGATCCACAGATGCTTCAGCTCGGCGGCAAGCCGAGGCGATGCAGCGGGGGACGGCCAATCGGGGAAGGTGCATTCCAGCAAATTTCCGCAAGCGGCACAGCGAAAATCTTCCGCAGGCGACGCGGTGACGGTGGCGCAAACCACACAGCGCAGTTCGGCGCGGGAAGAGAGTAGAGCACAAGACATAGTGCTTCTATTATCGCAGGGGCGGGCTTGCGTACTCCCACCTTCGCGCCGAAACACCAAACGCGAAGGTGGGTCACTGCCTGGCAAGGCAGACGCGCAAACCGTGCCACGCTAGGCAGTCCATTTCCACTTTCCTCTTTTACGAAAAGCCGGGTTGTCTAGCCTTCCGCCGAGGTGGGGTCAATCATCGTCTTGACTTCAGAAACGCGATTGGCGGGGAAGCCGCCCTTTTGCGCATGTTCCAGCACCATCTCCGCGTTGGGAGCGATGTAAACGCAATAGATCTTGTCCGGGGTCACGTAGCTTTGCAGCCACTGAATCTCTGAGCCCATGGAGCGCAACACGCCGCAGGACGTTTGGGAAATGGCATGGAGTTGAGCGGCGGTGAGAGTGCCCGCCCCGGGAATTTCACGTTCGATCACGTACTTTGGCACTAGAGCCTCCTGAGAAACCACACTCAAAGAATAACAAGTTAAATCGAATCTCAGATGCAAGTCGAGTATAGTGTGTGGTGTTTACTGTGTGCAGTGAAAGGAGGGGCTGGCATGGGCACACGACTGTGGCGGTGGGTGGTGGTAATTGCGCTTGGAGCAAGTGCGGCGAGTGGATATGCGCAGACGCCGATAGGTGGGGCGAAACCAATGAATAGCAGCAAGATTGCGCCAGACGGAACGGCTCACGTCACGAGGGTGGTCCCCGTCCCCACGACGATTAGTCTCGAAGCGCAGCGGGAACTGGCGCGACAAGCGTCGGATGAGGCTGTGCCGCAAACACTGGAGCAGCGCCGCTCAGGTACTGACCAGTGGCAGGCGGGGGCGGGGGAAGCGTCGAAAAAACTATATCCCGTGAACGTGGAGGCCGCGACCATCGCGGGTGTGCCGGTGCGGATAGTCACGCCGCTGACGATGGCAGCACATAAGCGCGACCGCGTGCTAATCAATCTGCATGGTGGCGGCTTTGATTCCGATTCTGGGTCACTGACCGAAACAATTCCGATTGCCAACCTTACCGGAATCAGGGTGGTGGCGGTGCTGTACCGACTGGCACCGGAGCATCCGTTCCCGAAGGGGTTAGACGATGCCATAGCCGTGTACAAAGAGTTGCTCAAGGCTTACAAGCCGGGCTATATCGGTATCTATGGCACGTCAGCCGGCGCGATTTTGACGGCGGAGGTAACGGCAAAACTCAAGCAGCTACAGTTGCCTATGCCAGCGGTGACTGGGATATTTTCCGGGTTGGGAGATTTCAGTCAAGCGGGGGATTCAATGGCGCTCTATGCTCTCAACGGATTTTCTGGGCACCTTGATGTTCCCCAGCCCGGCCCGCCGGAGTCTAGGTACTACACCAAAGAAACAAACCCCAAGGACCCGGTGTTGTCGCCCCTTTATGCGGATCATACGGGCTTTCCGCCGACCTTGTTTATCACCAGCGGCCGCGACTTACTGCTGAGCGGTACAGTGACTCTGCATCGGGCATATCTGCGTGATGGGGTGGACGCACATTTAGTAGTGTTTGAGGCGCTACCCCATGCGTTTTGGAACAACCCGTTTCTACCAGAGTCAAAAGAAGCGAACCATATTATGGCTGGATTCCTGGAGAAGCATTTGGGCAACTGAGGCTCGGGACTATGTGAGTAGCGTTGCAGGCGAAGGAGGCGGAGTAATGATGAGACAGTGGATGCGGCTTGTTACGGTGGTCGCTGGAGTGATCAGCGCAGTCGGTATTGCCGCAGGGCAGCAGAGCAGTCCGGCGATCATTGGGATCTCGCATATGTGCGTCTATACCAGTGACGCGAAAGCCAGTGAAAATTTTTATGGTCACCTGCTGGGAGCGGTGAAGGGCTCTGACCCACTGGATGCGAAGGGTTCTCGGTATTACTTCAGTCCTACCCAGTTTGTGGAGGTGCTGCCCCTGCCGCCACAGCAAGGCATGAGCCGCATTTCGTGCGTTGCATTCAACACGGTGGATGCGGATGGAATGCGGCAGTATTTGCGGGCGCATGGGGTGGAGACAGCGGTGGCGGTGCAGCTCGCAAGCGATGGCAGCCGCTGGTTTGCCGTCAAAGACCCGGAAGGCAATATCGTGAAGTTTGTGCAGCCGGGGAAGCCAGTTGCGATGGCAGCGAACGCGCGGCCGATTGGCACTCGCGTGATTCATGTGGGGTACTTGGTGCATAGCAAGGCGGCGGAAGATCACTTCTATCGCGAGATACTCGGCTTCAAGCCTTATTGGTATGGAGCGATGCAGCCGGGCAAGGTAGATTGGATTTCGCAGCAGGTGCCCGACGGCCACGACTGGCTGGAGTACATGATGGTGGGTGAGGGGTCAGATACCCCTGCGGATAAGGTGGACGCACGAACGCTGGGAGTGTTGAATCACTTTTCACTAGGCGTGGCGAATATGGAAGAAGCCGTGGCTACACTGTACCGGGAAGACCGCCTCAGCCCACGCCATGATGGTCCGCAGATGGGTAAAGACGGCAAGTGGCAAGCTAACTTCTATGACCCCGACGGCACGCGGGTTGAGTTAATGGAGTTTCAGCCCGTGATGAAGCCATGCTGCTCAGAGTTCACTGCAGAAAGCCCGAGGCAATAGCCAGCGAGCTTATTTTCGGCATATCCACCTTCCACCGCCAGACTGCAAGCGGCGGGTGGGGCACTAAGGCGGGGCCCCATTTCGGCGTACCGTGATGAGTTCGAAGCGGCTTTTACTTCTGGCCCCGCAAGTAGTCATCCGTTTTGTTGATCCAGTCGGCGCGGGGAGGGTTGAAGATGTCATAGTCCACCGTGTCTTCGAGTGCCTCGGCTTTGTGGGGCATGTTGCTGGGGATGGTCAACACTTCTCCAGTGCGGACGACGATCTCTTCGCCGTCTATCCAAAACTTGAGCGCTCCTTCGGCCACAAAGGTGACCTGTTCGTTGACGTGTTGGTGCTCGGGGACAATGCACCCCTTTTTGAGTAACACGCGGGCGAACATCACATCCTTGCCTACGACAAATTGGCGGTGCAGCAGGGGAGTAAGTTCTTCCTCAGGTATGGTGTCCCAAGGGATGTGCTTAGCGCCGTTCGGTGTGGTGCGTTGGTCGCTCATCGGTGTCTCCATTCGTGCCGCCCCGCTTCGATGAGCGGGGTGCCGTCTTATCTTGCCGCTACGGCCTGCCACGCGACGCTGATCTTCTGGATGCGCGCTGCTGCTTCTTCTAACTTCGCGGGCGCACTTACAAAGGAAAATCGTACAAAGTCACGGCCAGCTTCGCCGAAGGCCTTGCCGGGAATGCCTGCGACCCCGGCTTCTTCGAGCATAAGACGGCAGACTTCTTCCGCGCTGATCCCGGTTCCGGTGATGTTAACCCAGGCATAGAACGCGCCGTCGCAAGGTTCGCAGTGGAAGCCGGGAATCTGGTTGAGTGCGGTGGTGAAAACGTCGCGACGGTGGCGGAACTCGGCAGCCATTCGGTCGGTTTGGTTCTCCACGTCGCGCAGGGCGGCGATGGCCGCATATTGGGTAAACTCCGCGACGCAGGTGTAGCTGTTGATGGCGATCAAATCGAGTGCCGGAATCAAGTGTGACGGCGCGACCGTGTAGCCCAGCCGCCAGCCCGTCATGGCGAAGCTCTTGGAGAAGCCGTCAATCACCAAGGTACGTTCGGCCATGCCGGGATAGCTGCGCATGGACTGGTACTCACCCTTAAAGCTGATGCGGCTGTAAATCTCATCCGACAGCACATACAAGTCGTGCTCGACCGCCAGCTCGGCAATGCGGCGTTGCACCATGTCGGTATAAACCGTGCCGGTTGGGTTATTGGGTGAGCAAGTGATGATGGCCTTGGTGCGCGGCGTAATCAGCCGCGCGATCTCATCCGCGTCGGGCTGCATCTGGCGGCTGGCATCCAGCTTGTAGGGCACAACCACGCCGCCAAAGCCTTGCGGAATAGAAGGATACCCGGGGAAGCCGGGGTCAGGGTATAAAACTTCGTCGCCGGGATCTACGATCGCCATCAACGCGTTGAACAGCGCAGTCTTGGCTCCGGGGGAGACCACAATGTCGCCGGGAGTGACATCCAGATTACGAGTACGCTTCAGGTAAGCACATAACTCTTCGCGCAGGGCGGGGATGCCCGGCACCTGACAATAGCGGTCGTGCCCTGCGTCAATCGCCGCTTTCAGCGCGGTGACGACAGAGGGCGCGGCATGGAAGTCGGGCTCGCCCAGTTCGAGATGAATGATGGAACGGCCCTGACGCTCGAGTTCTTTGGCGCGGGCAAAAACGCTCAGGGCACCTTCACCACTGAGCACATTAAGACGGGTTGCTAAGGGACGCATATAAAACCTCGAATATAAGAACGTATTCGAGGGTACTGGAAACAGGTGAGGGCGGACAAGCGAGCCTACAAGCCTTTGTAGGCGCCACCGTCGGCCAGAATGGTTTGTCCGGTGACAAAGCTGGCGCACTCGGAGGCGAGCCACACGATCACGGCGGCTACTTCTTCGGGTGTGCCAACGCGCTTCACCGCAGAATCTGCGGCCCACACTGCAAACAATTCTTCTTCTGTCTTTCCCGTGGCTTGGGCACGTCCCGCTGCCAGGCTCTTCAGCCGGTCCGTGGCGGTATAGCCGGGGCCTACGTTGTTCACCAGAATGCCGTCTTTGCCGAACTCATTAGCAAGGCTCTTCACCAAGCCGACCACGGCCGCACGCACGGCGTTGGAGAGCACGAGGTCAGGGATTGGCTGCTTGGTGGTAATGGAAGTGACGGTAATGATGCGTCCCCATTGTTTTTGCTGCATGTGGGGAATCACCTCTCGGGCGAAATAGACGGTGCTGAGGAAGTTGGCGTTGACAGCGTTGTGCCAATCGTCGAGTGTGCAGGCGAGGAAGCCTTTGGCGGGCGGACCTCCGGCGTTGGTGACACAAATATCCACGCTGCCAAAGCGGGCGACAGTGGCTGCCACAAAGTCGTGCACGTGGGCAGGGTCGGTCACGTCGAAGGTTTCGGCGAGCACCTCGACGCCATACCGCGAGCGAATGCTCTCCGCAGCAGCGTCGAGAGTGGCGCGGGTGCGGGCGCAGAGGGCGAGTTTACAGCCTTCGGCGGCGAGTTTTTCAGCAGCGGCCAAGCCAATGCCTTGGCTGGACGCGGCGACGAGGGCGACACGACCTTTAAGTCCGGTATCCATGGCCGGATTATAGCGGAGTGAGGTGACCAAGGTACGGGGAGGCGGGGCCGGGTAATCCCATGCAGACTCCTTGCCGAAGTGGAAGACAAGGATCGCTGTGTCATTCCACGGATGGGTTGACGGGCGGGACGTACTGGAAGTGGGAGTTCCCTAAAGTGCGCGGAAGGGCTTGGGCTAGGAAGCTGCTACCGATGGTTGCAATAGCGCTGCTGCTTTCGAGTGGCGCCGTGGGGCAAGAGGGCAGTCAACGATTGCGTACGAAAGTGTGGGTGCTACTGCACTTGGCGGAATTTGCCGAGTGGCCGCAGGATAGCTTTCCGCCCAGTGCGCTATTTCGAGTCTGTGTGCTGGGCGACCCTCTGCTCGCGGTTGCAATGCAAGGCCAGGTGGCTGGCAGGCAGATTCACGGGCAGAAGGTGGAAGTTCAAATAGTGCGGCGTCTGGAGCAGGTGCGGCAGTGCCGCTTGGCTTTCGTGGGCGTCGCGAGTGTCCGCCATGTCGCACCCTTGCTGGAGTCGCTGCAAGGCAGCAACGTGTTAACCGTGAGCGAGGCCCCTGGCTTCTGCCAAGCTGGCGGGGTGGTGGAGATGACGGAGGACGCGGACAGGTATCACTTTAGGGTCAATATGGACGCGGCGGAGTCGGGTCGTTTAGGGCTGCGTGCGCAATTTCTGGCGCTGGCCGAACTGGTGCACCCCGGAAAGTGAGAGGAACGAGTATGCCAGAGAGAGCAAGACGGTCGGGTGCGTCACTCCATCGCAAGCTGACGATGGTCACGATGGTAACCAGCGTGGGCACCTTGTTTCTGGCCTGTGCGGCGTTCGTCACCTATGAAGGCCTGACGTTGCACCAAGCGATGAAGCAGGACGCAGCGACTACCGGGCGGATGTTTGCGGCCAATAGTGCCGCCGCGCTAACCCTTCATGACGTAAACGCCGCGTCAGAAGTGCTGCAATTACTGCAGGCCAAACCCCACGTGCTTGCTGGCTGCTTGTACGAGCCGAATGGCCGTAGTTTCGCCTCTTTTGAACGGGAACCGGCTAACCCGCGCTGTCCTGTCTCCGCCAGCCAGAAGGCGGGCACCCGTTTCCGTGACGACCTCTACTACGAAGAGCCGGTGGATCTGCTGAAGGAGAAGGTTGGCCACATCATCATCGTCATGGATTTGACCGAGCAACGGGTTCGAACCCGCCAATATCTGGGGGTAGCGGCTTTGGTGCTGTTGCTGACCACCATTCTGGCCTACTTCGTGGCTCTATCGCTGCAGAAGGTCATCTCCCGCCCTATCCTCGGACTGGTGAGCACGGCGCGCTCGGTTTCCGAACGCCGCGACTACAGCGTGCGCGCCAGTGGCGCGGGCCGCGATGAGATTGGTCAGTTGGTCGCGTCATTCAACGAAATGCTCGAGCAGATACAGCGCCGCGACTTGGCGCTGGAGAAGCATCGCGATCAGTTGGAACTTGAGGTCGAGCGGCGCACCAAAGAGCTGCGCCGGGTCAACGAAGAATTGAATCATGCCAAGGATTTGGCCGAAGCAGCCAGTCGGGCCAAAAGCGAATTTCTGGCCAACATGAGCCATGAGATTCGCACTCCGATCAACGGGATTCTCGGGATGACTGAGCTGGCCCTCGACACCCATTTGACGCCGGAGCAGCGCGAATACATCGAACTGGTGAGTTCGTCGGGCGCAGCGTTGCTTTCCATTGTGAATGACATTCTCGACTTCTCGAAGATTGAAGCGGGCAAGATGGAACTGGAGGCGCTGGAGTTTGATCTGCACGACGTGGTGGGTGAGACTGTGAAAAGTATGGCGGTTCGGGCGCACCAGAAGAACCTGGAACTTGCCTTTGAAATCGCGCCAGAAGTGCCGGAGCGCGTCATCGGCGACCCGGGGCGGCTGCGCCAGGTGCTGCTCAATTTGGTGGGCAATGCGCTGAAGTTTACCGAGCGTGGCGAAGTGGTGGTCCGGGTGGCGGCGGTGGAGGTCGCAGGACTGGGTGGCTCAGCCGCAGGCAAAGCGTCGGTTGAGTTTTCGGTGAGCGATACGGGTATTGGTATTGCCCCGGAAATGGTGGATCGGGTTTTCCACGCTTTTGAGCAGGCGGATAACAGCATGACGCGGCGCTTTGGCGGAACTGGCCTTGGCCTCAGCATTAGCCGCCGGCTGGTGGAAATGATGGGTGGAACCATTGCCGTGGAAAGTACCGTCGGCAAGGGCAGTCGTTTCCAGTTCACCGCCGAACTTGAGTGCGTGGCGGCGACCACCGCTCTGCCACCCGCCCGCGTGGATCGCTTTAAGGATGTCCCCGTGCTGATAGTGGATGACAATGACACCAATCGCCGCATTTTGACGGCCATGGTGAGCAAGTGGGGGGCGCACGTGTCCGCAGTGGAAGGCGGCGAGGAAGCCTGGGCGGCGCTGGAGGATGGAGTGCGGCAGGAGCGGCCCTTCACGCTGGCGCTGATTGATGCTCGTATGCCCGACATGAGCGGATTCGACTTGGCGGAGAAGATGCAGTGGCATCCTGTGCTGCGCAAGGTGAAGTCGGTGATGCTCACCTCCAGCGGTCAAAAGGGCGACGGTTTGCGTTGCGGACGCGTCGGCATCGCGGCGTATCTTTTGAAGCCCGTGCGATCGAACGAACTACTGGAAGCCATGCTGACCGTGCTGAGCCGGAAGGGCAGCGAAGCCCAGCCACTCGTCACCCGGCACTCCTTGCGGGAGGCGCGACGCAAAGCCCACATTCTGGTAGCGGAAGACAATTTGGTGAACCAGACGCTTATGCGCAAGGTGCTGGAAAAGCTGGGTCACAACTTTGTGATTGCCGGGAACGGCCGTGAAGCGCTCGACCTGAGCGAGAAGCTGCAATTCGATTTGGTCTTCATGGATGTTCAGATGCCAGAGATGGATGGTCTTCATGCGACGCACGGCATTCGCGAACGGGAGAAAGGTACGCGTCTCCACTTGCCCATCTTCGCTATGACCGCGCACACGATGAAGGGAGACAAAGAACGTTGTCTGGAGTCGGGAATGGATGGCTACATCTCCAAACCAATTGACATCAAAGAAGTGGAACGCGTTATCGAGGGCGTGATGAATCAGAAGCCGGCAGGTGCGCGGGTGGTGGTGGAGCGGGGTGCAACTGGTTCGCTCTTACTAGCGGCCGCGGAACCAAAGCGGTCTGTTGCAGCGGAGAATCTAGAGATATTTAATCGTGCGACGGCGCTGGCGCAATTGGGCGGGGACGAAGATGTGCTGAAAGATGTGATGACCGTGTTTCTCCAGGAGAATAGCTCCCGTATGGAAGCATTGCGCAGAGCAGTGGACGAGGAAGATGCAGAGGCTGTGCATCGCGCGGCACACTCGCTAAAGGGCGCGGCTGGCTGTATAAGCCTGACGGCTGTGGCGGAAGCAGCGGCAGTACTGGAACGCATGGGCCGGGAGAGAGGGCTGAGTGAAACCCAAACCGTGATGGCTGCGTTAGAGGCGTTAATGGCGAGCGCTGTGGAGCAGATTCTGGTGGCGTTCCCCGAATTTGCTCGACCGGGCATTGCTGCGGGAGCCAAGGCATGAGCCAGAGTATGAGTGCAGAATTGCCAGTGGTGGTATCGCCGAAGTCGTACGAACGTAGCCACCTAGTGCCACAAGCCCCCGAGCCCGACAAGAAGGCTGTCCGCAGCGTTCTATTGGCGGAAGACGATGCCGTGTTCCGCAGCGTCTTGCAAAATTGGCTGGGCAAGTGGGGATATCAGTTGACCGTGACCAGCAATGGCACCGACGCGTGGCAGATTCTGCAAACCGAACAAGCTCCTCGGTTAGTGATTCTGGATTGGATGATGCCGGGCATGGATGGGCCGGAAATCTGCCGTAAAC
>JANXUR010000043.1 GCA_025356095.1 Acidobacteriaceae bacterium | reverse complement strand
CATTGCAGTCGTTTCCAATCGTCCACGCGCAAAGCAGCTTCAGCGTCTGGGCATCCTTTGCGGATTCACCGCTGGGGCTTGGCTCGGAGCCGCAGAAGCACCAACCAAGTTGGTAGCCATTGGAATTTCTCCAGTCGCGATTTCGCTAATTATGGTGATTGGGGTTTTTCTGGCACGGTGGAGTTTGCCTGCATTGATTCTCGGCACCTCGTCGGTGCGTGCCGATGTCCGCCGCGCGCCACACCTGATTATCTGGGCGCTGTTGGCGGGCTGTCTGTGGGCGGTGGCAAATACGCTGACCATCTTTGCCATCCGCGATATTGGGCTGAGCATCGCCTTTCCCCTGTGGAATGCGAACAGCTTGCTCGGCATCTTCTGGGGGTTCCTGTTCTTTAATGAGCTGCGCCAAGCGGGGTGGCGGCGTTGGGCGTGTGTGCTGGGCGGCGCGCTAGTGATGTGTGTTGGAGCTACGCTGCTGGCGGTAGCATCGTCGGGGCAAGGCCCGGCGGGGCACTCGATGCGTGGCGTGTGGGCGGCGTTAGGTGCAGGCGTACTTTGGGGAACCATGTACATTCCGTATCGCAAAGCGTATCTGACGGGGATGAACCCGCTGACCTTTGTGACGTTTTTTAGTTTTGGCGAGTTGGGCATGATGGCGGCTCTGGCGATTGGCTACAACGGGATATCGCCGCTGTGGCACGAGCTGGTAGCAGCACGCGGAGTAATTTTCTGGCTGATACTTGGTGGGTTTATCTGGGTAATTGGCGATTTGTTCCAGCAGTATGCGGCTAAGTATGTGGGCATCAGCCGCGGCATTCCGCTTTCCAATTCGAATCAACTTTGGGGATTGTTGTGGGGACTGTATGTATTTGGCGAGCTGCAGAATCGAAGCTCGGCGACCTATCTGCAAGTGGTCGGCGGCTCGTTGCTGATGGCGTTGGGTGTGGGTGCGGTGGCGTTTTCATCGGCTTCGGACGGCGAGCAAGCGCGCTGGAAGGAGGCCGCCCAGCGGGAAGGCCTCCGCTACGGCGTGGATGCCGACTATGTGGAAGCTCGCATGGACGGGCGACAGGCAGCGGGGGAATCCGCGCCTGCGCGCAGCGTGTGGGATTGGCTGCTGGTGGCAGTAGCTAGCGCAGTGTTTGTGTTTTTTGCGGCGTTGGCGCGGGTACCGCAAATACCGCTGCATTGGGGCGCAGTCGGATTGCTGACCGCCACCCTGCTGGCTCTGCTGGTGGTTTGCGGCGTTGCCCTTTGGCGGACGACACGCTTCCACTAGGCGTCTCTGCTCCTTCATCCAGTTAACAGTCCGTCGCTCCGCAATGCTCTGTTTTGCAATCCCGTACGCTTGGTTTAGAGTGGCCAGCACTATGAACGAACTGTCGCAAGCAAGAGTCACAGCAGAATCGGCAACAGCAATGGTAGATTTGGCCGGCGTGGGACTGAATGCCACGGACACGCTGATTCCTGTGGTGCAATATCCCGCGCGTGGCAGCAAGGTAGAGATTCGTCCCACCACAGTTTTACCCGGTGGCCAAGTGGCGACGGCAGTCGTTGCATGCCAACAGTGGGGACTGAGCACGCGCTACGTGGGCAAGTTTGGCGACGACAGCGCGGCACAGTTGCACCGCGCCGAGTTCGCCCGCCTCGGGATAGAGGCGCGACTGGTGACTGCTGCTGGTTGCGCCAGCCACCAGTCGTACATTCTGGTGGATGATCTAGGCGAGCGCACGGTAATGAGGCGGCGGGATCCCAGGATGGATCTACTGCCAGAGGAGGTAAAGCGCGACTGGGTAGTCCGCTCGCGTGCTCTTCACGTGGATGGGCACGACACTGCGGCTGCGGCGCAATCGGCAAAGTGGGCGCGCGAAGCGGGAGTGCCGGTGATTGCGGATTTGGACGAACTCTATCCCGGCGTGGAAGCACTCTTGCAGAACGTGGACTATCTGATCGCCAGCCGGGACATTCCCGGCAAACTGGCGGGCAGTGAGAACTTGAATGACCTAACCGACCTGAAGAAGTCGCTGCCAGCACTTTATGCCCGATTCGGCTGCCGCTTGACCGCCGCAACGTTAGGGGACGAGGGCGTGCTGGCGTGGGATGGTGAGCACTTCCACTACACTCGCGCTTTTTGTGTAGATACGGTGGACACCACTGGTGCGGGCGATGTTTTCCACGCGGGGTTTATCTTTGGATTGTTACAAGGCTGGCCGCTGCAACGGCAGCTCGACTTTGCCTGCGCCGCGGCGGCACTCAACTGTATGGGCGTGGGCGCACGAGGGGGAATTCAGCCGGTCGAGCAGATTGAAAAGTTAATGCTAAGTGGGACAAGGCATCCGGCAACGTTTCGAGTGTAAGTAGGAGGGACCGTAGGCACGATCCCTCCTACTGCGCATTCCGTTGACTACGGCACCAGCGTTACAGCCAGCACTACAACGTGCGAGTTATTCGGCAAGGTGAGACTTTGCACCGTCTTGGCTGAGTTCAGGGCGAACTTGTATGAGTACAAGTTGAAAGTGCGATTGTCTTTGGTGCCGTTATCGAAGTTACGGTAGGCCGAGGCGACGCCTTCCGTTTCTCCAGTGTACTTTCCGGCGGTGAACCAGTCGCTCAGGCTTTGGGTAAACTTGGTGCTGGTTCCGTCAGTGTAGTTGACGGTGAACACCTGTGAGAGCTGTTTACCTTGCACGCCCGTTGCCAGCAACATCAGGCTGGTGTGGGAGCCGGTCATGGAAATAGTCTGGCCACTACTGCCGACTGCGCTGGGTCCATTCGTGGGGCCGAAGTTGAACAATGCTCCGTTGTAAACCCTTGACGGGGTGAGCAAGTTTGACGAGTACGAGTATCCGCCGCCATCCAAGCCACCTGTGGTATAGCTAGAACCGTCGGTATAAATGCCGTATAGATTAAGGGCGGAAGTCAGATCCACGGGCGTGCCCGTACCCGTCTTGCCGACCGCTGCACTCACTGCCAAGCTGAGCGAAATGGTTGACTTGATCGTGCCCGAAGTTCCGGTGACGGTTACGGTGGTGAACCCGGTGGTAGCGGTAGAAGTGGCTTTGAACGCGATGGTTTGGTTGTTGGTGCCCTGCCCGGTAATCGTCGCCTTCACACCCTTGGGCAGCGTGGAAACGGTCAGCACGACGCTGCCGTTAAAGCCACCGAAGTCGGTGACGGTGACAGCGGCATTCGTGGTGGCATTCTGATTGGCAAAGACTGTGGCCGGGCCCGCGAGGGTAAAGCCGGTACTGCTGACCGCATTGTTGATAGCGCTGGCGTATTGCGCCGCCTTGCCGTTGCCGACGAAGTCGTCGTAAAGCCACATGAAACCGCCAGTGATGCCGCATTGGCTATGCCATCCCGTCATGGTGGTTTGAACCTGGGTGGGGGTGTCGTTGGCATCCCACAGGCCGGGCCACACTGGCACGGTGCCGAAGTTCCAGCCGACGCAGGGATTGTTGCCGCTGCCGCCAGCGTAGGCCTGCAGGTGAACGCCATCCACTGTGCCGGGCGCTTGCGCGTTGATTTGGGTGACGACATTGGTCCAGTAGCCACTGTTGCTGAACGCGTCAGGAGCCACGTGATAGCCGAGGCCACCAAGCATTACGCCGAACGAGATTGTTGAGGCTGAGTCAAAGCTGTTTTCGTCGTCGAGATCAACCGCGTCAAGCGAAGGAATGGCGGCCTTCAGGGCCGCGAAATCCTTGTAGAGAATACTCGTTGGACCAGTACCTTGCGCGTTGACAAGGGCCTTGATGTCTTGAAAGTCGCCGACGTTGGAGGAGCCGATGCTAAAGGTGATGCGCTTGACCGTACCGGTCTTCAGCAGCGCCATGTTGCTGGCAAAGTCGGAGTGAGTCTGGTCGCCGATGTAGACGCCGCCCGAGGTGAGGGGAAACTCGCCATTCAGGTTCAGGTCGCCGACGCTATTCACCTCAACGCTCCACACAATGGCTTCGGTGAAGCCGGAGTTCTTGATCTCCGTGATATTGGCGGAGGCGTTCTTGTAGAACGGCCCGCCGCCGAAGATGCCGGTGTATCCAGTCTGCGCGAACACCGATTGACCGAAGCATAGAGTTGCGATCGTTAGGAAAATAAGAATCGCCGCCCGGCGGGCGACTTGGAATGGGTGAGAAGAATGCGAGGCATGCGAAGGCTGCGAAGTATCAAGGTGCTTCATAGAGTTCTCCTAATCGGTGGTGGGGGCAAGTAGCAAGCTTTGGCGCTAACGTCTCATAGTTTCGCGCGTACATTCGCGCGCTTGACAGAGCCGCTGAGGGTTCGACTGATTGCAATGGTTGCGGAGTGCCGCGGGTGCTGCCGGTCGTGGCATCCTGTCACCCATGCAGCTCCCGCGCCCGTTCATACGCTCTTACGTACTCCCGCGCCGAGGCTGACCACGAGAAATCCTGCTTCATGCCATTCTTCATCAGCTCCGTCCAACCTGCTTTGTCGCTGAACTTCCACAGAGCCTCGCGAATTACGCCAACAAGACCCGCTGACGTGTAATCGTAGAATTTGAAGCCGGTGCCTTCGCGAGTTTCGCTGACCCAGTGCTGCACGGTATCATCCAGGCCACCGGTCGCACGGACGATCGGCACAGTGCCATAGCGCAAGCTATAAATCTGGTTCAATCCGCAAGGCTCGTATCGCGACGGCATCAGAAACATGTCGGAGCCCGCCTCGATTTTATGAGCCAACCCATTGTCGTATGCGATTCGAACCCCCACGCGCTCCGGCGCAAAGGCCTGCCAGCGGCGGAACATATCTTCATAGCGGCGCTCGCCTGACCCAAGCACAACCAGCACAAAGTCCTCGCGCATCAACTCCTCCGCCGCTTCCAATACCAGATCGAAGCCTTTCTGCCCGGCAAAGCGCGCCACGATTCCGATGATCGGCCGAGAGTCATCCTCATTCAATCCAAACGTCCGCAGTAAGTCGGCACGGCACGCCTGCTTGCCCGCGAGATCGTCCGCCGAAAACGGGGTGGCCGTGTACGGATCTGTCTCCGGATTCCACTCGTCATAGTCCACACCATTCAAGATGCCCCACAGCCGGTCATAGCGTAAGCGCAAGACACCATCCATCTCAAAGCCATACTCTTCTGTCTGTATCTCCTGTGCATACTTTCGGCTCACCGTAGTAATCAGGTCTGAGTAGACGATACCGCCCTTCAAAAAATTAGGATTGCCGTAGTACTCCATACGGCCGAAATCGAGCAGGCTTTCGGGTAACATGTTCTGCCGCATCACGCCCTTGGCAAACACTCCCTGATAGCCAATATTGTGGATCGTGAATACGGTGGCAATGTTGCGCAAGCACCAATCTTCCGCATATACCGTCTTAAGCATCACCGGAATCAACCCCGTCTGCCAATCGTGACAGTGGAAGATTTGTGGGATGCCGAGCACCTTGCAGGCTTCAATCGCCGCGCGGCACAGCATGGAAAAGCGGTCGGCATTGTCCGGAAAGTCGCCGTTGCGGTCGCCGTAAATGCCATCGCGCAAAAAAAATGGCGGATAGTCCACGAAATATACGGTCACGCCGTCGTGCGTCTCACCGCCGCGAATCGAACAAAAGCGCAGCCCCGTGGCGTACGGAATGCTGATGCTGCGCAGCACCAGCGGCGGATTCTCCGGCTTGTTCTGGTAGCGCGGCACAAAAACGCTAATCTGATGGCCCAGCGCTGCCAGCGCCTTGGGCAGCGCGCCCACCACATCCGCCAGGCCGCCCGTCTTGGAATACGGCACACATTCTGACCCTACAAACGCGATATGCATTGGTTCTCCTCAGCCATCTTTACGGCTACCATTTGGCGGCACGATTTTCTTTAGAAGGTTGTCAGTCTGGCAGTGTACCGAGTGCGTCTGAGAGAATCAACGGAGGGCATACTTTATGTGGGCGTGCCTAAGGCCGCTGAGACTGCCTAAAGCACTCAGGAATCGAACCGTGAGCAAATTTACTTCAACCCGGCGCACTCCCAAACTCGGCCAGAATTTTTTGGCCGACCCCGCCGCCGCACGTGCCATTGCAGAGTCGCTCGGTCCGGTTGAAGACCGCACCGTGCTGGAGATTGGCCCCGGCGAAGGTGCCATCACGGAGTTGCTTGCCGGGCGCGCCAAGCACCTGATTGCCGTCGAACTGGACCGTCAACTTGCCCCATCTCTGCGTCAGCGCTTTGCGGCGCTCACCAATGTGCAGATCGTCGAGGCAGACATCCTCAACGTGGATTTCGCCACTTTGCTGCCCTCGGCCAAGGCTAGTGCCGTCGGCAACCTGCCTTACTACATCACTACGGATATTCTGCGGCACCTCTTAGCCGCACACCAGCATTTCGACACCATCGTGATTATGGTGCAGCGCGAAGTCGCCGAGCGCATTGCTGCCACGCCGGGCCATTCGGAATACGGGTCGCTTTCGGCGATGGTGCAGCTCTATGCCAGCGTGGAAAATTTATTCACCTTGCCCCCCGAGGCGTTTTCTCCGCCACCCAAAGTGCATTCGAGCGTGCTGCGGCTTACCATTGCGCCACGCTTTGCAGAACTTGAAGTGCAGCCCGAGCCGTTTCTAAAGTTTATTCGCTCGGCATTCGCGCAGAAACGTAAGACCCTGCGAAACAACCTGAAGGAGCATCACCAACCGGAGGTTTTGCGCGCCGCACTCGACTCGGCCGGGCTTCGGGCGGACATCCGTGCTGAAGCCTTGACGCTAGAACAAATGGCGGCGCTGTGGCGCGGAGTCACCACAATCGAGTGAGAGTGTTCATCCCAGCCGCATCCGGCATAGAACGCCTGATGGGGATTCGGAACCGAGAATTTCTGGAGGCAGCCGCATGAGCCTCGAACAGAGCCATGCGACCAACTCATCTGCAGAAGTCGCTAAACCCAAAAATTGCGCCCCTGCGTGAAACTCTGTGCTTCCGTCGTGGCTTTGCCTATAAATGCCCAACGGTAGAGCAAAGCCGCCTACTGCGCCTTCTCCCGCGGTGGCTCTACCGCGACGAAGTCCTGCTGGAAGCGCGGCACGTAGGCCTCTTGTAGCTGATGAATCCGCTCGGCGCTCGGGGAGCGCAATATTAGCCCCGCGTGGTGATGCTTCTTGATCCGCACTGCCACTTCCGGATCGTTGTAGGCTGATGTGTCCGGCTCATCTTGCTTGGCGAGCGAGAGCACAATGCCAGCGTAGTCCGGCGACACGGGCGGCAAAGCATAGGCTTGTTTGCCAGCTAGAATCTCAATTCGCGCCCACTCGCGCCACAAGTTGATTCCTGTACCCACCTCAACCATGTCGCTGATATAAGCCCCGCCGACCCGGGCGGCGGTTTCTAAAAAATAGAACCGCCCATCAGCATGGGCCCGAATGAACTCAGTGTGCGTGACGCCCCTAGGCAGTCCAAGGGCTTTCAACACAGCCGTGTTGGCATCGGTAAGCTGGCGAAATTCATCACTGTCGCGCGAAAGCATTCCGGTAACGAAAACCCCGCCTTCATGCGCCACTCGCATTGGCGGCTGCCGGTACTGGCTCACCGCATGGAAGACGGCTTCCCCGCCATAGACGACTGAATCCACATGGAAGACGTCGCCGGGTACAAACTGCTCCAGCAAAAAATAGGACTGGCGGTCACCCAGAGCCTCCAGCGTGGGCCAAAGTTCGTCAGGATGATTGATCTTCTTGATGCCAATGGCCGCAGCCTCGGTACGAGGCTTCAGTACCCACGGCCCCGGCACACGCGCCATATAGGCGGCCACATCTGAGTGGTGAATCACGCCCACAAATGGCGGCACCAATACTCCGTGATCGTGCGCTTGTGTGCGCATGGCCAACTTGTCGCGGAAGTAGCGGATGGTCGTAAGCCCCATGCCCGGCAAACGAAGATGCTCCCGCAGCGCCGCCACCGTTTCCATGTCATATTCATCCAGCGCCACGATGCGGTCAATCTTGTGGCTCCGCGCCAAATAACTCACGGAATGAATCACATCCTCAATCTTTACCTCGTTGGGGATGTAAAACACCTCATCCAGACTCTCGTGCGGCCAGTTGGCGTTACGATGTTTGTCCACGGTAATCAGCAGGACAACGCAGCCCTCGCGCTTGCACTCCCGCATGAATTCATGACCCTTTTCATAGGTAGCCATGCAGAGGATGGTCAGCGGGTGAGACGACATTCCGATTGCACTCCTGTGGAAAAAGGGGATGGGAGAGAGTAACACGGAGAACACGCTTACGGGAACATGCGTCGCAGACTCGGGGCAAGATGAATGCCAAAGGCCGCTCGCAAGCGGCCTTTGGCTCGGTATGATCTGCTGCGGATTCTAGTGATGCCCCGAAGAGGAATGCGCCGCAGGTGCACTGGAGTGCGAGGTGCTACCCGAGTTAAACGTCGAGTGCATCGCACTTCCAGAAGAAGGGCTCGCCGACGCCCCGCCGCTGCTCGCATGTGGTTTGGACGGCGTGACCGTCGGGGCACTTGGCGCTGGCTTTGCCGGAGCGCTCGGGGCTGACGGAGCGGAAGGCGCTGGCACAATCGTCTGCCGGTTAGTGTTGGTCGGGGTCACGCTGCGGTCTCCGGGGACCGAGGGCGCGCCGTTTCTGCCCGACTGATTGAATCCGCCCTGCGTCTTAGTGGGCACTACCGTATGCGGCCCAGTCGAGGTCGAGGTTGAAGTCGAGGTTGAGGCCGAAGTGCCGAACCCGTCGCCACGAGGCACCGGACGCTGCCACCGGTCATCCCGTACGGGCAGGACCGGGATGCGAACGCCACCGTTCCCCAGACCTTGATTGAGCGACTGATTTCCCCCCGGATTCTGGGCGAGACCGCCTTGCACAATCACTACACCACGCCCCGGCAGCAAGCCAGGCCCACCCGTTCCCCGTACTGGAAGCACAGGAACTACAGGCGGTGTGTACGAAACTGGACGGGACGCAATCGCAGGCATTGAGTTCCAGGAGTTCCAACCTCCCGGCGACCAGCACCAGCCGTACCCGCCGATGTAGTTCCAGCCGCCGTAACGGTAAGGCAGCCAGCCCCAAGGGGCGGAAGAAACCCACGTATAGCCAAAACCGGGGTAGAACACCCAAGCACCATCGGCAAAGGGATCCCATCCTAAGCCCACGGAATAAGGGCGCCACACGTAGCCGTAGCCTCCAGCCTGAATATAGTTGCCAAAATACGAAAGGTCACTGCCGCCATAACTGTACGGCGAATTTGTGTAGGACGAGGCGGAAGCCATGTAACGGTCGTGATAGTCCCGTTGCTGGCGGTTCCAGTCGTCGTAGGGGCCTTCCTCCACGCCTTTGGCCACTTCTACCTGCGTGTCGCTGGCATCCACGTCAAAAGTTGCGGTATGGTTTTTGCCAACCTCCACGGGACCGTTCGCAGCGGTTACCTCAAGGTCGCCGTGCATCACTGCCAGTTCAGCTTCGCTGGTTCCCATCACAATGCGGAAGGAAACCGACCGACGCGGCGACACTGTGTGTTGCCCAAAGCGCAAATGGAACGCATCATGCCGCCCCGGCTTCAAATCAAAATACCCAGTGCCGCCATCGAGTTGAACTTCAGAAATTTTGGTACCTTCATCGTCGAGTGAGAGGCGGGGAAACGAAAGGTGAGACCCGGCCGCAACGCGGATGGTGCTGCCATTCTCAAACTCAACCTCGGCGCGTGAACCGTCACGGGTCCAAATCTGCATGCCTTCGACCACGGGCATATTCGTGATGGCCGCGTCGAACCCTTCGCCCGTACCGCGATCAATCTGGACGTTGCCATCCACGTCGCTCAGGCGAACGATACGAACATGGGACTCCGCACTCGCTGCCATAACCAGACCGCTAAGTATCAACGCAACCACTGCGATTGGCCTGAGGAACCAGATGTTCGGCACAAATGTGTTCGTCATAAACCACCCCCGGTCCAAAGCGATCTTGGACTCTTACACCATTGGAACCCTAATTCTACGCCGAAGTTGCCTGACCAAAGTGCGGGAACTTGGGTTGACCTATCGGGCTGCGGGTGCCCCAGTTAGAGCGAGAAGCCGCTCCGATCGCTCCCGTACCATGTGGATGACGGTCTTATCGTCCGCAATGCCGCGCAAGATGGGCGCGATTGCCCCCGGCTCCGCCGCCGATTGCGACTTCAACATCTCCTCTAGGCGGCGAGTTTCTTCATCCAGCGCCAGCTTCTGATAGCTGCGGTAGTAGGTAAGGCGCCGACCAAACTCCAGTGTTGTGGCAATATTCTGCAGCAGGCGAACCAGGTCCTGCACCGGCTCCATCGCGGAATAGTTGAAGGTTTGCGACGAAGTCTGACCGTTTTCACGGTAAGAAAGCGTCTTGTTCCCTGTGAAAGCCAGATTCCCCTTGGTATAAGCGACTGGCTTTTGAAAATGGCCAGCCTTGGCAGCGAGCCGGAAAATCTTTTCCACGGACGCAGGTGATGCCACAAAGTGAATCTCGAACGGGTCGCCTTCCGCCTCCGGGGTTAGCTTGCCAGTCGAACGATAAATCGAATCGCCATTCGAGCCAACTTCCAACTCGTAGTGCTGGGGTGACGACGTCGGAAAATCGAGGACAAACGAGACGGTGGGCCCGGCGGCACCGCTTGGCGCCATGCTTCCCTGCCCAAAGGCAACGCCCGCCAGCAACCAGCCCGCCAAGAGGTAGTATGTGATCAGATTCCGAACGGGGAAGGCTTTCAACGAACTCCTGCTCCTTGGCGCGCCCGGGTGGCCGCCGTGTGCAAATGACAAATCGCAATCGCTAACGCATCGGCAGCATCGGCAGGCTCTGGAATCGCTTCCAGCCGCAATAGACGCGCCACCATGTGCTGCACCTGCGACTTTTCCGCCTTGCCGTAGCCTACCACTGCGCACTTGATGGTCAGCGGAGCATACTCGGCGACGGGCAACCCGGCCGTCGCAGCTGCGAGCATGGCCACGCCGCGCACCTGGCCTAACTTGAGCGCGGACTTGGCGTTGACCGAATAAAAAACCTCTTCAATTGCCACTTCCTCAGGCTGATGTTCGGCGATCAAGCGGCCCAGTTCGCGGAATACACGATCCAGACGCGTTGCCATGGCTTCACGCGGCGAAAGCTTGATCGCACCGCACACCCGGCACTCCAACTTGTCATTCGCGAGCATCTCCACAACGCCGAAGCCGGTGTACTCAGTGCCACAATCAATTCCCAGAACTCGGCTTAAAACTTGCACACTAGCGAGTCTACCTCAGCAGCAGCGCGGACGCCGCGCCTTTGCCGCTTCCGTCTCTTGCCGAAAGGCTGCGTAGGCTACTTTGGATGGAGGCATCGCGTGGCTCAGCAGGAAGCGTTCGTAGGCAGCTTCGTCGAAGATTTCGCGCAGTGTGGCGTACGCAAGGTCCAGAACCCGAGCCAGCGCTGTTTGTATGCCGATTCGCTTCATGCCGCCTCTGTCTGTTCCGGTGGGTAGCGCGACTCCACAAACGGAGCCTCATGCACCCGCGCTTCGACCTGGCCGGTTAGCACCCGGAACCACACAACCGCCGACTCGATGACCACCACCGCTACCAAGACCACCAGCGCGCTGGTCACAATGGCATCCAAGCGGTCGTTAAAGATCAGCTTGCTCAACTCTTTGCCGCGCACTGGATTCGCCGCCACCTGCCCTGCCAGCAAGTTCGCATGCGCCCAGAATCCCAGCCGCGGATTGGCATCAAACACTTTCTGGAACGCCGCCGTAAAGGTAACCGTCACCAGCCACAGCAGCGGCAGCAGCGTCACCCACATTTTCCGTGCCCGGCCTGACTTCACGATGATCGTCGTCGCCACGCAAAGCGCCACCGTTGCCAGTAATTGATTGGATATCCCGAACAGTGGCCACAGCGAGTTGATGCCGCCCAGCGGATCGCCCACCGCCTCCCACAGAAAGTATCCCCACATTGAAACTACCATCGCACTCGTCAGCAGGATGCTGGGATACCAACTCGTGCGCCCCAGTGGCTTCCAGAAGTGACCCAGCGCATCTTGCAGCATAAAGCGCCCCACTCGCGTACCCGCATCGAGCACCGTCAGGATGAACAGCGCCTCGAACATAATGGCAAAGTGGTACCAAACCGCCATCACCGCCTGCCCACCGAGGCTGCTGGCGAATATTTGCGCCATGCCGACGGCAAAAGTGGGCGCGCCGCCCGTGCGATTGAAAAGCGTAGTCTCGCCGACGGCGTGAGCCAGCGCCGCCATCTGGTCTGCTGTCACCGGGTAGCCCCAACCGCTGATGGTCGCCGCCGCCGCCGCCGGTGCCGCACCCACAATCCCCGCCGGACTGCTAATCGCAAAGTACACGCCGGGATCGAGCACGCACGCGGCAATCATCGCCATCACCGCGACGCTGGACTCGGCCAGCATCGCACCGTAGCCCACCATCCGAGCCTCGGTTTCACGCTGAATCATTTTGGGGGTGGTGCCGCTGGAAATCAGCGCATGAAAACCACTCACTGCGCCACACGCGATCGTGATAAACGCAAACGGAAAGATCTTGCCCGCGAATACGGGCCCGTTGCCATCTACGAATTGCGTCAATGCAGGCATGTGCAGTTGCGGACGCACCGCAATAATCCCCGCCGCCAGGGTGCCAATCGTCCCCAGCTTCACAAAGGTGCTCAGGTAGTCCCGCGGGGCCAGCAGCAGCCACACCGGCAGCGCCGAGGCGGCGAAGCCATACACAATAATGATCACGGTAAGCGTCGCGCCAGAGAGCGTGAACACCGCCGCCCACGACGGCGTTTGCGAAACCCACTGCCCGCCGAAAATCGCCAGCATGGTCAGCGCAAAGCCGATGGCCGAGGTCTCCAGCACTTTGCCCGGCCGTACGTGCCGCAGGTACCAGCCCATCAGCAGCGCGATGGGAATCGTCATCGCAATGGTGAACGTGCCCCACGGACTCGAGCGCAACGCATTCACTACCACGAACGCCACCGCCGCCAGCAATATCACGATGATGCTGATCACCGCGAGATATGCGACGAAGCCGCCCGTCTTGCCAATCTCCTGCCGCGCCATCTCTGTAAGCGACTTGCCGTCGCGCCGCACGCTGCAAGCCAAAATCACAAAATCCTGCACGCAGCCGCCCAGCAACGCGCCCACGATGATCCACAGCGTGCCCGGCAGATAGCCAAACTGCGCCGCCAGCACCGGCCCCACCAGCGGCCCCGGTCCAGCAATCGCGGCAAAGTGGTGTCCGAAAACTACCCACTTATTGGTGGGGATGAAGTCGCGGCCGTTGTCCAGTCGCTCGGCAGGCGTGGCCCGGCCCGGGTCGAGGCCCAGCACCTTCAGCGCGATGAACCGGCTGTAAAACCGGTACGCCAGTGCATAGCTGCAAAACGCCGCCAGCACCAGCCACATCGCATTGATAGACTCGCCCCGCCGCAAAGCAATCGTCGCCAGCGCAAACGCGCCAAGGGCCGCGATGCCCAGCCAAATTGCAATCCTCATCCACTTTGCCATGACTCCCCAGATCCCCTTCGCAAGCTGAATCCTCTCGAACCGCGTTCACGGGAAAAGCCCCGCCCATTGGACGAGGCTTGGCCGTATTCGCAACCGTTACTGTCCGCCCAGCACCACTGCCGGAACCTGCTTACTCTTCACCATATCGTTCAGAGCTTGCACGTCCTTGTCGCGGATCTGGTTCCACTGAGCCAGCAGCGGCGTCAGTTCGCCATTTAGCTTCTCGTAAACGTCATACTGCTGCTTGGTCGGTGCAAAGTCAGACTCCACACTTCCCTGCAACGCATGCAGACGTTCATCAATCAGTACTGGAAAGCCCAAGTTACCCTCAGACGCCTTGATTTTCACCTGCAACATCTGCTCCTCGACCGGAGTCATTTTCTTGTCGAGCGCGTCTGCTGCCGTGGCGATGTCTTTGTACTGCGCTCCCTGAGCATCGCTCCCCATGCGCTTCTGCAAGCTCTTCAGTTGCGCGCGGGTGTCGCGAATCTGGTTGATGGCCGTGTGCAGGCCGGTCAGGCTGCCATTGATGCGAACCGCCAACTCATACTGCTTGGTCTGCTCGTCCGGCGTAGAAGTCACGCGCGGATCAATGCGCAACTCCAACGGCTGAGTGTAGCTCTTGCCTGCCACCGTCAGCCGCACCTGATATTTGCCCGGAGGCATGGCGATACCGCGCGAGCGGAAGTCTCCAGAAACTTCCCCCGGAATCTTGGTCGGACCTTCCGTGCGGAAGTCCCAGTAGAAGCGGTTCAGGCCTACTTCCGCCGGCAACCTATCCGACGGCACCTCTTGATTGGGCCACTCTTGCGGCTGATCGTCTTTGGGTTTTTCGATGCTCGAATATTTACGCACCAGCTTGCTGGTGGCATCGAGCACTTCCAGAGTAATTTCTTCTTTATCCTTCAACGCGGACTTCAGGTAGTAGTCAAACGCCACGCCCTGGGGAGGATCAATCGCCACGGGGCGGCGCTTGTCCACGCCTTCTGCAAAACGCCAACGGTACGAAAGCGGCGGCACAAACAGGTGAGCCTCCTTCGCCAGAATGCTTGCATCAGCTTGCCGCAGCGGCGAGATATTGTCGAGCACCCAGAACGCCCGGCCGTGTGTCGCCAGCGCCAGATCATCGCCCTTGATGATCAGGTCATGGATCGGCGTTTGCGGCAGGTTTAACTTCAACGCCTGCCAGTTGGCTCCGCCGTTGAACGAAACAAAAACGCCGGTTTCCGTCCCCGCGAACAGCAACCCCTTCTTGCTCGGGTCTTCGCGTACTGAGCGCAAAAAGCTGCCCTCAGGGATGCCGTTGACGATCTTCGACCACGTTTTGCCGAAGTCCGTGGTCTTAAAGATGTATGGCTTCAGGTCGTCTAGCTTATAGCGGTTCACGGCCGCGTAGGCGGTACCTGCGTCGAAGGGCGAGGCTTCCAGGATGCTCACCTGTGCCCATTCGATGTTGTCCCCCTTGGGAGTAACGTTTTCCCAACTCTTGCCGCCGTCGCGAGTCACGTGAATCAACCCATCGTCGGTGCCTGCCCAGATCACGCCTGCCTGTTTGGGCGACTCCGCGAGTGCAAACACGGTGTTATAGACCTCCACCGAGGTGTTGTCTTTGGTCAACGGCCCGCCGGAGGATTGCTGCTTCGACTTGTCATTGCGGGTCAAATCGCCGCTGATGGCAGCCCAACTTTTGCCCTGATCGGTGCTCTTGAATATCTGCTCGGTCGCGGTATAAAGCGTATTCGGGTCATTGGGCGAAATGAGGACTGGCTGTGTCCACGCCAGGCGATACTTCAAGTCCGCCGCTCCGTGGCCAGACATGTCTTCGGGCCACACGGAAATATCCTGCACCTGCTCAGCCTTGCGGTCATAGCGATTGAGCTTGCCGCCATTATCGCCTGCATAGATCAAGTCAGGGTCACGCGGATCCACAACGATGTAGCCGCTCTCACCGCCAAAAACTTCATACCAGTGCCGCTCGCTAATGTAACCGTCATCGGTCTTGGCGGCAATGGCAACCGTGGTGTTGTCCTGCTGCGCGCCGTATAGGTGGTACAGAAAGCGGCTGTCGGCAGAAACGTGGTAGAACTGCGCCGTTGGCTGGTTATATTCGCTGCTCCAGCTAATCCCGCCGTCGAGCGAAACCGTCGCCCCACCGTCGCTGCTGTTGATCATGCGATTCGGATTCACCGGATCAATCCACAATCCATGGTGGTCACCGTGCGGCGCGTTCAGCAAGCTCAGCGTCTTGCCGCCATCAGTGGACTTCAGCAGTCCAGTGTTGGCGATGTAAACCGTGTCGAGGCTCTTGGGGTCGGCCCAGATGTGGCTGAAGTACCATGCCCGCTGCCGGATGCGTTGCTCGTCATTGGCTTTGGTCCACTTGTCGCCGCCGTCGTCCGAAACATACAGCCCGCCTTCTTCCGCCTCCACCAGCGCATACACCCGATCCGAATTCGCGCCGCTCACCGCAACGCCAATGCGCCCCAAAATACCCTTAGGGAAGCCGCCACCCTCGACGCGCTTCCACGTGGTGCCCGCGTCGCTGGACTTATACAGTCCGCTGCCCGGGCCGCCGCTGACCAAGTCATAGGGCGAACGCCGAATCTGGTACATCGCCGCCCACAGCACGTTGGCATTGTTCGGATCGAAGATCACCTGAATTGCGCCAGTGTTCTCGTCCTTGTTCAACACCTTTTCCCACGTCTTGCCGCCATCCAGTGTGCGATAGACGCCACGCATCTCATTCGGCCCATAGGCGTGGCCCAGCGCCGCTACAAACGCAATATCCGGATTCTTGGGATGCACGATAATCGCGCCGATGTGCTGCGAATCCTTCAAGCCGACATTTTTCCACGTCTTGCCCGCGTCCACCGACTTGTAAACACCGTCGCCCACCGTGATGTTACCGCGCAGGCAGGCCTCGCCTGAGCCTACGTAAATCACGTTGGGATCGCTCTGCGCCACGGCAATCGCACCTACCGAAGCGATGGAGGTGCTGTCAGTCAGTGGCAGCCAGCTCTTGCCAGCATCGGTGGTCTTCCACACGCCGCCTGCAACCGCGCCAAAATAAAACGTGTAAGGATTGCCCGGGATGCCCGCAACGGCCAGCGCACGGCCTCCACGGAACGGTCCCACTTGGCGATACTTCAAGCCCTTGAACAGGCTCTCGTCAATCGTTTGCGCGGAAACTGTGGCGGAAACGCACACCACGGCTAGAAGCAACCCGGCCCATAGGGCGAGTAAACATTTGCGATTCATGGGGACTAAACCTCAAGCTCGGTAGGATGTACAGAAAAAATGAACTAGTGAAGTTTACTACCAGCTGCGGCGTTTTTGGAAAGCGCCCCAGGGAAAGGCGCGCAGATTGGCACTACTCCGCGAACAAGAACGTCATCGCCGCCGGGAGTCGTCGCGCCCACTCACCTTCACTATGGCGCGCTCCGGGATCCACCACAACGCGCAATCGGTCTTCCCCGAGGCCGGCAATGCGCAGGTTCTTTTCCAGATAAAGCACGTCATCAATCACCTGCTGGCGTGAGCGCTCGCGCTCGGTCTCGTTGGTGCCAATCGCCAGAAATACCCGCTGCGGCCAGACCTTATGGCCACGCGTGTGCGCCAGCACCTTACGGTCTGAAACCCATAGCGAGGGGCTTTCCAGCAGCACCCGGCCAAAAACCCCAGGCTCCGCCATCGCCGTGTAGAGCGTGACCAGCGCACCAAGGGACGAGCCACCCAGTGCCGTGTGCTCCGGCCCCGACATAACGCGGTAGGTGCTCTCGATAAAAGGCATCACTTCGCGGCTTAGAAACCGGGGATACTTCTTGCCGCTCACACTCTTTAGCGGCACTTCGCGCGTGGTGTAGGGCAAATACTCGCGGGTGCGGTTTCCTTGCGCATTGTCAATGCCCACCACGATCATCGGCGGAATTGTACCTTCACGAATCAAGCGATCCGCTGTCTCGTCCGCGCCCCATTCCACGCCGATAAACGATGTGGCCGAATCAAACAGATTTTGCCCGTCGTTTAAATAAAACACCGGATAGCGACGCTCCTGATTTTCGCCAGCGTCATACCCCGGCGGTAGCCATACCCGCAGCAACCGACTGTTTCTAAAGATGGAACTATAGAAATTATGCAATCGCAAATCGCCGGTAATGGTGTGACCGGGGCCACGGTCCGCCCTCACGGCTCCACCCGGCAGCACTTCTGCATCCTTAAAAATAGAGTGAGTGGACATGAGAGTTGTTCTTACGATTGTGCCCAATCCCGCGCTCCTTCACAAGGAGATAAACCGAATACGCGCCATAAGAACCCTTTATTCCTGTGCAAAGCTTGTGACGCGCGCCCTAGACAGCCACGTGCAGCGCACCCGGCAGTACGTCAATCGCCTCGCAGAGCAGGGTCGCCGCTTCGCCATCCACCATCACGTCCACCGGGCCTTCTAACGCGAACTCGATCCGCTTGGCCCCGACGCGTTCTGCCAAAGGGTGATGGATGTGACGGCCGCTATACAGCCCCGGCAGGTTCGCCACCAGGCCCACGCGGCCAATGGGCCCCCAGCGGACATACTCAATCAACCCATCGGCAGTTTCCGCCAAAGGTGCAATCTTCATGGTTCCGCCGGTGAATTTGCTGTTGTTAAAAGTAAGAAACAGGCAGCGACGGCGGTCAAACTCCGCAGACACAATCCCGTTGGCATCCTCCACCACGCGAACGGGAAACGGACGCCGCTCCAACCGCGCCAGCCGCGTGAAAATCGCCGCCCAATAACCCATTGCACCCAAGCTCTTAAAGCGGTGGCTGCGCGCCATATTGACGTCTGCCGGAAATCCAACGCTCAGCAAATTGGTAAAGAAAATTTCGCCTTCCCGATGTTGCAGACGCAGCACATCGCAAGGCCGCTTACGCCCTGCCACGAGCGCTTCGCGCGCCAACTTCAGGCCAGCATCGCCGCCCGCACCGCCAGTAAAATCGCGCAGAAAGGAATTGCCTGTGCCCAGTGGAAGAAAGCCGAGAACGGGTTTCGCTGCGTCGGGTTTACTTGTGTCGGGTATCGCTGCTGCTGGAAACAGTCCGTTCACGATCTCATACGCCGTGCCGTCGCCACCGACGGCGATAAATCGGCGGAAGCCAGCGCTATATGCGTCTCGGGCAACGCGAGTGGCATCGCCTTCCCCAAGCGTATCCACACGGTTGATCGTGAGTCCGGCCCGGCGCAAGTCAGCCAGCGCAGGCTCCGCTAGCCTGCCGCACTTGCCGCCCCCCGCCGCCGGATTCACAATGGCTAAGAACTCGTCGCCCAAATAGTACGATCCTTTCGCACTCTGCCGCTTTCACTACCGTGCGGTGCTGCTCTGCCGCCTTTGCGGTGCTTCTAGAGCGGCTGCACCGCTGCTCGCGTTAGGCTAGCCGCCATCTCTTCAGCTAGCACGTGGCGCTTAATCTTCATGGAAGCCGTGCGCGGAAAGTCATGTTCCCAGACAACGTACCCGCCCACACGCTTAAAATCCGGCAGCGTGCGATTCCGCTCGTTGATTTCCGCAATCAGCGTTGTTGGCAGCGGCTGCCCATTTTCCAGCCGCAACACCAGCAGCAACATCTCTTTGGCACCAAGCTTCGCAGCCTCGCCGCGCGGCCATACATAATTCGCTGCAAATACTGCACACTCTTTCACCGCTAAACCGTCGAATGTGTTCTCAATATCTTCAGGATAAATATTCTTGCCACCCTCAGTGACAATCATGTTTTTCTTGCGGCCCAGCAGTTGCAAATGCCCCATCGCGTCGAAGCGTCCAAGGTCGCCCGTCATCAGCCAGCCATTCACAATCGTCTCGGCTGTTAGCTCGGCATCCTTCAGGTAGTGCGACATCAGGGTTTTGCTACGAATCGCAACTTCGCCGATTCCTTCCGCATCGGGAGTCGCGATGCGCACCTCCATCCCCGGCAGCGGCTTGCCCACCGTATCCGCGCGAAAAGGATTGAAATCGTTGAGCGTCACCGCCGTGCCCGCCTCGGTGAGTCCATAGCCGTTCGAGACTTGAATGCCCAGATCATAAAAGAACTGCACGGTCGCGGGATCCATAAAGGCGCCGCCGACGAACATCGCCCGCAGCTCGCCGCCAAACGCCTTATGCACTTCGCCCAGCAGCCTGCGGCTCACCCTCAAATTGGGCCGGTAGCGCGTGAGAATGCGATTGATTCCACGCAATACTTCAAAACCAAAGCGCTTAGGTTTTGGCAGCCCGTCAAAGCGCTCCCGCAACCCGCGCTCTAAGTTCTTCAGCACCATCGGCACCAGAGCTACGTAGGTGATTCTGTATTCAGTAAAACTCTCACGCACAAACTCAGGACGCAGCGTACGCAAATGCACCACGCAAGCCCCGCAGGTGAATGGACCGATAAAGCCCACCATAAAGTCAATCGCATGATTCGTCGGCAAAATGCTCAGGTACCGCATGCCCGGCCAGAATGGATACAGCGACGTAAGCGCCATGCACTGTTCCAGATAATTCTCGTGAGTTAGCACGCAGCCTTTGGGCCTTCCGCCCGTACCCGAGGAATACACGATACACGCCCAATCGCTGCGCTGGCGCGGCACAAACTCAGGCTCGCCCGAAAGTCCAATGGCCGCACCACCATTCGCTTGGAATTCTTCCCAACGCTGCGCCGCGCCGAGGTCAGCATTCGGCGGCGCCTCCGTCACCAGCACCATGCGACGCGCGAAGTCCACAAATTCCGGTGCCTGCATCATCGCCCGCCACAGGTGATACTCCGTCACCAGCGCATCCGCTTCTGAGTGTGCCAACAGGGCCAGATGCTCGCTGGCGGTGAGTTTGTAGTCAAGCGGCACCAGCACCGCACCCACGTAAAGCGCGGCGTAGGCAGAGATCAGCCACTTCGACTGATTCGTCATGATGATGGCGCAACGGCTGCCTGTCACCACGCCCGCTGCTTGCAGCGACTTGGCGAAGGGCAACGCCGCCTGTTGGAACTCGGCAAAGGTGAGCCGCGCCTTTTCCCGCCCACGATCTGATTCGATCAGGCAAGTCTCGTCAGGCCAGCGGTCGAGCGCGTCGCGCAACGCCGCACCCAGCGACGCATATTGGGAGAGATCTAGCATAGGTGGTAAAGCGTTGGAGCAGTTTATCGCGAACCGCGCAGGAAAACTCAACGAAGCGCTGGCAACATAAACCTACAACCGCGCCTGAATCCGCGCAGCCAGTGTGCGAAAGTCGCTGACGCCCTGCAACTCATAGTCAGGCAGTTCGACTCCAAAGTGGTTCTCCAGCCGCGTGAGTAGGCTTAGTGCCTGCAAGCTGTCAATGCCCAACTTTTTGAAAAAGTCATCATCGGCTGCAAGCGTTTCGCGCGCCACCTTGAACTGCGCAGCGGCGAGCGTAAGAATTTCGTCAATGGTTTGTTCGGGTGGTTTTGACATATGTTTGTCCTCTGCCCTACGGCAGGTATGGTTGCGCGTCCGCACTTTCTACAAATTTCTTCAGCCCCACTTCCACCGCTGGACGCTGAAACAGTTCACAAAACAGATCCATCTCGCGCCGCAACTCCTCGCTCGGAATCGGCTTGATGAACGCCTTCGCTGCAGCGCTGGTCGCACGATCGAACTTGCCAATCTGCGCCGCCGTGCCGCGCGCCACCCGCAGAGCCTCGCCTTCGCCCACTACCTGACTCACCCACCCGGCAGCCTGCGCTTTGGTTGCGTTCAAGCTGCGCCCCGTCAACAGCAAATCGCGTACGACCGCATTGCCCATATCGCGCTTAAGCCGCGGGATGCCGCCGAAACCCGGAATCAAGCCCAACCGCAATTCCGGAAAACAAAAACGCGCCATTTTGTCGGCAATAATCACGTCACACACCAGCGCTAATTCGAGCCCACCGCCAAAGCAAACGCCATGCACCGCCGCAATCGTCGTCATTGACGACATATCCATTCGATTCAGCACTGCGTGAATTCGCTCCAGAAAATCGCGCACACCCAATCGCGCTGCATCTTTCTGCATGGCCGAAGCCCGCGCATACAACTCGCGCAGATCGGCACCGGCACAAAAACCCGCAGCCTGCTGGCTGTAAAGAATCAGCGCATGAGCACGATCTTCCAAATCCGGCAGCGCAGCCGCAAACCGTTCCAGCTCTTCGAGCGTGCGCGAACCAATCTCATTGCAAGGTGCTCGATGCAGCGCCAGTTCCACCACGCCATCGCGTATTTCCCACGACAGCGTTTGCCCTGCGAATGAGGCGGCTGCCGTCATGCGGTCACCTTCTCGGCGTACATCGCTTCGATTTCGGCGGCATAATGCGCGTAAATCGCATCCCGCTTCAGCTTGCCGTTGGCGGTCAGCAGACTGCTTTCCACAGAAAAAGGGGCGCTCACATGATGGTGTTTGCGAATCTGGCGGTAATGCGGCATCTCTGTATTCACCACATCCACCGCGCGGGCAATCGCGTCGTCACTCACTTCGCCTGTCACAAGCAGCGCAAGATAGCTCTTGCCGTTCCCCACTAACACCGCCTGCTGCGCACCGGGCAACTCGGCCAGCAACCGCTCTTCAATCGGCTCGGGAGCCACGTTGTGCCCGCCGCCCATAATGATTAAATTCTTCAGCCGACCAATAATCTTCCAGTTGCCCTTGGCATCTACTTCGCCCTGGTCTCCACTGTGGAACCACAGGCCGCTGTCGCGCCGCTCCAGCACCTTGGCCGCCTCTTCTGGACGATTCCAGTACCCCGAAAAAATGTTCGCTCCCCGCACCAGAATTTCGCTGTTCTCGCCAAGCTTCATCTCGCAACCAGCAATCGCCGGACCCACGCGCCCCGGCACTACATACCGACCCTGCCCTTCAGGGTTATCCATGGTGCAGATCGCCGTGGTTTCGGTGAGTCCGTAAACCTGCAAAACCGGCACACCTAGCATCTGAAAATAAATCTGCGTCTCTTCGTTCAACGGCGCGGAGCCGCAAATCAGCGCCCGCAAGTTGTTGCTGAACATCGTCCGCCGAATCATCGGGAACACCGCAAGTTGCGTCAGGTTCACCCACAGGAAGTCGGCAATGCTGCCTTGGCGCGCCCTCTGTCGCAGCCACGCTTGCCGCCCTCGCGCATAGGCATACAGCGCCAGACTGCCGCGCTTTTCCATCTGCTGATCCACGCCCTTGCGCAGGCGCTCAAGCAGTTGCGGCACATTCAGAAAGTAGTCCGCCTCTGCCTTGGGCATATCCTGCGCCAGGCGAGTAAGATCCAGACACAGAATCAGCAAACTCCCGCGCTTCAGGCACGTCAGCATCAAAATCCAAGAACCCGCGAAGTTCAGCGGAAGATAGTGGAAGACGCGGTCGCGCCGCCGATGAATACGCATCAACACGTCCAACCGCTCTGCCGTGCAGCCCAGCATGTGGCCAACGTTGGCGGAAGTCAGCACCACCCCTTTAGCCCCGCCAGAGGTACCCGAGGTGTAAACGATGGTGGCAGGATTCTCTTCATCGCGCACTACCAACTCACCGGAACTAACCGCAGACTCGCCCGCAAATATTTCTGTCAGAATCACACAGCGCGGCGCGGTCTCTCGCATCTCTGTTTGCATTGCACTTCGCAATTCGTCGTCGCCACACACCACCAGCACAGGCGTGCAGTCCTGCACCATTGCAGAAAGCTCGCTCGCCGCCTGCCGCGCATACATGGGCACGACAATCGCGCCCTGGGCCATGATCGCGAGATCAACTGCTATGCGCTGCACGCTGTTACCCGCGAGCAACACCACACGCTCGCCGGGTGCCACGCCAGCAGTCCGCAGAAACGCACGGGCCTGTGCCACCTGCGCCAGAAATTCACGCGCAGTCGTTTCCACCGGCTTGCCGTCGTGCATCTCGGCCACTACAGGCTCAACGCCCAGTGTACTCAGCCGCTCAAAGATTTCGGTCAGAAAACTCATCCGTACTTTTCCACCAGTCGCTGCAACTCCGCACTTAACGGCGGCAGGTACTCCGTCCACTCATGTGAGCCCCTGCGGATGGCAAATTCTGGATAGCGCTGCTGCACATGCTCCTCCAGAAACACGCCCATCCGCGCCATTACTTTCAAATTCTTCACCACGTTGCGGCCGATGCCATCCGCGACCGCATCGCCGTCGTTGTAGAGCTTTTCCAGAATCACCGCCAGCTTGGGCTCCAGTTCGGGCTCATCCACCGTCAGCAGCAGATCTTTGTGGCCCCGGTCGGTCAGTAGGTTGCGTAGCCGCTCATCCATCGTAATGCCCGCGGACCGCACTAGGCCGGGCATACATGTGACCGCGCCATGGTAGCGCGAGGTGACCATCATGGAACATGCTCGCAGAATGCTCACCAGCTCAAACATGTTGTAGTCGTCGGAAGTAAAGACAGGCGCAGCGGTGCCGCCAGCATTCAATTTTTCGCCCACTTTCGCACAAGCCTTGGCGTCGAGCCGCTCCATCGCCACCAGCACCACAAACACATTCCGCCGGTCGCGAAACTCGCGCACGGCATTGGCAATGCCGTTGCAATAGCGATCGTAGGCCGCGTCCACCGCCGGGCCGGCATTGTGGAAGTACACCGAGCGATAGTGGATCTCAGAAAAGGCTCCCGTCACCGCGCGCACCGCGAACTTACCCAGCGCCGCCTTCACCGGCCACCAAAAAGGATTGATCGGACAGACTGCCAACACTTGCTGCTGACCGTCCCACCCATGATCGCGCAGCACCTTTTGCCCATACGAGGTTGGGTTCGGCTCGAAAGTCCACGCCGTATCTGTACCAAGTTCGGTGGGTACGCCCAGCGGCCGCAACACATCCCGCGACTCCTCGTTCCGCGTGATGACGAAAGAATCCTTGCAGTAGCGCGCCACCATGCTGGCGATCAGCGGATCCATCTTGCCTGCCTCGCCGCCGTAGCCTACAGAGATCTTGTTCTGTGCTGCGGCAATGCCTAGCGAACCAATCATCATCGTGGTGAGCGCATTGGCGAACTTGCTCTTGAACATTGAGCCTTCGCATGCAATCACGCCATCATACTGCGGTACTTCACTCGCCAAAAACGGCGGAAAGATGTCAGTAAGTCTTACCTGCTTCGTGCCCGCAAAGTATCCGGCGGTGCGGTCGAAGTTCTGCGTCATCACGGCAAACTCCGTGCGGTCTGCGCCCAACACATGCCGCACTTGGCGCAACATCTCTTCCACGCGGACGTCGGCCCCGGTATTCCGCGTCCCGTTATAGCCGGCAAACAGCAGCTTCAGCTTCTCGCCAGCGCGCCACGGGCGCCCCGCACCCATCACATGCTTCACACGCGCTGACTCAATCAGTCCGCTGACCCACGCCTGTAGCACTAGATCCATCATGCTGCGCCCACGCCCCCTGCTGGCTTGCCACCATCCGCCACAGGCCATGGCCGGTAGGGATAAGCAAAATGATTCATCCGCGCGAATTGCAACAGCGGGAAACTGTACTCCGAAAACCGCGCTGGCTTGCGCTCCAACTCCGTAGTCACTCGCGTGTTGTCAAACTGCGTATTCCACCGAAGATAAGGCCAGAACACCTTGAGCAGCGTTGCACTCGCGCCCACCGGATTTCGCATTGAAGCCAGCGCGTTCAAACTCTTGCCAAAGATCCCCCCCAGCGGGGGTAAATATGCCGGGCCACTCGTGCCGCGCGCCAAAGCCAGCGCATCGGTCAACTCACGAAACGTCTGGGAATCGCGGCCGGAGGACAAGTGGTACAAGTCATGCAGCGGCGCTGCTTTCTGGTGCAACTCCGCCACGGCACTGGCCACAAAGTCCACATTCACAATATCTACTTGATCTGTGGGGCGCAGCGGCAGTGCCGGCAGCCCGGCGAGAAACACAAACGCCCGCACCATATCAAATTGGCTGGTGGCAGCATAGCGGCTGTCACCCAGTACGATACTCGGACGGAAAATCGTGCGCGGCACATCCGGCAGCAATCGCCGAATCATGTGCTCGCAAAATTTCTTGGTGCGCGCATAGGGGTCGTAGTCCGAGCGATTCCAATCCACCGATGTATCTTCCTGCACCAATTCGTCCTGCCTTACGCCCGCAACTGCTACCGTGCTTACATGGCTGATGCGGCGCAGTCCATGATGGTCGCGAGCGCGCTGCGCCAGTTGCACCACTTCCAGCGTTCCTCGCAGATTGGTGTTGAGGCAAGCCTTCTCGCTCTTGCGGTTCAACGACGCCGCACAGTGAATCACCGAATCAGTGGAATGTACCAAGGCATCATAGTCCGCCAAATCCAAGCCAAAACGCTCACTCGTCAAGTCTCCACGAAAGATGCGAATGCGCCCACGCAGATAGCTTTCGAACTCAGGAAAATCCAGATGCAACTGCAACGACTGCCACAACCGCTCTTCGCCTTGTGGCTGCGACTTGGCGCGCACTAGCAGGTTCAGCGGCTCAGAATACCCGCGCAGCAAATTGGCTGCAATATGCGCGCCGATGTATCCCGTTGAACCGGTTAGGAATATTGCCACGTGGTCTCCGTTGGTTTTGTCGCTCGATTCGCGGAACTGCCCGCCGCACTATTCGCACCACTATTCGCACCACTATTCACGGAACCGTTCACCGAACTGGTACCGCCATGCACACTGCGCGGCGGACGCGGCTCCAGCGGCCGGCCTTCAATGAGCGGATAGGTCCACTTGCGCAGAGCCGGAATGTGCACGTTGATCCAGTAGTCCCACCAATCAATCGCGGCGGTGGCGTAGCCGAAGGTGGCGCGCTCGTCTTCCACCAGAGCGAGCGATAATTTCTCCACATTGTCTGCCACAAAGTCATGTTCGTTGTACAGGATGAACGGCTCGAACAGCTCGATCATCTTTTCCACCCGCTCCAGACCGCGTTCGGTCTTGGCCAGCGAACTGCGCCAAAACGGCACCGGATACGACAACCAAGCCACCGCCCGGACGGCGGCCTTTTGTGCCGGAGCCGACATTCGCTGATAGCGTTCTTTCGAAACCGGAATCGCGTCGAGATGCAGCTTGAACCAGCGCTCCGGACCTTCTTGCTCGCGATAGTGCCGCCGGTGCGCCAGGCCCGTCAACTCGATGCAGCGTCGCATATCACACGGATTCGTCACCGAAGTGGCAAGCTGATACATCGGTTCGTGCCGGCGTTCCACCAGAGCCGCCGCAATCAGTGTCATCCCTTGGCACACCGAATCCACCGGAATCAAGTCCAGACGTTTGCGTTCATTCGAAGGCAATTGCCGGAAGGTTGTCCCCAGCAGATAGCTCAGCCCAGCCGAAGTGTTGATCCCTTCATTCCAGCCGCTAAACGGCTTTTCGACTGACGTCTCCACAATCGCGGGACGCACAATCGCGATCGGCAGCCCTGCACCCATTTTGATCAGCAATGACTCGGCCAAACTCTTGGTCAGGGTGTAGGTGTTGGGCCAACCCAGTTCCCGCGCACGGATCGCGCCTGCTTCGGTCAAATATTGTTTCAGCCAGCGAATGCGGCCCTTGCGCAGTTGGTTTTCCAGCGCCGCTGCATCCATGTGGGAAGAGGATGCACGCTTGCCCAGTGCCTGCTGCGTTAGTTCCGCCGTCACGGCCTCGCCCTCTACCATCTCCTCCGCCGCTGCCACCGTTTCATGCAGAGACGCGTACTCGCGTTCGGCATCGTAGTCGGCAACTCCCGCTGGCGTATAGTTTGGCTTGATCTTCTCGCTGACCCGTCCATCCCGCTGACCCGCCACATAACAGGTGGAAAGATGCAGTAGAGCCCCATGCGCGCTGCGGCGCACAAATTCCATCACATTCGCTGTGCCGTCCACGTTGATGCTCAACGCATCCCGCAGGTCAGGATTGAAGTCCGTAAGGCCCGAACTGTTAATCACCACATCCAGTTTTGCCAGCAACCGCGCCTCTAGTTCGGCGTCCAGCCCCAAACGCGGCTGGCTGATGTCACCCTCCACCACCTCAACTTTTTCCGCCAACAGTGGCCAAAGCTTTTCGCCGTACTTTTCATAAAGTGGGTCAAAGACAGCGGATTCTTCCACAACCTTGCGGAAGCGCTTTTCTGCTGGGTTCGACTTCTGCCGCCGGATCAGCAGATACACTTTGCCAATCTCGGGCAAATCCATCAGCACATTGGCCAGCCATACTTTGCCAATAAATCCGGTAAAGCCAATCAGCAATACGTGCCGCCCCGCCAGCGCCTTGCGTACAGAAAGCGGAGCCGCCTGACGCGCCCCTTCAAAATGCACAATCGGACGCCGTAATACCGGCAATTCCCGCACCGTCGGCCGCACCGAGCGCCGCATCACGCTGGCACGCGCCGCTGAACCGATGTCGCGGATCAACTGCTGAGGCGAAAGCCGCCCATCGGGCCCTTCGCGCAACAGCCACGCGAACATTCCGCGCGGACGAATTACAGGATGCTCCAGTCGCCCGGTTGCCAGCCCGTCGCGAAACTCAAGACGGTTGGCCAGAACCCACTTGACGCCAAGATGCTGCGCCAAGGGCCGAATCACGTGGTCCAATCCCTGAGCCAGCAGCACTACTTCCGCGCCCGTCGCTAGCAGTTCTTGCAACTTCGCGACACCTTGCGGCTTCAGGTTCGGTTTGAGCTTATCTTCGAAAAATTCCTGCCCCAACAAGTCCAGCCGATCTCGGCTCACCCGCCGTAGCACTGCATGCACAGCGCGCGTGGCAAAGATTCTATTGGTGGCATACAGGAACGGCCGTAGCAACACCATGAGCAGCAGGATGAGCCGACGCACCCACTTCTGCGCAAAGCTCTGCGACCACCAGATGAAGAAACCTACCGGATGCAACACCCGCAAATTGACGAGGCTACCCTCGACGCGCCAATAAACAGCACACCCGGGGTCAAACGAATTGGGTCGTGGAATCTTGTTCAAAGTGTTGTGCTGCAAGCACCTTTCCAGCATCTACGGGACTCTTGAGGGAACCCTACATTCTACCCAAAATCAGCAGTTCGCCCACGCTGCTTCCTCGAGTGGGGAGCGCAACTCAACACTCCTCGGCAAGAAAAAGGCCGCTGAAGTCGCCCTCAGCGGCCCACCAGATTTCCGCGCAAACTAGTCGCCCAACACTTCTTCCGCCTTCGGAGCCACTGCCGCCGTGCTTGGGGCTGCCGCGCTCTTCAGTGCGTCGAGCGAAATAAACCCGCCCTCCACCTTCACCGGAGCTTCCTTCAACACGACTTCGCGGTACAACTGCATCATCTTCACGTTCTCAAGGTCTTTCTTGTTCTTATCCTCGCGAGCCTTCATCTTTTCTTCTCGCGCGTTCTTGGCGATGCCGAGCTTATCCAGATCCTGCTGCTCTTCGGTGGTCAGAATGTCGTCATTCACCACCGTGTAAGCACTCACGCTATCCATCTTCACCTTCTTACCGCCAGCGAAGATTTCGTGACGCCCATGCTCTTCATACCATTTGGTGAGCGTTGCGGTCATGTGCATCTTCTCAATGATGTTCCGCCAACCGACGCCCGTGTTGTAGGCGCAGAAACTGATTTCGCCTTCCTGCGTGGCGTAGGGAATAATGCACTGCTCGGTGCGGCGAAAATCGTAGTTGAACAGATCCTGGAACCACATCCCCGCGATGAACAGGAAGTTCCAGCGATCGTTGCGGCGCTGCATAATGTCTTCCGTCGTCCGATTCGGACCAACCTTGCCGTAGTTCTTGCCGGTGGCATTGAAGTTCTTGTCAAACTTCTTCAGCAGGTCCATCATCTTGAAGTGCCGAGGAGACATGAACGGGTCGTAGTTCTTTATCAGCGCCAGCGCCATGCCAACCACGGTCCAGAACTTGCCGCGTGCCGCATCGTTCACGCGAGAAATATCCTTCGCCAACTGGTCCCCATGCAGGAAGGCCGTCACCGGCACTGCCTCCTTGGTTTCCTTGTCAATCATAATGGCCATGCCCGTACCGCAGTTGGGATGGCAGCCGCAATTCAACTGGCCCCAGTCGTTGCTCACTTCATTTACATGCATCAGGTCAGCCCAGTCGCTAAAGGTACCCATGAATGAGATCGGGAACCAGTCACGCGCCGGTTCGCCCAAGCCCGTTTGATTTTTTACGTCATGCGCCAAGTGCGACAGCGTATAGCGTTGCGCCGCACGGCGATCATCAGTCACTTCTTCGTCGCGGCCCGTAAAAGAAACCGGTTGGAAGCTCAGGAAGCTGATCGTCTTGGGATTATCGAGCGCGAACTTAACGATCCGGCCCACCTGCTCGTTGTTGATACCGTTGACAATCGTCGTCACGGGCACAATTTCCACGCCAGCCTTGTGAAGGTTCTCAATGGCTTTCAACTTCACGTCAAATAGATTGCCTACCTTGCGGTGCGCGTTGGCGGCATTCCCGATACCGTCAAACTGCAAATATGCGTAACGCAGGCCCGCATCCACTGCCTGCTGCGCAAACTCAAAGCTCTTGGCAAACTCAATGCCATTCGTCGCAGCCTGCACCGAGTTGTAACCCACCTTGCGAGCGTATGCCACTGCTTCCAGAAAGTACGGCGAAAGGGTCGGCTCGCCACCGCTGAACTGCACACTCATCTGCCGCTTCGGCTTGATCGTGATCGCGTTGTCTAACATGGTCTTGATCTCGTCCCATGTCAGTTCATGCACAAAACCCACCTGATTCGCATCCATGAAGCAGGGGTCGCACATCATGTTGCAGCGGTTGGTCAGGTCAATTGTCAGTACCGACCCGCGGCCATACTTCACCGTGCTGGAGCCGTGCTTGTGCAGCTTCTCGTCATTGTGCGCCTTGATGTCGCGGCCCGGGAACACATCTTCCAGATGCTGCGAAAAAGCCGTGTCAATGGACATCAAATCTTCAAAATGGCCGTGGATGGGGCAATCTTTCACCATCAAGATCTGGCCATCGCGCTCGATAATCTGAGCCTTGATCTCGCCTGCTTTTTCGTTGAGCAGCACTTCGTACGGCAGCTTGCCATCAAGAATCTGCTGACGAATCTCCGGTACGCACTTGGGGCATAGCGAGTCCGTGGTGCGCGGCCAACCTAGCGGCGGCTTCGACTTCTCCCAAGACTTGAGCAGCGGCTTTTCGCTCCACTTCGGCGTCGGCGACGGGTTGGGGTTCACGCTGTTGATGCGGTTGAATACCGCCCACGCGCCTTGCGCTGCAACCGTTACCGCCTTCTCGACGTACTTCACTGGCTTATGCATGTTCTCTCCCAAGAGATTGATTGCCCAGACGCCCACAAAGCCGAACGCCTGCCCCACCACAATGATGCCGCAGCCCCAGCCGAATTCCTCGTACTGGCACCACGTTGCCCGTAACTTATTGGATACACAACTCCAATTGCATACTAGCGACTTCCAGCGCAGACGGCACTCCTATGCCAATAAGCGGAGCAAATTGAACATTAAGCGGTTGCAGGCGGAATTGGACGGAGCGGCGGAGCAGTCAGCGCAGCGGCTCAACTGCCGCTTTTTGCGACTCCTGCGGAGCGACGGGAAAGGACCGTTGCCGGGTGCCCCGTCCAAGCTTTGCTTGAGCGGGCTGGCTGGTGGCCCATTCAAGCCCGGTGTTGGCTTGAGTGGGGTGCACAGTCTTTGACACCCCACACAACGGACACCGCGTTGTGTGAGCTAGCCGCAGGAGAAGAGACAGGCCACAATGCGGGCCTGTCTCACCTTTGTCCCACCGACAGTTATCTCGGGGCTACTTGGGACATCGTGAATTCCGCCGAATACTAGGGAGTAATCTGAAAGACGGTGCCAACCCCACCGCGTCCGTCAACCGTCGAAGTACCACCCGAACGGGTGGTTCCGTAGAGCTTGCCTCCCACCTCGATCAAGCCTCCGTAAAGACCGTCTCCGTCGGATGGCCCACCAGCGAAATCATGCAGGGTCGTCAGCGTCCAGCCGCTCTGCGAAGGCGACAGTTCGAATACCTCCCCGGAGGGGCCACTGAGATAGGAATTTTCTCCCCGGGTTGTCCCAAAAAGATTGCCTTTCTTGTCCAGAATCACGCCGGCCTCGGGGCCTTGGTCGTAAGAACCTCCGGTGAAACTGTACAGAACCGTCTCGGTCCACGCCGAACCCGAACTGGTGAGCTTGTACACCGTGCCGTACAGATTGGAAACGCTATCCCCTAAGGTAGTGCCCAGAAGGTTGCCCGCGGTGTCCACACTCAACTGGCCAACCGGAAGCGCTCCATCAACGCCTCCCGCAAAGCTGTAGATGGATGTTTCGGTCCACACGCCAGCGGCCTTGGATAGCTCGAACACCACGCCGAAACCCTGACCGCCAGTTTGGGCAACGCCATAAAGCTTTCCAGAGCGCTGAGTCAGGCCGACATCAGAGTTGCCCCCATCGTTGCCGCCGGTGAAGGTATAGAGCGTTGCCTCGCTGTATCCAGTCCCCGCTGGTGAAAGCTCAAAGATCGTGCCGCAGCCGATGCCGCCACAGCCGCTCGCCAATCCACCCTCGACAGTCGTGCCGTAAAGATTGCCCGCGCGATCGAGGAACAGCTTGCCATCCTGAAAGGCATACGCGCCGTCCGCGCCTCCGGTGAAGGTGTAGAGGATGCTCTCGGTGTAGCCGCCCGAACCATTCGGGCTCAGTTTAAAGACATCGCCAAAGAAGCTGGCGCCGCCAAAAAAGGTGGTGCCGTAGATGTTACCGCTCTTGTCGAAAAGTACATCCGTGAACGGCTCACAGCCATCGCTGCCCCCTTGGAACACATAAAGGTCGGTTTCAACTCAGGTGCCACCAATTTGCTGGAGCTGAAAGACTCCGCCGCAGTTGCTTACCCCACCACCAGGCGCCACCTACGTTGCCCGCACTTGTTGGCTGGTGGCCCATTCAAGCCCGGTGTTGGCTTGAGTGGGGTGCACAGTCTGACTTGGCAATTTCCCTTCAAACCGCGCCGGTTTAGGTCTTTATTGCCTCGGGTCGGCAAGCCTGCCCCACCACCAGTTCCGCCGCCACCATATCCTCCAGCGCCACGCCCACGCTCTTGAACAAAGTAATGTCCTCGCCTGCGGAAGCCGACCTCCGCGGCTGCACCTTGCCGCTCACCACATCATGCAACTCCCCCAGCACGTGCTCCGGCCCGATCCGCCCCTGCCGAATCGGCACCACGATGTCACCGCATTCCTGCTCCCACCCGTCGCGCAAGTCCACCACTACTCGCGACCGCGCCACGGTGTCGCAGTCCACCTCCTGCTCTGTCGCCCGAAAGATGCCGGTCAGGTTCAAGTGCGTCCCGGGACGCAGCCAAATGCCCTCAAACAGTGGCGTCTTCTGATTGGTGCAGGTACAGATCACGTCACTCTGCTCGGCCAGTTCCCGCGCGCTCGCGGCTTGCACACTGAATCCCAACTCCGCGGTCATCGCCGATGCGAACTCCGCCGACCGTTCCGGCGTCCGCCCACAAACCAAGAATCGCGTAAAAGGACGTTGCGTTAAGGATTGCGGTGAAGAATCCGCAGAATCAGGCGCGAGTCGCGCAGCCCGCAGCACCTCCAGATGCGCCCGGGCCAACCGCCCAGTGCCAAACACTCCCAGCACCGTCGAGTCGTCGCGGGCCATGTACTTGGTTGCCACCGCCGAAGCAGCTGCGGTCCGCATCGCCGTCAAGTGGCTCGCCGCCATCACCACCAGCGGACGCCCGGTCTGTGGGTCAATCAACTGGTACGCCGCCTGCACTCCCGCCGCACTGCCGGCAGAGGCAACCGTCGCAATCTTCATCCCTAGGCGATTCCGCCCCGCGTGGTAGCACGGCATCATCAGCGCCAGCCCGTGCCCGCCCATCTCAATGAAGGTTCGCGGCGGCATCAGGTACTCAGCAAACTCCGCGCCAAACGCCCGCTCCAGCCCTGCAACCAGCGCGGTCGGCTCCAACCGCTCTCGCACCTGCTCTTCTCCGATGTACAGCAGAGGACCCCGCTCCATCACTGTGCTCATGGGCAAGATCATACCCGCCAAGCGGGACGGCTGGCGACTGGTACTGGCAATCGGTACTGGCAATCGGTACTGGCAACCCGGGCCCTTTCCCTGTAGACTTTTCGTTTTTAGGAGGACGACGCACATATGAATCGTGAACATCACAAGTGGTACAGCAAAGATCTGAATAAAGACATGGATCTGCTCGTCTTCGGCCATGCTGGCATGCCCTACATTGTTTTCCCCAGTTCCCGCGGCACTTATTTTGAATACGAAGATGGCGGCATGATTCGCGCCGTTGCCGACAAGCTGGAGAATGGCGAGTGCCAGTTCTTTTGCCCCACTTCCGTGGATAGTGAATCCTGGTACAACAAGAACATCCACCCTCACGACCGCATCGTACGCCACGTGCAGTACGAGAACTACATCATCAACGACGTCATCCCCCTGGTCCGGGCCACGAACTCCAAGCCCATGCTCGGCACCACAGGATGCAGCTTCGGAGCCTTCCACGCCCTCAATTTCACCCTGCGGCATCCCGACCTGCTCAACTACTGTGTGGCCATGAGCGGCGGCTGGGATCAGAAACAGTTTCTCGACGGCTACTACGACGACCTCTGCTACTTCAACATTCCCACCGACTATGTACCGAATATGAGCGACCCTTGGTACCTCGGCCATCTGCGCGACCACGTGAAAATCGCCCTTGCCGTCGGCGACTGGGACATCTGCCTCGGCTACAACTACGAGATGGCGAAGATGCTCGGCTCGGTCGGCATTCCCCACTGGCTCGACGTATGGGGCGAGCATGAAAAGCACGACTGGCCCCTATGGCAGAAGATGGCGCGAAAGTATTTCTGAACTTCTTCCCGGAAAAGCCCTTGGCTCGAGTGGGTCTGGACTCCAGCCAAGGGTCGTCGCGAGCGCACCCGTTGACCCCGCCTTCCGCCCGCTGAATTCGTAGACCGCATCAGGTCATACCGCAATCTTCGCCGAACGCGATATCATAAACCCGGCATCATTCCGCCCTGCCCATAAGCGCAGTGGCCTTCGGAGATTTCAGGTGGAAAAAATCGGCGTTCTGTTCGGCATGGAAAGTACCTTCCCCGGCGCACTCGTCGCCCGTATCAATGACGTAGTAAAAGAGCGCGGCATCACGAACCTGAAGGCTGAGTTCGTGCAGACCGGCGGCGTCTTCAACGGCCAAGCGTCCGGCTACCGCGTGATCGTAGACCGCATCTCGCAAGACATCCCTTTCTACCGGGCCTATTTGAAGAATGCGATTCTCAAAGGCACTATCGTCATCAACAACCCCTTCTGGTGGAGCGCCGACGACAAGTTCTTCAATTACTCAATGATGCCTAAACTGGGCATCGCCATCCCCCCCACAGTTCTCTTGCCCCACAAGGATTACCCCGTCGGCACCACTGACCGCTCCATGCGTAATCTGATCTATCCCCTGAATTGGGATGAAATCTACGACTACCTCGGATTCCCCGAGCGATCCGCCTTCCTTAAGCCCCACTCCGGCGGCGGATGGAAGAGCGTCTACCACGTGCACAATCAGGAAGAACTGTTCAAGGCATACGACGAAACCGGCGAACTCTGCATGACCTTGCAGCGCACCGTCAACTTCAAGGAATACTTTCGCTGCTATGTGCTGGGCCAGGAAAAAGTCCACATTATGCCCTACGATCCTCGCGCTCCGCACCACGAGCGTTACGTAAAAGACGCGCCCCCCTACGACCCGGCGCTGCTGGCTCGCGTGGAAAAGGACGCACTGACAATCTGCAGGGCATTAGGGTATGACATGAATACGGTGGAATTTGCCGTCGAAGATGGCATCCCGTATGCAATTGACTTCCTCAACCCGGCACCCGATGGCGAGTACACCTCGGTCGGGCACGAAAATTTCGTCTGGTTTGTCGAGAACATGGCTGAGCTATGCATCAAAAAGGCGCTCAGCAAGGAAGACCCCGCCAAGGACTACCACTGGGCCAGCTTCCTTAACGGCACCGGTCGCTCGTAAGCCACTGCCGGAGTCGCGAGGCTTTCCACCGCGATCCCGGTCTATACTTGAGGTTCGGCGCGGTCTGGCAGCACCGGAGAGGACACCCCGCATGAGTCACGTTTTCACTCTGGGCATCGAAGAGGAATACGCAACCATTGATCTGGAGACCCGTGATCTCCGGTCGCACATTCATTCTGAGATGCTGGAACAGGGCAAACTGCTGCTGGAAGAGCGGGTCAAAGCCGAGATGCACCAATCGGTCGTGGAAGTAGGCACCTCGGTCTGCCAGAACATCAAAGAAGCCAAAGCCGAAGTCAAAGGGTTGCGCCGCGACATGATTCAACTGGCGCATCGCAATAATCTGGGGCTGGCCGCCATCGCAACGCACCCCTTTGCGGACTGGCGTAAGCAGGAGATCTATCCCGATGACCGCTACAAGGTGATTGTGGAAGATCTCAAGATGGTCGCCCGCGCCAATCTGATCTTTGGCCTCCACGTGCATGTGGGCATGCCCGACCGCGAAACCACCATCCACATGATGAATGCGGCCCGCTACTTTGTGCCGCACCTGCTAGCGCTTTCTACCAATTCACCCTTTTGGATGGGCATGAACACCGGCCTGAAATCGTATCGTTGCAAAGTATTCGACAAGTTTCCGCGCACCAATATTCCCGATTATTTCCCCAGCTACGGCGAGTACGAAAACTACGTCAATTTGCTGGTGAAAACCGGCTGCATTGATAACGCCAAGAAGATTTGGTGGGATATTCGACCGCATCCATTCTTCAACACGCTGGAGTTTCGCATCTGCGACATTCCGATGCGACTGGATGAGACTATTGCGCTGGCAGCACTGATTCAAGCCACCGTCGTGAAACTGCACCGCCTGTATTCGGCGAATCAGGGCTTCCGGCTCTATCGCCGCCTGCTGCTGATGGAAAATAAATGGCGCGCCGCCCGCTATGGCATCAATGGCAAGCTGATTGACTTTGGCAAGCAAACCGAAGTTCCTGAGCGCGACCTAATTCTTGAGTATCTGGCTTTTGTAGACGATGTAGTAGATGAACTCGGCTCTCGCGAGGAAATCAACTACATCCATGAAATCCTTAAAAACGGCACCGGTGCTGACCGGCAATTGCGCGTCTACGAAGAAACTGGCGACCTTAAAAAAGTCGTTGACTACATCATGGAGGAAACCGCAGCAGGCCTCTTCGACGAACAGCCTGCTGCCGGCAAAACGGCCTAATATGGATATTGCAATTCATCCCAATCGCAAGCTTGCGCAGTTGCCCTTTGACCCTGAACTTTCCCTGGGAGCGCACAACGCCATTCATACCTGTCTGCGGGTACAACCGAGCGAAAAGGTCACCATCATTACCGATGATGCCTGTCGCGAGATTGCCGCCAGTCTGGTAAAGGAGTTGGAAGCAATGGGCGCGCACTACAATGCGTGGGTGCTGGAAGAGGTCGAACGTCGTCCGCTCAAACACTTCCCTACCATCATCGGCGAAGACATGGAGACCAGCCATGTAAGCATTTTCTGCGCTCAGGCCCAAATGAACGAACTGAAGTCGCGCATGGAAATGACGGCAATCGTCAACCGCAGGCGCATGCGCCATGGCCACATGGTCAACATCAACAAGCAGATCATGCTCGAAGGCATGCGCGCAGATTTTGCCAAGGTTGACCGCATGAGCGCCAAACTCATCGCCATTGTGCGTCAAGCGAAGCAAATCAAAGCCAGAACTGCTGCCGGTACTGACATCATCGCCGACATGAATCCGCTCTACAAGTGGATCAAGACCAGCGGCCTCATCTCCCCGGAGAAATGGGGTAACCTGCCCGGCGGTGAAATCTTTACCAGCCCCGGCGAGGTCAACGGCACCTTCGTGATTGATGGCGTCGTCGGTGACTACCTTTGTGCAAAATATGGCGACTTGAAGGACTCACCGCTTACCATCACGGTGAAGGCCAACCGGCTCGCGGAAGCTTACTCCGACAACAAAGAACTAGAAGAAGACTTTTGGCAGTACACCCACACCGATGAAAACTCCGACCGCGTGGGCGAGTTTGCCATCGGCACCAACATCGGCCTCACCAACATCATCGGCGAGATACTACAGGATGAAAAGTTTCCCGGCATCCACATAGCCTTCGGCAACCCCTACGGCGAACATACCGGAGCCGAGTGGTACTCCTCCACTCACATTGACGTAGTGGGCCGCCAGTTTGACATTTGGGCCGACGACCAGCAGGTGATGGAAAAGGGCAAATTCCTGTTCGACGCGTAAAAAACCCGCGGTCCGGGCGTAAGCTCAAAGCTGCCGTGTTTGTGTGTGGACGGAGCCCTCGCCTTTCCAATCGGGGCAAAGCCCCGAAATTCTACGACGCACTCTGAGTAGCCTCGGAACCGGGTGCCCCATACAAGCTCCGCTTAGGCGTGCTGGGAGGCTCGCCAACGCCACAAAATCGTCAGACACTTCGAGATTGCTATCATTGTCCTCCTGAGTAGCGCGGTATCCGCATATAGAGAACACGGAAATCACATGCCCGAACTAACGCCCTTTTGGGCTCAGTCCACTTTCTGGATCTCGTTAGCGTCACTCGGACTAGCAGGATGGTCCAGCGTGGCATCTTGGAGATCAGTTCAAACTGCGAAACGGGCACTCGCGATCAGCGAAGGTCACGAAGAACGCCGACGCCCGCAACTCGGCATTTACCGAGCAAAAGGCTTCCGACGCTACGAGGCCACCAGACAGGTGTTTAGCTTTCTTGTGTCAATCACCAATCCGACCGATATCGATAACTCAATCGCAATGGTGGAGCTACAAATTACTTATGCCTTAGACGGAGGCATCAAAGCGGCCTGCCGAATCTCGCATAACCCTGAATTCGCTGAGGCAGTCGAGAGTGCTGCCGGTCTGGCTCACATAATTTCCCTTCCCACACGTGTAGACGCTCACCAAACCGTAGCAGGCTGGCTTATATTTTCTCTGAATCACGACCTCGTGGCGGGGCGGACAATCGATACACAAAAGATTATTCTGGAAGATAGTCACGGAGTCCACAATGAGACTGATGCGATTTTTGTCACGGACTGGACGTGCCAAACCCAAGACGATTGAGGTTACTCTCAAGCGGCACGAGGCTAGCCCAGTCCGAATCGTTGCAGACGCTGCCATCGCAACAATGGGGGCTCTGGGAGGTCGACTTGTTCCGCTTATAATTCTCGACACGTCGCAAAGGCCCGACATAGAGGAGCTAATTCGGGTACACCATGCATCCAAAGGCCCGGGCGACGTGATCCACCAATGGGTGCGGATTGAGGGCCACGAAGATGCATGTGCACTCCTCTTAAAGTTCATAAGGCCATTAGAAGCTACCGTTGTAGTCGAGTTCAAGATTGTTAAGCAGGGTGTGCTCATTGATCAGGTGTTGCGTGGAAGAGGTCTTTATATTCAAGCGGGCCGCAAAGGAGACCGATTTGCCCAAGACCTTGGCCGCCCGAAGGTCTTGATCGAAGTAGGAGACACAGGTTTCTCAGAGTCTTGGGAAGCCATTTTTCACCAGAACCTCGCGTTGGACTTTCAGCAGAAAGGGCTGAACCGTCACGATTCGCTTAAAGCTGCCGCCGAGGCCATCGGTGAGTTAAGGAAACTTTTCAGTCTCAGGATGCCAGACCAACAGTCGTGACCCAGATTTGGTGTCTCAGGGCGCACCACGGCAAAGAAGCCCTTACAGGACTTACGTAGCACCTGAATTTAGGAGCGGCAGCCGCTGGAATCGGTCGGGCCCTCGGCTTAAAGCCCTGTCTCACGAGCCCCGCGCTGTGGTTAAATCGAAGCCATGATTCCCCACTATCGCGCCGCCTTCAACGCTGATTGGACGCCCGCCAAGTATGCCCACTTCCTGCACTCCATCGGTACCACCTCGGGTGTGCCTGTCGAGTTCCGCCTCTCCGAGTCGCCCATTTTTTTGCCGCACTCGTTGACCAATCGCTTCGCGCAGGCAGCCAAAGAACTCATCCTGCAGCTGATGACGCCCGAGTACCATGCGCTTTCCAGTTCTACAATTCCGCCCGAATTTAATGTGCCCAACGAGTCGCCCATCCCCATGTTCTGCCAAGTGGATTTCGGCATTGTGCAAGGTCAAGATGCTGATGGCGCGCCGCAACTGAATCCAAAACTGGTGGAGATGCAGGCCTTCCCTTCCCTCTATGCCTTCCAGCCGTTTCTGGCTCAGCAATACATTGAAACCTACAATCTAGACCGCAATCTGGAATACCTCATGAGCGGGCTGAACTTCGACCAGTACGTCAGCATTTTGCGGAATGCCATCGTCGCCGGACACAACCCGGAAAATGTAGTGCTGCTGGAAATTGACCCCCTGCAGCAGAAAACTCTTTGCGATTTCATCCTCACCCGCCAGATGCTCGGCATCCCGGTCGTCAACATTCGCGAGGTCAAGCAGTCGGGTCGTCAGCTTTACTACGAAGCGGGTACCCGCCGCATTCCCATCCATCGGATTTACAACCGCGCGATTGTGGATGAGTTGCAACGCAAGCAGGTGCCCCTGCAATTCAACATGACTAGCGACCTTGACGTGGAATGGGCCGGACACCCCAACTGGTTCTTCCGCATGAGCAAGTTTTCCACGCCTTACCTCAAACATCCCGCCGCGCCCCGCACCATCTTTCTCGATCAGGTCGAAGTGGAACTCGGCGGCATCCCCGACAATGCAGCCCTGCAGAGCTTTGTGCTGAAGCCGCTGTTTTCCTTTGCCGGACTCGGCGTCGTCGTCGGCCCAACCACCGCAGATATTACCGCGATTCCCGAAGACAAACGCAAGGACTACATCCTGCAGGATCGGTTGAATTTTGTCCCAGTCATCGAGACTCCGCACGGCCCCACCAAGGCCGAACTGCGCATGATGTTCGTCTGGGACCGCACGCCGGAACCCATTTGCACTTGCATCATCGTGCGCACAGGCCGAGGCCTGCAGATGGGCGTGGACTTCAACAAGAACATGGAATGGGTCGGTGCCTCCGCTGCCCTCCACCCAAGGGAGTAGATCGCGGAGCACGTACTACCTGCGAACTTCGCTTCCGGCGCATCTAAACTTGCATGCAGAGTCGCACACGCTGGACTGGTGGAAGATGACGTTCGTGGTTTTTCGACACAATGGACAACACGGTTGCCGACAGGGCTTCAGGCACCATCGCCCTCCTCTCTCTCGATGGAAATGGATAGCAACTGTGCTGGTCACCATCGCGCTGGGAGCGCCGCGCATTCTGCAAGGCCAGTTTGCCGCCGCCGACACCCCTCGTGAAGCTACAGTGGACCTGCAAGCCGAGGCCGAACTCCTGCGCCTGGCCAATATCGAACGCCTGAAACTGGGAATTGCCCCGCTACAATTCGATTCGCAAGTGACCGAGGCCGCACGTCTCCATTCGCGCCTCATGGCTGCCCACGGAGCCATCTCACACCTGTATGCGGGCGAACCCGACCTGCTGGAGCGTATCGGCGCGCAAGGCCTGCGTATGGACGCCGCAGCAGAAAACATCGCCCTGAACGATTCTGCCGCAGAAGCCCATGACGCAGTGATGCACTCACCACACCACCGCGAGAATCTGCTTAACCCGAAATACAACGCAGCGGGCATGGCCGTCATCCGCCTCCATGGACGCATCTACGTGACGCAGGATTTCGTCAGGCGTTTTGGCAACCTTTCTGCGGACGAAGCGGAAGAAAAGGTTGCAGAAGGGCTGAATCAACTGCGGCAAGCCAACCGCCTGAAGGCGCTCTCGCGGGTGGATGCGCACACAATCCTGCGTGACCACGCTTGCCAAATGGCCACAGCCGACCGCGTCAATACCAATCAGCCAGCAGGTTTAGAATTCTTCCGCTACTTGGTCACCAGCACTACGTTCCAACCCGAGCAGTTACCAGACGGAGCAATCAGGCCAGCGCTCGACCCCACGGTGAGTAGGTACTCCGTAGGAGTCTGCGCGTCAGTCCCCGGCGGCAAGTCTGCGGGAGTGCTTTGGGTGAGCCTGGTGCTCTACTAGGGGGGTACAGCGATGGGGGCTACAGCCGGGTGGGCTCTTCAAAGTCCTCGAACCTGCGGCCCTTGGACTCCATCGAAAACTCTTGCGGCCCCAGCGGTCCGGGTGTACGCTTCAATGGAACTTATGCAGCAGTGGGTAGCCTTGGGTCATTTGACTGCCTGCATCCCAGTTCGGCCCTCCCCCCGACCCAGCACGGTGCAGGCCGTAGTGGCCGACCTTAGCAGCGCGGCGGCGCTCGATGTGGCCAATACCGGAACTCAGGGCTCCTCCATCCTGCGAAACACGCCTGTAATCGCGTTGACTCCGAATCCACTGGCCTTCGGTTCCGTTCCAGTGGGAACCGGCCACTCGGCCACGGTCACTATTTACAGTTCGGGAGTCGCCAGCCTTTCCTTGTCGTCACTCACGATAACGGGATCGAATCCCAGCGACTTTACCCAGTCCAACAACTGCACGGGCAGCGTCCTAGCAACTGGTGCCCACTGCACTGTCACCGTAACTTTCACTCCCCAGGCCAAGGGATCGCGCAGCGCAGCGCTGAACATCTCTTCCACGGTGCAGGCAGCGCCATTCCGCGTGAGTGTGAGCGGCAGCGGCAGGTAGAGAATTGGGCGAGGGAGGCGGCGCACTTCCGCCCACTCGCCAATTCACCGATCGCAGGGCTATCCTAAGTAGGCAAAACGATAAGCACAGCTCTGGCTGTCTCATCGTGACCGTTTGGCAGGAGCCATCATGAAATTCGCCCGCATCCTTTTCTGTGCCCTCTTCAGTCTCGCCCTCAGCAGCCTCGCCCTCGCCGATGAAGGCATGTGGCTGCTCAACGCTCCCCCCACCGCGCGCATCAAAGCGAAATACCACTTTGACGTGACGCCCGCATTCCTCGAAAAGCTGCAACTCGGCTCGGTGCGCTTCAACAATGGGGGCTCTGGCTCGTTTGTTTCCCCGGACGGCTTAGCCTTCACCAATCATCACGTCGGCCGCGTGTGCTTGCAGCAGCTTTCCACCGCCACCAAGGACTACATTAAGGATGGCTTTTACGCCAAGACCCAAGCCGCCGAGGGCAAGTGCCCCGACCTCGAGCTGAACGTCCTGCAAAAAATTGAAGACGTAACGGCACAGGTGCAAGGGGCGGCCAAGCCCGGCATGAGCGATGCCGACGCGGGACAGGCAATCCGCTCCATGCAAGCCGAGATCGAAAGCTCCTGTAATAAAAAGACCGGCCTGCGCTGCGACGTCGTCACGTTATACGCGGGCGGCGCTTACCATCTCTATCAGTACAAGAAATACACTGACGTCCGCGTCGTCTTCGCGCCAGAGGCTGCCATGGCCTTCTTCGGCGGCGACCCCGACAACTTCGAGTACCCGCGCTACGACCTCGACATCTGCTACTTCCGAGTCTATGAGAATGACAAGCCAGTGCACCTTGAGCACTATCTGGAATGGGCCAAACAAGGTGTAAAAGATGGCGACTTGATCTTCGTCTCCGGCCACCCCGGCCGCACAGAACGCCTGCTTACCATGGCTGAACTCAACTTCCTGAAAGATGTGCAGACCCCCACTTTGCTCTACTACCTGAGCAATCGCGCCAAAATGCTCCATGAGTTCGCCAACACCTCGGCGGAAAACGCGCGCGTTTCCAGCGACGACTTGTTCGGCATCGAGAATTCACTGAAGGCTTACCTTGGCCGCGACCTTGGACTGAAGGACAAAGAACTGATGGCTGGCAAGCAGGCAGCGGAGGACCAGCTACGCAGGGCAGTGGACGCCGACCCCAAGCTCAAGGGCGCATACGCCGGTGCGTGGGAAGCTACTGGCAAGGCAGTGGAAACCGACCTAAGCGTCTTCCCCTTGGACTTCTGGCTCGATCGCGGCTCCGGCGGCTTTGGCGGCGACCTGATGGGCAAGGCCAAGGCTCTGGTCCGCGTCGCGGCTGAAAAGCAGAAGCCTAGCGCCAAACGTCTCCGGGAATACGGCGATGCCCGACTTCCCTCATTTGAGCAAGTTCTGCTTTCAGAGGCACCGATCTACAAGACACTCGAAGAGGCTTCACTGAAAAGCTGGCTGGAAATGGCACAAACCAGACTCGGCAACGACAATGCTGTGCTGCAGAAAATCCTGCAAGGGCGCACACCTGCCGCCATCGCCAAGGATGCAATTGCCAACACAAAGCTTGATCAGGTCACGGTTCGCAAGCAACTCTATGCAGGGGGGGCCGATGCCATCGCCGCCAGCAGCGATCCGCTTATCGTCATCGCGCGAACCATTGACCCGGATACCCGCGCGATTCGCAAGCAGTTCGAGGATCAAGTAGATTCGGTCATCCGCCAGAACTCGACCCTGATCGCCAAGGCCCGCTTCGCTGTTCTCGGCACAGACACCTACCCCGACGCTACATTCACTCTGCGACTTAGCTATGGCGAAGTCAAAGGCTACAATGTGGACGGCAAAGCCATTCCTGCCATGACAATGATAGGAGGAGCCTTTACCCATGCGGCGGAAAAGGGCAATAAGGATCCATTCGAACTGCCCAAAACCTGGGTTGACGCCAAGCCCAAGCTGAATCTGAAGACGCCCTTCAACTTCGTCTCCACGGCAGACATCATCGGCGGCAACTCCGGTTCGCCGACCGTCAACCGCAACGGCGAAGTGGTCGGCATCATCTTCGATGGCAACATCCAGTCGCTACCCTGGGACTTTGCGTATGAAGACAAGGTGGGCCGTGCGGTGAGCGTAGATTCGCGCGCCATCCTCGAGGCCATGCGGAAGATTTATCACGCCGAAACGCTCGCGGATGAACTTGAAGGGAAGAGCAAATCCAAGTAGTTCCACTGAAAGCAGTCGGAGGGCAATCTCGCAGTGCTCTCGCGGAGATTGCCCTCCGACTCTGGAATTCCACCTCCGCGATTTTCTCCCCTCCGGTTCCGCTCTCCGGTATAGTACGAGTCACCACTTTCCCCCACAGGAGCAAGCATGAAAATTGTGATCTGGATTCTCCGCATCGTTCTGTGCGTCGCATTTCTGGGCTCAGGCATGATGAAGCTTATCGGCAACCCCATGGCCGTTGAGATGTTTGGCAAGATTGGCTTTGGCCAGTGGTTCCGCTACCTTACCGGTGTGCTGGAGGTTCTCGGCGCTCTGTGGGTCATTATTCCCCGCTTCTCGGTAGCTGGCTCCGCCCTACTGGCATGCGTGATGGCCGGTGCCGTCTGCACCCACCTTTTCCTAATCGGCCTTGATCCAACTCCTGCCATCGTGGTCCTCGCGGTCAGCCTGCTGCTCACTTACCTGCAACGCGACGGTTTTGGCAAACTCCTTAGCCGCTGATGAGCACCGCTCGACGTTGAACACCCGTCCAGGCGCCAGCTTGGGCGGGCTTTCTGTTGGCGGAGCCGTCCAGGGGCTTCTTGCTTCCTTTTCACCTCGCGTAGAATCCAAGAGATATGCAGAAGCCATCCCTTTTCGCGTCGGGCCCACGCTACGGCCTCGCCCGCCTGATTTCGCTCAGCCTTTGCCTCGCGCTGACCCTCGCTCCGGCCATCCCTCCCGTTGCCGCCCAAACCCCTGGCGCATCGGTTCCGCTTAGCGGAGACAAGCTTCCTCCCACCTTCCCGCTGGCACAAGACACCGGCCGGGCCGCGCTCACCCAAATGTTGCGCCAGCTCCAGAACACTGGGAGGCTGATGCAGGTAACCGCGCATCCCGACGACGAGGATGGCGGCATGTTGACGCTGCAAGCGCGCGGTCGTGGCACCAGCGTCCTGCTAATGACCCTGACCCGCGGCGAGGGTGGCCAGAACAAGACCGGCGGCAACCTTTTTGATGCACTCGGTATTCTTCGCACCGCCGAACTCACTGCCTCTAGCAAGACCTATGGCGCGCAACAGCGCTTCAGTCGCGTCGCGGACTTCGGCTATTCCAAAACCGCCGCCGAGTCGCTCGCCAAGTGGCAGAGCACCGACGGCACTCCCGGCGGCGTGGCATTAGAAGATATTGTCCGCGTCATCCGTACCTTTCGTCCCGACGTACTGACCGCGCGCTTTTCCGGCACCGAAGGCGACGGCCACGGACATCATCAAGCGAGCGCCCTGCTCACCAAAGAAGCCTTCCGCGCTGCCGCCGACCCCAAGCGCTTTCCCGAGCAGATTGCGCAGGGCCTGCTGCCGTGGCAGCCACGCAAGTTCTACAACGGGGTGCTGCCCTGGCTCGACAAGGCGGAGTACACACTCTCCTACAAAACCACCACCAAAGATGTAGCGCTGAGCACAACTTATGCCGCTTTTGGGCTGGAAGGGTTGCGTCACCAGCTTTCGCAAGGCGCCGGCAGTTGGAGCCTTGGCGACGAGGATCGCTACTCGAAGTACATTCTGCACGATGCAGCCATGCCTCCGACGTACTCGGTCGCCCCCGGTGCCCACGAAGGTGACTTTTTCGATGGCATGGATGTAACCCTACCCGGCCTCGCATCCCGACTTGCCGATGAAGAGAGTAACGTTCCTTACTTACGACCGGCTCTGGAAGACATGCAACGCGCCATCGCGAAAGCTGCCAAAGAGGCTGACTCCGATCCCTCGAAAGCGGTCGCGCCGCTACTGGAGGCCGCAGAAACTCTGCATACTATTTTGCCCATGCTCGCCACTTCCGGCCTTAGTCCCTTGGCCCGCGCTGATCAACTCGACCGCCTCACCGAAAAGCAAGGTCAGCTCAATGATGCGATTCTTCTAGCGTCAGGAGTAACCTTCGACGCCGAGGTATCTCAGTCGCAGAATGCCGGGTCACCTCCCCCGCCTGAGGCGCAGGCTCCCACCATAGCCGCGCCGGGTCAAGCGGTGAACCTAGTCATTCACTTCCACAACGGCTCACACTGGAAGGTACGAGTAGAAGAAGTTACTCTAGACGGCCCTGCCGATACTTCCGGCAAACCTATCTCTGGCGATTCTTTCATTGAGAAGAGCTACGTGAGTCCGGACCGCTTAGTCGAACCCGGCCAGGATTTCTACGCAAACTTCCGCATTCGTATTCCAGCCAACGCCGCCTTTACCCGCCAGTACTGGCATCGCGAAGACCCAGAGACATCGTCGCTCAACACGGTTGACGATAAGAGATTCCAATCACTACCCTTTCCGCCACCGCCGTTTCGCGCGCATGCAACCTACGCCGTCGTCGGATTAGATCACGAACCGCACAAGCTTAACTTTGCCACCCACCCACTTACTTTCGGCAAGGGTAGGCAAACCGCGTCTGCGGAAGTCACCGCACCGGTCGTAGTCCCCTTTACCGACCATAGCGGCACTCGCCAGACTCGCCCCCTCGCCATAGGCCCAGCCTATTCTCTGCTACTCGATTCACCCACACAGGTGCTCACGGCTGGCTCCACTAAGCCGATTCGCGTCGGCGTTACTGTTCGCAGCAGCCAGCCATTAGCTTCTCAAGGCCAGCTTGCTCTTGCCCTTCCCAACGGTTGGGCAAGTGAACCAGAGTCCGCGCTTGTCTCATTTTCACGGTCAGGCGACGAGAAGCACGTTGACTTCCTTGTGCATCCAGCCCGCACGGCGGAAGGCCGCGCCCAGATATCTGCGAATCTACTTGCCAAGGGCGCGCTCTACGACCTCGGCTATTCGCTGGTTACCCGCGCTGACCTCGACTCCTTCTATTACTACCAGCCCGCCCTACAACGTGTCCGGGTCGTCAACGTGAAGCTGCCCGCGCATCTCGCCATCGGTTATGTAGCTGGCGCGGGCGACAATATCCCTACCGCGCTGAAGCAGCTTGGTATGGATGTGACTTCCCTAACCCCCGAAGACCTTGCCACCGCCAACCTTGCGCGCTTCCAGACCATCGTCCTCGGCATTCGCGCCTATGACGTGAGCAAGGATTTGCCGACATCGAACCCCAAGTTACTCGACTGGGTGCAGCAGGGCGGTACGCTCATCGTACAGTACAATGCCGATACCGATAACTTCAATAAAGCAAAGGTCACGCCCTTTCCACTTACTTTAAGCCGCGTGCGCGTAAGTGTAGAGGAAGCTCCAGTCGAAATGCTTATTCCGGCGGATTCGCTTTTCCATTCCCCCAACCCTATCCAACCGTCCGACTTCGATGGCTGGGTGCAAGAGCGCGGCCTCTACTTCGCCAGCGATTGGGACAAAGCCTTCGAGCCGCTGCTGCGCAGCAACGATCCTGGCGAAAAACCGCAGTCCGGCGGCCTGCTGCGTGCCAAGTATGGCAAGGGCCTTTACATTTATACCGGCTACGCCTTCTTCCGGCAGATTCCAGCGGGTGTGCCCGGCGCGGTACGGCTGTACATTAACTTACTAACCCAAGGCCAGTAAAGTAGCATCAAGACCTGTAAGAAGTAATGAAGCAAAAGCTTTCGCTGTACTTTTGTGCTTCTGTGTTGGATTTTTGCTTTCCTATGCCTACCACCCATCAGCCCGCGCTCGTCCGAGACCTCAACCTCCGTCAGGCGACCTCGCTCAACATGATTGACATGATCGGCGTGGGCCCGTTCCTCACCATTCCGCTGATGCTGAGCGCCGCGGGCGGCCCGCAAGCCATGCTGGGTTGGATTCTGGGCGCAATCCTCGCCATTTGTGACGGCCTCATCTGGGCCGAACTCGGCTCGGCGATGCCGCAGGCCGGCGGTTCTTACCACTACATCCGCGAAATCTACGGGGCACGCAAGCTCGGGCGCCTGCTCTCGTTCCTTTTCATCTGGCAACTATCCTTCTCGGCACCGCTCTCCATCGCTTCGGGGTGCATCGGTCTTTCGCAATATGCGTCCTACATTTTCCCGACGCTGTCGCGCGAAATTTTCTCCCGAAGTTTGACGCTGTCGTTGCCCTTCGTTGGCATACTCGAACTGCGCACTGTCGCGACCAACGGCACTTTCGTGGCATTGGCGCTGCTTGCCTTCACTGTCTTTCTGCTCTATCGTCGCATCGGTGCCATCGGTCGCTCGTCCGGCTTTTTATGGCTTGGCGTAATGGCCACCATTGCATGGATACTCGTTTCTGGTCTCACCCACTTCAACCCGGCCATGGCCTTCGACTTCCCCGCCGGGGCCTTTTCGCTGACGCCTGCGTTCTGGCAGGGCTTGGGGGCATCCATGCTCATCGCCGCTTACGACTATTGGGGTTACTACAACGTGTGTTTCCTTGGTGGCGAAGTCAAAGACCCCACGCGTACGATTCCTCGCGCGCTCTTGCTTTCCATTGTCATCGTCGCGTGTCTATATGTAGTGATGAATATTAGTATTTTGGGGGTCGTCCCGTGGCGCGAGGCCGCTGCCCCGAATCCCGGCGGCGCTCCCTTCGCCATCGTCGCCAACTTCATGCAGCGAATCTACGGTAACTGGGCTGGCCAACTTGTCGCCATCCTGATTATGTGGACGGCCTTCGCCTCGGTGTATTCTCTGCTCCTCGGCTATTCGCGCGTTCCCTACGCTGCCGCCCTGGATGGCAACTATTTCTCCGCTCTGGCGCGAATCCACCCCGAGCATCGCTTTCCGCACATCTCGCTACTCATGCTGGCTACGGTTGCCGCGCTTTGCTGCTTTCTGCGCCTCGCAGACATCATTAAGGCCCTGGTCGTCATTCGCATTCTTTTACAATTCTTGGTGCAGGGCATTGGTTTGCTGTGGCTGCGCTATCGCCGCCCCGACTTCGCTCGCCCCTTTCGTATGTGGCTTTATCCCATCCCCGCGCTCGCCGCCATCGCCGGATTCATCTTCATCCTCTTTGGTCGCCAGAATTTTCAGCGAGAGCTTAAGCTGGCATTGGTCATTCTGGTCGCCGGACTGACCGTCTATCTCATCCGCGCCTTCCGCAGCCACGATTGGCCCTTTGTACGGACGATTGCAGAAAGCGACCCGGCATGAGTGAGGCTCCCGTGGTTCCCCACGTCTCCCCTGCCATCGAACCGCACACGCCCCCGCACACGCCCAACTCTGCCTTCGCACCACTGCGCGAGCCCCTCTTCCGCATTTTGTGGATCGCCGCCGTCATCTCCTACATCGGCACATGGATGCAGCGCATCGGCGCCGCTTGGCTGATGACGCAGCTCACCACCTCCCCACTGCTCGTCGGCCTCGTGCAAGGCTCGGCGGGCTTGCCTGCTTTCCTTTTCATGCTCCCCGCCGGCGCGCTGGCCGACATGATGGATCGCCGCAAGCTGCTGCTCTACACCCAATGGTGGATGGTCTTCGCGGCTCTCGGCCTCGGCATTCTTACCGTCATGCACCTCACCACGCCGTGGTTACTGATTTTCTTCACCTTCTTGCTCGGCATCGGCGCGGTGCTCAACGACCCCGCTTGGCAGGCCGTCACGCCAGAAGTCGCGCGCCCCGAGCAGCACGCCGCCGCCGTCGCACTCAACTCCGCCGCCTTCAATGTCGCACGCGCGGTCGGGCCCGCATTCGCCGGCGTCGTGGTCGCCACCAGCGGCAGCGGTGCCGCCTTTCTTATCAATGCCGCTTCTTTTTTCGGCGTCATACTTTTTCTTTACCGCTGGAAGCGGCCCCGGATGCCGCGGGCAGTTTCGGTCAATCTTCCTGGCGATATGATGAGTTCGATCGCCGCTGGCATTCGCCACGCCTCCAGCTCCCGCCACGTCAAGAGTGTGCTGATTCGCAGTGTGGCATTCAGCAGTTGTGGAGTGGCTTACTTGTCCCTGCTGCCGCTCGTGTGTCAACCCTACAAGGCCACCGGCTTCGGCTTGCTGTGGGCATTTTTTGGTATCGGCGCACTCAGCGGCGCGGTGGCTTTATCTCACCTGCGCAAGCACTTTTCCATTGATACCGTCGTGGCCGCTGCCATTGGCCTGTTTGCCTTGATGACGGCTGCGCTCGGACGCGCTCCCAATTTCGCGGCGCTGGGTGCAGTTACCTTTCTTGCAGGCATGGCCTGGATTGTCATCCTAGCCAGCCTCAACGTCACGGCCCAAACCATGTGCCCACCTGCCATGCGCGCCCGCGCCATTTCTCTTTACCTGCTCGTCCTGCAAGGCGGCATGGCACTTGGAGCGACAGTCTGGGGAGCCATTGCTTCTCGCATCGGTATTTCGACGGCACTGCTCGCCGCTGCGCTCGCGCTTGTCCTCGGGCTCGCTCTTGTGCCCCGTCATCGGCTCGTCGCTGATTCCACGCTAACCCCAGGAACGATGCCGGCGGACTAACCAAAGGAACAGCCCGGTAAAAGCCCGGGAACAGCCACCGGGCTGAACCCCTGCGCTTGCCTGCCCGCTCGCTTCGCCGTAAAATCTGGCTGCCACGCATTGTTTCACTGAGGCCTCCATGTCCCGCAATCGCATTCTCAATCACATCCGCCGCGTTGCCGCCCAGCACGCTCCCTCAGGTTCGCACCAGTCCGACCAGCCTTGGCTCATCACCCGGCGCAGCGCGCTGCAGCTAGGCTCTGCCGCCGTGGCCGCGCTCGCCATGCCGCGCCTCGCTTGGTCTCGTTCCCCACGCACCTCCCCGCGTATCGCCATCGTCGGGGCAGGCATCGCTGGCCTCACCGCTGCCCTCACCTTGCACGACCAGGGCATCGTCTCTACGGTCTTTGATTCCTCACACCGCATTGGAGGGCGCATGCACTCCAATCACGGCTTTTGGCAGCAGGGCCAGACCAGCGAGTGGTGCGGTGAGTTTATTGACACCGGTCACATTGTGCTGCAGGGCTTGGCTACCCGCTTCGGCCTTACCTTGGTGGACGTGAACGCTGCCATCCCGCCCGGCTCGCTCGACACAAATTTCTTTCGCAACGGCTATTACACCGACAATGAGCTGTACCACGACATGAAGGCAATCGTGCCCATCTTGAATCAGCAGGCTGCTGCGGTAGGGCCCACAGTCCTCTACAACAACTACACACCCGCCGCGTACTTCTTTGACCAGATGAGTGTCTATGACTGGATTGAGACCTACGTCCCCGGCGCTCATGGTTCGCGCCTTGGCAGCTATATAGACCGGGGCATCGTCGCGCTCTGTGGAATTGATACCCCACAGGTCAGCTCTCTGGCAGTCATTCTGCCAGTCAATTCTGATGAGCGCTTCCACACTCTCAACGGTAACCAGCAGATTCCACAGGCAATCGCTCGGGCGCTGCCGCAAGGCTCAATCCGGCAGGGCCACCGCCTTACTGCGATTGTCACCAATAGCGACGCCACCGTCACTCTTACCTTTCAAACCTCAGCCGGAGCGATGCAGGAGACCTTCGATGCAATCGTCCTCGCCCTGCCCTTCACCACTCTGCGTCAGGTTGATTTCAGCCAGGCAGGGTTCGATGCGCTTAAAACCACCGCGATTCAACAACTAGGCTATGGCACCAACTCAAAGCTTTCTCTGCAGTTCGATTCCCGCTACTGGAATGGCACTGGCCCCTGGCCCGGTCAAGGGGATGGCTTTGTTGGTACCGACCTTCCCATCCAAGGCGGCTGGGATTCCAGCCGCGCTGAACCCGGCTCCTTCGGACTACATACCAATTACACCGGAGGCGCAGTCGGTGCGGCCTTCCATCCCGATCAACCGTTTTCCACCAGCCTGTCTTCCACCAAGACGGTGCGTTACGCCGAAGAACTGCTCACGCAACTGGAAGTGATCTTCCCCGGCATCAGCCCCCACTACCAAGGCTTAGCCACGCTAAGCTTTCCTACCGGCGACCCGAACATCAAGGGCAGCTACAGCGGACGGACTCTCGGCCAATATACTGCCTTCTTCGGCTACGAACAGGTAGCGCAAGGCAACATCCACTTCGCGGGCGAGCACACTTCGGTCAACTTTCCCGGCTATATGGAAGGCGGAGCCGAAACCGGCGCCCGCGCTGCAAAACAGATTCTTGCAACATGGGCATGACCGTTTATGCCGGCATCTTCATTCCACGCACTTTCAAGGAGGCTCCATATGACGACCACTGTTCTCAAAACCTTCGCACTCGCAATCCTGCTCAGTTTCCCGGCCTTGGCACAAAGTGCCCCCGCCAAAAAAGAAGCTCCCACCGTCACGTCAGTGCTGAACAGCAACTTCTCCGGTCTGGAAGGCGAACTGGTTCCCGCCGCCGAGGCCATGCCCGAGGATAAATACAACTTCGCGCCGACCGCGGGCGAGTTCAAAGGCGTCCGCACCTTTGCGCTGCAAGTCAAACATATTGCCAGCGTGAATTACATGATGGCCAGCGCTATTCTCGGCGAAAAACCGCCCCTCGAACTCGGTGGCGAAAACGGCCCTGACTCCATGAAAACCAAAGCTCAGGTCGTACAGTACTTGAAAGATTCCATTGCCTACGCCCACAAGGCAATCGCTACGGTTAACAAAGAAAACCAACTGGGTGCTATTAAGAGTCCATTTGGAGAAGGTGAAACCACTCGCCTCAGCATGGCAATGGGCCTCACTTGGCATGGCTTCGACCACTACGGCCAGATCGTCGAATACCTTCGGATGAACAGCATCATCCCCCCGGCCAGCCGGTAAGCAAGTCCAGCCTAAAGCGCAGCACGAAACGGTTGCCCCGTCCAAGCGTCGCTTGGACGGGGATTCTTATTCCTACTTTCTGTTACACTCCTGCCAATCCTCCCGGAGGCTTCATGTACCCGACGCGCCGCACTTTTCTCACCGGAATCAGCGCTCTCGCTGCCAGCTCTCTCTTCGCCCTCGACCGCACCGAGCCCGACCTCATCTTGCATCACGGCGACTTCTGGACGGTGAATCCTCGGCAACCCCACGCGCAAGCCGTCGCTATCTCCGACGGCAGGTTTTTTGCCGTAGGCTCAAATGACGAGATCCTAGCCCTGTCTACTGGACGCACGAAGAAGATAGATCTCGGCGGTAAGCGCGTACTGCCCGGCTTTATAGACGCCCACTCCCATCCTGCAGAAGCGGGCCTCAGTCACCTTCGCATGGTGGATTGTGACCTGCGCTCCATTGCGGCTATTTTGGAAGCCCTGCGCCAACGCGCCGCCAAGACACCCAAGGGCCAATGGGTTCTGGGCTTCAAGTACGACGACACCAAAACGGTAGAAGGCCGGCCGCTTACTTTGGAAGAACTCACCGCCGTCGCGCCCAACCACCCCGTCCTCGTAGTGCATCGCGGCGGTCACACCGGCTGGACCAATGCCCTCGCGCTGCAAGTAGCCAAGGTAGATGACAAGACTCCCGACCCTCCCGGCGGCCGCTTCGACCGCGACCCCGCCACCGGTAAGCTCACCGGCCATGTGAGAGAAAACGCGCGCGCGATCATTGAAGCTGCCAACCCGCAAACCTTTTCCCGCGACGACCATCGCGAGGGCGTCAAGCTCATTGCGCGCATGATGTCACGTTCCGGCGTCACCAGCGTCACCGACGCCGAAGGCACCCCAGACTACCTCCGCGCCTATCAGGACGCACGCGAATCCGGCGACCTCAGCCTCCGCATATACTGCATGATCTATTACGAGTTTGTACCCAAGTTGATCGAAGCGGGTGTCCGCACCGGCCTCGGCGACGAGTGGGTGAAGGTCGGAGGCCAGAAGATGATCTGCGACGGCTCTATCTCCGAGCGCACCGCCCGACTCTCCCAGCCCTACGTCGGCCGCCCCGACGACTTTGGCATTCTCGTTACCCCCGAAGCCGAGCACTACGAGCAGGCCAAGCGTGCGCACCTGGCTGGATGGCAACTCGGCACCCACGCCAATGGCGACGTTGCCATTGACCAAACACTGCGAGTGTACGAACGCCTGCAGAAGGAATTTCCCCGCAAAGACCCGCGCTTCCGCTTGGAGCACTGCACTCTGATTAACGACTCATTGGTGCAACGCATCAAGAATCTGGGTGCCATCCCCACCCCATTTTCCACTTATGCCTACTACCACGGCGAAAAAATGAAGGAGTACGGTGCCGAGCGCGTAGACCATATGTTTGCCCTACGCAGCTTTCTCGACGCAGGCATTCGCGCCACCCAAGCCTCCGACTACCCGCCCGGCCCCTTTGAGCCGATGATGGCTCTACAATCCGAAGTGACCCGCGCCGATATGCATGGCACCGTCTGGGGGCCAAAGCAGCGCATCACACTAGAAGAAGCCATTCGTGTCGGCACTAGGAATGGTGCCTACGCCTCGTTCGAAGAAGATCAGAAAGGCTCGATTGAAGCTGGCAAGTTCGCTGACCTTGTAGTCTTAGGCCGCGACGTCTTCAAGGAGGACCCGCTCAACATAGTCAACATCCCCATCGAGCGCACCATGGCCGGGGGTCGCTGGGTGTACGAATCGTAAACCCACATCACCAGCAGCGGAGCACGGTTCGCTCGTTCGTCTGTAAGTCCCTTTTTTGCACAGCTCTATCCAGCTCCACCGCCAACTTATAGCACCTTCGTGGGGGGTGGCCCGTTCTCTTGTGCCATTCCACAATCATATTTTTCCAGTTAACCTGTCGTTAACCTTTACAACGCGCACCGTAGCGAGCCATTTCGTCCCGGTCCGTTCGGCGCAAGTCTCCTCTGGCAACCGTCGAATTAATCGCGCGTATTTTAATGGGGCAGTCCGGCCAGGACTGCCCCGTAGGTTTTTCTCCCGCCTCAAATCATGTGTTCCAGCGCACCAAATTCCCCGCCCCGGCTCTGATAGCATGGAGCCATTCGCCATGAATTATGACGCCCTACTCGTAGTCTCCTTCGGCGGGCCAGATAAGCCCGATGACGTCATGCCGTTTCTTGAAAACGTGTTGCGCGGGAAGAACGTACCCCGCGAACGCATGCTCGAAGTCGCCGAGCACTACTACCATTTTGGCGGCAAAAGCCCCATCAACGGCCAAAACCAGCAGCTTATCGCTGCGCTTAAAGTGGAACTTGAAGCCAACGGCCCTAAACTGCCAATTTATTGGGGCAACCGCAACTGGCATCCCATGCTAGCCGATACCCTGAAGCAAATGCAGGCCGACGGCGTGAAGCGCGCCCTCGCTTACGTGACCTCTGCGTTTTCTTCCTACTCTGGCTGCCGTCAGTATCTGGAAGACCTCGCCCGCGCCCGGCAGTCACTGGTGGAAATTGCTGCCGAAGCCAACGTGGGATCCCCTGCTTTAGAAATAGATAAGCTCCGCGTCTTCTGGAACCATCCCGACTTTCTGGCTTGCGTGGCCGACCGCGTTCGCGACGCCCTCGCCCAGATTCCTGAAGAAGCAGGTCGCCGCGATGCCGCACACTTAATTTTCACCGCCCACGCCATCCCCATGAGCATGGCTTCGGGCTGCGACTATGAAGCACAACTCAAGATGGCTGGCGGAATCGTTGCTAAGGCCCTGGGACGCGACGACAGTTCCGAAGACTCCTGGCGGCTGGTATATCAAAGCCGCAGCGGCCCGCCCACCCAGCCCTGGCTCGAACCCGATATTCTCGACTATCTAAAGCAAGTGAAGGCAGAAGGAAAACATCAAGACGTGGTGGTTATGCCACTCGGCTTTATCTCCGACCACATGGAAGTGCTCTTTGACCTCGACACCCAAGCGCAGGAACTCGCCCATGAGATTGGACTGAACATGGTTCGCGCCGGGGCGGTGGGCGTCCACCCGCGCTTCATCCACATGATCCGCGAATTAATCGTTGAGCGCATAGAAGACCGCACTCCCCGCCTAGCCATTGGTGCCGAAGGGACCAGAACCCTGTGTGCCGAAGTCTGCTGTACCCCGCCACCAGCACGGCCAACGGCACGGCCGGGGGCGTAAATGCCTACTCAAGTTGCAGTTACCATCACGACACGTCCTTGCAATTGCTTGCACATTTCGGTGCTCTAGACGCCACCGACAAGCTCAGCCGAACCCCAAGCTTACCGTCTCGGCTTCCACGCTCAGGTCGGTGTCCCCATTTCTGGAGCAGCTTCTCCTACTTCGCCCAGCAATTTGCCACTTGCCTCCTTCCGTTAAAATCAAGGCATGCCCTCTTCCTCTGACGCACCCGCAGCCATCATAGTTGGCGCCGGCCTAGCTGGCCTTGCCGCCGCGCGTGAACTCGCCGCCCACGGCCAGACATGTCTCGTCCTCGAAGCCTCCGACGGCATCGGCGGCCGCGCCCGCACTGACGTGGTGGATGGCTTTCTGCTCGACCGCGGCTTTCAAGTGCTCCTCACCGCATATCCTGAAGCCCGCCGTGTGCTCGACTTTGCCACACTGGAACTGAGAACTTTCGATCCCGGCTCACTGGTTTTTCTCGAAAAGGTTGCCAGCAGCGCCACCAGCCGAACCAGTAGCCCTGCCAAGCTCCACCTGCTGGCCGACCCGTGGCGCATGAAGGATCGTATGGCAGAAATCGCCTTCTCCTCCGCACTGCCCATGGGCGACAAGCTCCGCATCCGCACCCTGCGCGAACGCCTGCAAGCTACCAACGTCGAAGAGATTCTGGCTGCACCCGAGCACACTACCGCCGAACGCCTGGCCACACTCGGCTTTTCGCCTGCCGCAATCCAGCAATTTTTTGGCCCGTTCTATCGCGGCATTTTTTTAGAGCGCGAACTCGCCACCTCCAGCCGCATGCTTGAATTCGTCTTCAAAATGTTTTCCGAAGGCGACGCGGCCCTGCCCGCGCGCGGCACGGGAGCCATGGCCAGCCAGCTCGCAGCGCAGATCGCGCCGGGAGCAATTCACCTCAATACGCCAGTCCAACACGTCGAGCCATCTGGGGTTCGCCTCGCTGACGGCACCATTCTCACCGCACCCTCCGTCATCGTTGCCGCCGATCAGCCCCACGCCGCCCGCCTGCTGGGCGACGCGGCACACTATGGAGGCCCAACGGGCCAGTTGCAACGCGCCACCACCTGCTTGTATTTCGCTACAAGCCAGGCACCTCTACTGGACCGCATGTTAGTCCTCAACGGCAGCGGCACGGGCTTGGTCAACAATATGTGCGTGGTCAGCCAGATTCAGCCTACTTACTCGCCAGCAGGACAGCACTTAATCTCAGTAAGTTTGGTAGGAGTATCCGCGCAGGACGAAGCCGCTCTGGCCGCCACAGTGCTAGAAGAGCTATGCGGATGGTTCGGTGAAGGCGTCCGGGACTGGCGGTACTTGAGGAGCTACGTCATCCCCTTTTGCTTACCCGACCAAAGTCCCGAAGCGGGAGGAGTAGCTGCGCGCGATCCGCGGCTGGCCAAGGGACTTTACATTTGCGGAGACTACTGCGACACCGCCTCCATTAACGGAGCTCTGCTGAGCGGCCGCCGCGCTGCTGAAGCAGTACTCGCCGACTTGCCGTAGCGATTTTTCAGATTCCTGAAGCTATCATCCATCCAATGCACGAACCGGCAACGGTTGTCCCTGCCTTACGGCTCGCCCCACAGACGCTGCCCGTTCCCGATCTTGGTCATCATCAACTGCACGTCACTGATGTAGCGCTCGTGGAATGCGCCCTCGCAGTATGCTAGATAGTAGTCCCATGTGCGGATAAAGGTCTGATCAAACCCTAGCAATCTAACTTGATCCAACTGCGCCAGAAAGCGGCTGCGCCACTCCCGCAAAGTTAGCACATAGTGCTCGCCGATATCTTCCAGATTGAACACCTGCAGTGACGTACTTCTCCCCAGAGACTTGCTGATTTCCGCCAGAGAAGCTAGTTCCGAACCGGGGAAGATATGCTTCTTGATCCAGTCGCTCTGCCAGCGGTAGGCGTCCCATACCTGCTCTTTAATGGTGATGGTTTGGATCAACCCCACACCTTCTCGCTTCAACATTCGGTCGCAAACGCCAAAGTATTTGTCATAGTGCTCGCGGCCCACCGCCTCGAACATCTCAATACTCACTAACTTGTCAAAACGAGTAGCCGTCACTTCCGGCAGGTGCCGATAGTCGCAGAACAGCAACTCAATCCGCTTGCCCGCTTCGCCCATCCCCTCAAAGTGCCTTTGCGCAAAATCATGCTGCTCGCGGCTAATCGTAGTAGTCGTAACCCGGCAGCCGTACTCGCGTGCCGCATGTGCCGCAAAGCCGCCCCAGCCTGTGCCAACCTCCAGCAGATGATCCTGCGGAGTCAATTGCAGCTTCTGGCAGATGCGGTCAAACTTTTGCACCTGCGCCTGCTCCAGCGTATCCGCGGCAGTGTAATGGATGCCGCATGAGTAGGCCAGCCGCTCATCCAAAAAGAGTTTATAAAACTCGTTCCCTAAGTCGTAGTGGTGAGCGATATTCTTGCGCGAACCTTCTACCGTATTACTCCGCAGTCGGTGCCGCAGATAGTCTACCTTGCGGCCAAGCCACGAAAAAACCGCGTGTTCGGACTCCATCGCTTCTAAGTTGCGCACAAAAACTCGAATCACACTTACTAAGTCTGGGGTAGACCACAAGCCTTCCATGTAGCTCTCGCCAGACCAATATCACCACTCACGGCAATCCGTTGAAAGAAGGATTCATCCCTTACCCGTATTTGCGCTCGCAACTCCGCCGCCGGATTGCCAAAGCGATAAGTCTCGCCCGCCGATACTACTTCCAGTAGCCCGTTACTGGTCCGCGCCAGCGCCTTTAGCACCAGACGCTTGGCCACGTGCTGCATTAGTCCAACCCGCACACCAGGGCTAGATGGAGCTTCCAGCCCCACCTCTGATTCATGCACTAACGAATTGTCTCCCGGTCGTGTTGCCTGCGTACTCACTCGTCTCTGCCCCCGTGCCCACTAGCGCAAGCCTACCGCTACTGCCTACTTATTGCTCCACCTCGCCGCAAAATTCCGCGTAGGTGCTTCCGCAAATCTGCCCGGCCCGGGATGATGCACCACCGGAACCCGCTTACCAATCAACCGCAGCGCCTGCCAGTGGATATCAAACACAACCTTAGCGGTCATCCACGGAAACCTTAACAGCTCCTCCCGCAGGTTCTCCGCCGTCCAGACGCGGCGTTCCAGCTTGAGTGTTGAATCAAAAATCGCTTCGCCAGCTTCGCTGGAATTCGACTGCACTACTAGCGTCTCGTCCGGATCCGTAAACGTCCACTGATACCGCTGCTGCAAGCCCATAAACGGCGACACATGAAACGCCTTGTCAAACTCGTAGCGCAAGCTCTCTGGCCCACGCTGCACGCACTCGTTGGATGTCAGCCAGTAGTTGTGGGTCTCAGCAAAGGTATTGTTCACCTCCGCCATAACGCACGCTAAAGCTCCAGAATTGTCATAACAGTAAAAGAAACTTACTGGATTAAAGTTGTAACCCAGATATCGCAAATGCGTGAGCAAGAAAATCGGCCCCTCCGGCATCGTGACGGCATGGCTTTCGGCGTCGTTTCGCAGACGCTCTCGCAGCGGCAACTCCGCATCGCCAAAGTGGTCGCGTTCGCAATAGCTCGCCCAATTCCAGCGATTGTAGCCTGTAAATCGCGAAACCTGCATCAGCTCTGGCAACCGATCCACATCCAAAAACGCCATAAATATTGGATATCCGAACTCATGCGCTTTAGGACGGAAGCGCCGGTGCCGCAGTGTTCCGGTATAAATCGCCGATTCCATCTTCAACGCTCCACGCCCATGCTCTCCCGCACAACTGTCGCCACTACCACTCCACGCCCAGCGACTTCGCTACCCGCACTGCGGACTTCATGCCATCTTCGTGGAAGCCGTAAAACCAGTAGGCTCCGCAGAAGTGCGTGTGTCGCTGCCCGCTCACTTCCGCCCAACGCTCCTGTGAGCGTACCGCCTCCAGTGTGTACAGCGGATGCGCATAGTCCATGGTATGCAGCACTTTGCCCGGGTCAATCAGCCCGCTTTGGTTCAGCGTCACACAATACTCTTCCCCGTCAGGCACCGGCAAGTTCTGCAAGCGGTTCATTGAATAGGTCAACGTCGCCGCTCGAATGCCCGTGCCCAGCGAATAATTCCAACTTGCCCGCGCAATCTTGCGCCGAGGCAGAATGCTCGCATCCGTATGCATCACCGCCTGATTGTGGCTGGTGCGGAAGCCGCCCAACACCGCCCGCTCGGCCTCCGTTGGCTCTTCCAGCAGCGCCAATGCCTGCGGCGCATGGCAGGCCAGCACCACTTCGTCAAACACCTCTGGCGCTCTTTCCTCATGTACGAGCGTCACCCCACCTTCGGATTGCCCGCCCCGAGCTTGCCCCGCTGCCAGATTCCGCCGCACCGCCCGTATCGTTGCATTTCGCACAATCCGCTCCGCATAGGGCGCAGTAATTTTCGGGATGTAACTGCTACTGCCGCCCTTCAGCACGTACCACTGCGGATTCGTATTCCGCCCCAGCCAGCCGTGATTCTCGAAGAACTTAATCAGCGTGAACGCCGGAAACTGCTCCACCTCATCCAGCGAAGTGGACCAAACAGAAGCCGTCATCGGATACAGATAATACCGCGCAAACTCCGGCCCGAACTTGGCTCCCCGCAGATAGTCGCCCAAAGTCAGCCGCACATTTGCCGGGTCCTTCAGCAACTTCGCCGCCTCCCGATAAAAGCGCAGCGTGTCCAGCAGAAAGCGATAGTGCGACGGCCGCACCAGCGACAACTTGGTCGCGAAAAATCCTGCCAATCCGTGGCTGGAATACTCAAAGCCCGTTGCGCGGTCGGTCACCGCGAAGCTCATGTCACTTTTTTCGCGCTCCACGCCCAACTCCGCAAACAGGCGAATCAAATGGGGGTAGGTTCTGTCATTGTGGACAATAAATCCAGAATCAATCGGCAGGACGCCGCGACTGGTTTCAATCGGATGAGTGTGAGTATGGCCGCCGATGCGGTCATCTTTTTCGTAAAGCCAAACTTCGTGGCGGCGGCTTACATCCTTGCTCAAGAGGTAAGCCGCAGCCATGCCCGCAATGCCCGATCCAATAACCGCAATACGACTCAAGCGGCGATGCCCTGCTGCTTGCCCGCTTGTGGACGCTCCTCGCGCGGTTCGCGCAAGTCCCATGCCAAACCCACCCAGCTCATCATCTTCAGCAAGTAGTAGGTCATGTCAATCTCATACCAGCGCAGCCCTTGCCGGGTGCTGTACATCCGGTAGTGATGATTGTTGTGCCAGCCTTCGCCCATCGTGATGAGCGCCAGCACAAAGTTGTTGCGGCTGTCGTCGGTAGTCTCAAAACGCCGCCCGCCCCACACGTGTGAAAGCGAGTTGATCGTGTACGTGCCGTGCCAGCAAGCCACGGTTGAAATGAAGAAGCCCCAAATCAGCGCGCTCCATGCCGCAGTCCATCCGCCAAACAAAAATCCGCCTGCAAACATCGCCACACCCAGCGCCACCGGCGGCACCAAAAAATGCTTGCTGATCCAGCGCAATTCAGGGAACTTGGCAAAGTCGCGAATCAAGTTTTCGTCGTATTTGTCATACCTGCCACTCAGCACCCAGCCCACATGCGCCCACCAAAAACCTTTTTGCATGGGCGAATGGATGTCTTCTGGCGTATCAGACGTGGCATGATGCACCCGGTGATGCGACGCCCACCACAACACGCCCTTTTGGGCGGAACTCTCCGCTAAAAATGCCATCAAAAACTGGGTCACCCGATGCAGCTTGTACGAGCGATGCGAAAAATAACGGTGATATCCCGCCGTCACCCCAAACATCCGTATGTAATAGAACGTCACCGCCAGGCCCACCCAATACCAGTGGAAGGGCAGAAACAACGCCACCAGACACAAGGCGTGAATAATAAAAAAAGGAATTCTGGAGACGGAGCTGTGCACCTTCAACTCCCCGCTTTCTCCAGCGGCCATCACATCTTCCTGCGTCACCGAATCGTGCGGAATCACTTCCTGATCTATAAGGGCTTGCACTGAATCTTCTCCTTGCCGCTGTGGCCTGACACTAGCACCCCGGCCCACACTTCCAATTTCACCATATCACCGCGTCCGCAGGCTCCGCAGTAATAGTTCTGTAAGCGCCCCAGAGTGCTCTTCTGGCTACACATCGCAACTCTTTTCTTGCATCTCATGAAATCTCCCGTAAAATGCTGCCAGCCGCGATTTCCCCCTCGCAAGCGCGGGATGCTCAAAAAGACGGAGTCTGGCCCATGAAACTGCTGCTCAAGTTGCTCTTCCTCGCCATCTTCACTTACATGATCACGATGACGGTGATCATTCAAGGCCACAAATCTATTACGTTGGCCGGGGGTGAATTCGATTGGGTCCGTTCGCCGTGGGCCATCGCCACCCTGTTTCACGCCTACTTCGGCTTCATCGCTTTCTGGGTCTGGGTCTGCTTCAAGCAACGCACCGCGGCCGGTCGCGCCCTTTGGTTCGTGCTCATTATGACCCTCGGCAATATCGCCATCTCTGGCTACATGTTGATTCAGCTCTTCCGCCTGAAAAAGGACGAACCGGTCGCGGCGATCTGGCGGACGACGTAACAGCCTCCGCACCTGTCAGTCCGTTTCAACGCCTTTTGGACCGAAGGCAAAGGTGCACCTAGGGTACTCACTGGGTGAAACAGGGTTCCGGTAGTGGGTCAGTTTGTTTTCAGGCAAAACAACATTACCCTCATTACCCCAATGAGAAGGCAAAGGGATGGGTTGACGTTCGGACATGGACGGCGGTTGACGCCGATACGAAGGCTATTACAACTTCTGCCGGGTGGATTCTCCGTTGCCTGTTACTCCTGCAATGGAGAGCCGGACTTGCTGATCACATTTGGACTCTTAGAGAGCTAATCAAACTCCTTCAGTCGTCCGATTTGTCCTCATTAAGGGCCGACATGGAACCATTCAGGGTCTATTTGGCCGATTTGTGCATCAAAATTATTGACATGGCACCAAAAGCTCGAGTAGGCTTCGTTTCGAAACTCTTTTGCCCCTACTCGGGGGGAGTCTGGCATATGTTCAGCTTAAAGAGGATGCTTTCGCGCTCGTTTGGCCGCTCACGCGACAGTCTTAGGGGAAATCGGAGTTCCAAAGAGTCTAATAAAAAGAATCACTTAGGAATGATGCGGACTGACGCGCATTCCGTTCCAGTGTTGTGCAAATTGTGGGAAGAGGACGGCGAGTGGATCGCCTCCGCCGAGGGTCTTGCCGTCGCTGCGTGCGGTTCTTCCTTTGAAGATGCGCGCAAGAACCTCGATGAAGCAATTGCGTGTCATTTTGTTGCCCTGCAGCAAGCAGGTCAGCTTAAGCAGGTAATTGTCGCATTGCGCGGGTCTGAATCGCGGACGAGGTTTGAATTTTCCAATTTCGCCTCCAATGAGGCATTTGTGCGCACGGATGTGCCGATTAAGGAAAATCAAGAAGCGTGTCTTTCCTTTTAGGAGCGAATGAGTCAAGACAAACTTCCTAGGCAGCTAAAGTGGAGCGTCTTTGTCTGCGTTATCAAGCATCTCGGATACGCTCAAATGCCATCTGGATCGGGATCGGCTCGGAGTTTTCCCCACGCTCTCAGAAAGCCCACCGTAGTGACGTTCCATGAACCACACAGGGAGCCATTGCGTCACGGCAGTGTACGGGAATATCTGCGAAAATTAGAAATCATCAAAGAGGAGTTTCTGGTCCTCCTAAAGAACTGCCACTAATCCCGTGATTTCAAGCTGACCCACTACCAGGGTTCCCCCTCGCTGTACGGCACCGCTTTTGGGTCGTGCGGCTTCCATCCGCGAAGGTGCTGCCCTGGATTTCCGTTTCCTAACCAGCGTCGGAATTCACCAAGTCTGCTGAGCGCGGCTTCACCAAGATTGAATGCGGTACTGAATCAATCCTTACTATAGTAATATACTTCGCATACTTTTATTTCACTACGCGATTCCATTTTTCGTTTCCTGCGCTTCACCCACACCCGCCATCCGTTTCCCCCGCTACAATCGTACCCACGGTACCAACATGCCCTTGCCACCACTGTTACGCCGCATAACTCAGCCCATCCTCGACCTCCTCACCCAAGGCATCACGCCAGAGAAGATCGCCCTGAGCCTCGCCTTGGGCATCGCCTTCGGCGTCTTCCCCATGCTCGGCACCACCACCCTACTCTGCACCCTGATCGCCGTCCCGCTGCGCCTGAACCTGCCCGCTTTGCAACTGGTCAACTATTTAATGTATCCGGTGCAAATCGCCTTGCTCATTCCCTTCATCCGCTTTGGCGAGTGGCTGTGGAACGCCCCCAGACTGCCGCTTTCGCTATCCCAAATTTTGGCCATGGTTCGCACCGACGCCTGGCACGCCATCACCCTGCTGTGGCACAGCACCATGCTCGCCGTCTCCGCTTGGCTGCTGGCCGCACCGTTCTTCATTGCCGCCTTCTATCTGGTCACAGTGCCTGTGCTGCGGTATGCTGCCAGTCAGATGAATAAAAAGGCGACGCCAACAACGCCAAATCCGCAGCCCGAAACCTGAACCTGCTCTTGCTCCTGAACCTGAACCTATGGACTCCTACACCCTCACCACCGCATTGCACCTACTTAGCGTCGGCGCTGCCAGCGTCATCGCCATGATGTTTGCCCTTTGGCTACTGCACCTCACGCTGAAGAACGCCAGCGTGGTGGACCCCGGCTGGGCCTTCGGCCTCGCGCTGCTGGGCTGCCTCTACGCCGCATTGGGCCCCGGCTTTGTATTGCGCCGAACCCTCGTCGCCGCCATGGCCGCGTTCTGGGGGCTGCGCCTCGGACTCCACCTCGTCCGCCGCATCTGGGGCGAGCCCGAAGAAGGCCGCTACCAGCACATGCGCAACACCTGGGGTGCGAATATCGAGCTCAAGTTCCTTGTCTTCTTCGAGGCTCAGGCCGTACTCGACATCATCCTCTCCATCCCATTCCTGGTCGCCTGCCTCAACCCTGTGCCGACGCTCCATTGGCTGGAAGTGGCTGGGGTCGCACTCTGGGTCATCGCCGTACTCGGCGAATCCGTTGCCGACGCCCAACTCAACGCCTTCAAGGCCAATCCTGCTAACAAGGGTAAGGTCTGCCAACTCGGCTTGTGGAGCTATTCGCGGCATCCCAACTACTTTTTTGAGTGGCTGGTGTGGGTAGCGTGGTGTGCCTTCGCACTCGCTTCCCCTTGGGGATGGGTCAGCATCCTCTGCCCTGCCCTTATGCTGTACTTTTTGTTCAAGGTGACGGGCATCCCCGCAACGGAAGAACAGTCACTGCGCTCGCGCGGCGACGCCTACCGCGAATACCAACGCACCACCAGCGCCTTTGTGCCATGGCCAAAGAAGAATCAAAGCGAAATCCACTGATTTCGCCTAACGCATGTCACCAAAGTCGAATTTTAGCTTTGTGCTGTAAACTATTCATAACAATAGCTTTAACAATTGCTCTAACCATTACAACACCGCAGCACCCATGACTCGCAATAAAAGGCATATGCAGATGTCCACAACCACCACCCCCTGCACCACCACGCACTGGACCACCGACCTGATGGAGCGCGATCTGCTGCCAGACTGGATCATCCGCGCTGGCATCCGAAGACTGCTTTCCCAGACCCTGCGTGAGCAAGACAAGGGCTCGCCTGAGGCACAGCAGGCATATGTGATGCAGCGCGTGGCCGAACTCAAGGCCAGCCCCATCGCCATTGCGACCGATGCCGCGAACCGCCAGCACTATGAACTGCCTCCCCGCTTTTTCCAGATTTGCCTCGGGCCACACCTCAAGTATTCATCGGGATATTGGCCGCAAGGTGTTGAATCACTTGGGGCTTCTGAGCAGGCCATGCTACACCTTACGATTGAGCGTGCCCGCCTTGCCGACGGCCAGCGCATTTTGGAGCTCGGTTGCGGCTGGGGGTCTCTGACTCTGGAAATGGCGCGACGATTTCCAAACAGTCAAATTGTCGGCGTCTCTAACTCCGCCCCACAACGCGAGTTCATTCTGGCTCGCGCCGCCCAACGCGGGCTCGCCAACCTCCAGATCATCACCGCCAACATGACGGAATTTCAGGCTCCCGGCCTGTTCGACCGGGTGGTTTCTGTGGAAATGTTCGAGCACATGCGCAATTACGAGCTGCTGCTCGCCAAAGTAGCATCGTGGATGCACCCGAATGCACTGTTATTTGTGCATATTTTCACCCATCGTCGCCACACTTATCCTTACGAAGTCCGCAGCGCTTCTGACTGGATGGCCGAGCACTTTTTCACCGGCGGCATCATGCCCTCTCACGACTTGTTGCTTTATTTTCAGCAAGATGTGCGTATTGTCGAACATTGGGCGCTGAGTGGAACCCACTACCAGCGCACCTCAGAGGCGTGGCTCGCCAACATGGACGCTCACACTCCCGAAATCAGTGAGCTTTTCAGGCAAACCTACGGAGTAGATGGCGCTGGAAACCCGCTGACCGCCGACCGCATCGAACTAGAAAGTGAGCGCTGGCGCGTGCGCTGGCGCGTCTTTTTTATGGCCTGCGCAGAGCTTTGGGGGTTCGGTTGCGGCGATGAATGGCTGGTCTCTCATTATCTGTTTTCCAAGCAATAGCCTCGTATCCCCCAAAGGTCACATACTAAGCCTCCGGTCGTGCACCACTTTCGCACTGACGTGGTATGGCGGTGTGCCGCTGGCTCCGGCAGAATAGCAGCAGTCATGGAATCGTTGCAGTACAAGCGCGGTACAAGCAGGCTCGCAAAGCAAGGGCGGAGTGTCATCCGTAGCGGGGCTGGCTATCTCTAACAGGCATACTGTAACAGTTGTGTAAGAGTAAGGGTATCAAGGAGTTACGGGGAAATATTTTGGATGCAGGAAGCCTGAACCTCCTTGACACCCCCGGCAAAGGGCGGCAGAATTAAGTTACTGGTTATTTGCCGTTACCTTCGCCATTCGCATTCGGGCCACCCCAGCTTTAGGGTCACATACAGGAGCAAGATTATGAATCAGATCAATCGTAGTGTTTCCGTGGCTCGCGCGACGGCTTTGGCCTTGGTGTGTAGCGCACTGTTTGCCGCGTCTGCCTTTGCCGCGAACCCCACCCCCACCGTTAACTGGCCGCTTTCGCCCGCGCAGTCCAAAGCTGGCGTGGCTCTGGGCGTCACCCTCACCATCAACGGTACCGGCTTTGTAAGCGGCGCCACGGTCTTGTGGAATGGCAGCGCACGTACCACCACATTTGTCACCTCGAGTCAGGTAACCGCTGCAATCTCCAAGGCGGACTTGGCCACTGCCAGCACGGCTTCGGTAGTAGTGCAGAACCCGGCACCCGGCGGCGGCAACTCCAACGCCGTATTCTTTCAGATTGGTACCCAGGCACCGCCCAACATGGCGAGGCTCGACATCGTAACTGGCAGCGGCCCCGAGGCCTCTTCTCCGGGCGACTTTAACGGTGACGGCAAAATGGATCTGGTTGTCCTGAACTCTCCAGACAACACCATGACCTACCTGCAAGGCAATGGAGACGGTACCTTCCAAGCTGGCGTGAACTATCCCGTCCCAGGCTTCCCGGTAGCGCTTACCTGCGCCGACTTCAACCACGACGGCAAGATGGATATTGTCATTGTGGATCAGCGCTTGAATGCCATCTCGGTGCTGCTCGGCAATGGCGACGGCACCTTCCAGACCCATGTGGAATACTCGGTTGGCTCCAGCCCTTACTCTGCGGTCTTCGCTGACTTCAACGGTGACGGCAACCTTGATCTGGTCATCGCCAACCGCGGCAGCAACAACGTTTCAATCCTGCTGGGTAACGGCGACGGCACCTTCCAAACTCAGGCCACTTACGGCACCAACCTTTCGCCTCAGGCTGTCACCATCGGCGACTTCAATAGGGATGGCAAGCTCGACTTGGCCACCGCCAACAACGGCTCAGACAATGTCTCGATCCTGCTCGGCAACGGCGACGGCACCTTCCAAACGAAAGTGGACTACGCCACAGCCGCTGGCCCAACCTATGTTGTCACGGGCGACTACAACAAAGACGGCAAGCTCGACTTAGTAGTTTCCACTGTCGCTAGCTTTGCATCCATTCTTCTCGGTAACGGCAACGGTGCTTTCGGCACCTTCACCAATAATGCCACTGGTGCCAATAGCCAGATCATCAACCTCGGTGACTTCAACGACGACGGCAAGCTGGACATGGTAACGGCTGACTTCAGCGACAACACTTTGTCTATCCTGACTGGCAACGCGGACGGAACCTTCGCCACGCGCATTGCCATCCCGGTCGGCTTGAACCCCGATTGGATTGGCACGGGCGACGTAAACAACGACGGCAAGCTCGATCTAGTTACCGCAAACTCCAGCACCAACACGGTATCAGTGCTCACCGGCACCGCCGTCACGGTTTCGCCTTCAGTCGTCTCCTTCGGCACAATCACCGCCGGAACCAGCGGCACCCCGAAGGCGGTCACCATCAAGAACACCGGTACCACCACCGCCACGCTGGGCACGGTCAGCATCAGCGGCCCCAACTCCAACCAGTGGACGGCGACTTCCAGTTGCCCGGCAACTCTGGCGGCGGGCGCTTCCTGCACAATCAATGCCACCTTCTCGCCCACCCTTTCTGGCAACTTTGTGGGCGCGGTCAATATTGGCTTGGGCACGAATGGCCAGACGGTCGGAGCCTTTATCAAGGGCACGGGCAACATTCCGATTGTCCTTACACCCCGTACCCTGACCTTTGCCACCACCGCTCTTGGCGCGACCAGCGCTCCTAGCGTCTTTAACTTCACCAACAATAGCGGCGTGCCCATCACCTTCAGCAGCATTGTGTTGAGCGGCATCAACCAGTCGGATTTCGCCTACACTACCGATTGCCCGCTGGCACCAGCGACACTGGGCGCATTCACCACCTGCCACGTCAACGTCACGTTTACTCCGTCCGCGACGGGCAACCGCACGGTTACGCTTATCTACACTGGCAGCTTTACCTTGGCAGTTCAGGGATCTTTACTGAACGGCGTTGGAACAGCTCTTTCCTTCTCCGCGAGCTCTTTGAACTTCGGCACCGTAGCGCTAGGCGGTTCGGCTGCCCTGCCTCTGGTAGTGACCAACGTCAGCTCCTCGCCCATCACCTTCAGCGGCGTTTCCAAGTCTGGCACCAACGCGGCCGATTACGGGCAAACCAACAACTGCATCGGAACGCTTGCCGGGTTCGGCACCTGTACCGTTACCCTGACCTTCCAACCGCTGGGCACCGGTACGCGGACGGCAACCTTGAAGTTGAACGACGCTGACCCCGGATCACCCCAGTCATTCACCCTGACCGGCGTTGGCCAGTAACCAGCTTCGCCACAACCCGCTGTAGTAGAGGAGGGGCGGCATCTCACGATGCCGCCCCTCCTTTTTTGTGTGTCTGGCCCCTTGGCAAGCGTGCTTCCCTGCGACGCTCTGGCACAATGCAACTGGAAGGGCCGCTGCGTTCGGGCGGGCTAGGTTAGCTAGAACTAGGCAAGCCAGGCGACCCCTACCCCCAACCAACCTTGCCGTCGTCGGGCTGCCAGCCTCCGTATGCTGGCGGCGCCTTTGTCGTTCAAACACAAGAAAGCCGGCCCACGTAACGGGCCGGCTTTTCGCTCTACTTCGCACAAGAACAGGTGCAGCTATTTCCCCGGTGCTGGCTTCAACGCTTCCAGATCAATGGTCACCGAGATTTCGTCACCCACTGCGGGTACGCCACCGCTCACGCCAAAGTCTTGGCGGTTGAGCTTGGTCGTCGCCGAAGCGCCGATGCGGGTGTTGCCCCACGGGTCCTTCACTTCTCCACTTGGTCCCTCGAGCGTGAGCACCACCTCTTTGGTGGTTCCATGAAGGGTCAAGTCGCCCTTCACCTTAAGTACGCCCGCGTCCTTGTAGAACTGCTTGCTCTTGAAGGTCATGGTCGGATACTTGGCCACGTCGAAATAGTTGGGCGACTTCAGATCACCGTCGCGGCCCGCCTCGCCGGTGTTCACGGTGGCAATGTCAATGGTCGCTTCCACCTTGCTGGCCGCCAGATTGTTCGCGTCATAGCTGATGGTGCCATTCACGTTCTTGAACTCGCCCCGCACGTTGGAGATGAGCAAGTGGCGCACAGTAAAGCTCGCGGCCGAGTGGGCTGAATCAATCTTGTAGTCCGCCGCCAGCGCCATGCTGGGGACCAGAAGCAGCAGTGCAGCAATCTTCAATTTCATGGTGTTTCTCCTTGATAACCGTGGGTGTAGTCGAGGCTGAATCGTTGTTGTTGTGGACTGAAGAGCGCTTCAGCCCCCTGAAATTCTACAAATTCCGAATCGCGGGCACAGCCACATCCCGCACGCCGCACACGCCCCTTACTTTGGTCAGCAGGGCGATCAGTTGTTTCATTTCACTTTCGGTAAGTCCTGCCATTGCAGCTACATCCGCAGCATCTACCTGCGCATCCAGTTCGGCCAGTGTCTGCCGACCGTAGTCAGAGAGCGAACAATTCACCTGCCTCCGGTCTAGGACCTCCCGCTCGCGAAACAACAGCCCCTTGGCCTCCATCTTGTCCAAAAGGCGCGTTATGGCTGGCACCCTGGTGATCATGCGGTCGCGGATCTGGTGTACCGAAATCCCTGGGTCGCCAGCACCCCGCATGATGCGCAAGATGCTGTACTGCTCAAGCGTCAATCCATACGGGCCCAGCGTGCGACCAAGGTGATCGCGCAAGTCACTTGCACTACGCAGCAAGTTAACGATTGCCTCATGCTGCTGCGACCGGAATTTAGCGCGGATTCGCGAAATAATGTCCGGCCTCTCAAGTGTGCTCGTTTGTTCTCCATGCTTCGCCAAGTTGATTTCGCCTTGCTGCATATTGCAATAGATGACCGGTCATGTATTTCGATGCAAGTTTATAACATTTTTTGCAGAATTTTGTAAGTTATTGTTTTTAATAGCCTTACTTGCAGCAATCCCTGCCTTTTATCAACAGGCACTGGCCCAAAAACGCAGGGGGCGGAGCACCGTGGCTTGCCCGTTGAACAGAGAACGGCCCTTGAGGAAGTCTCCTCAAGGGCCGTCGCTTCATTCAACTGCTACGTGTTTACTGTAGCGCGTCGGCGGTCAATTTAATCGCGCAGTAGTTCTTCGAGCCGCACTGCGCTGCTGCACTTTGTGCACGCGTCCCGAAGTAAATACCGTTAGTGCCGGGATTGCCCGAAGAGTGCTGCAGGTAGTCCAGCACGAATGAGCTGGTGCCGCCAAGCATATTAGTGGCCTCAGCCGTCCAGGCCGTCGCGCTAGAGGTAATGGGTGTGTTTATGGACCACATCGTCAACAGGTTAGACCCGTTGGTATTGGTGCCCGTCCCCGTTCCAACATACAAGCGGTCGTTGGTGCCATCGTAGACCGTAACGATGGGGGAACAATGCCCGGATGGTTGACTCGCCGCATTCAGGTTGGTGTTTCCGGCAAGAGTCGCCGTGGTGGACATCACGCCTGTGCTGCTGAAGCCAGTGGCGTACAGCGCTGGCACCGCCGGGTTGGTCGGGGAAACGCCGCAGGCATATAGTTTTCCCGCCGAGGGCCCAGTGGTCAGGTAAGCGTTGTCAAAGTTCGCGCCCAGCACATAGCTGGTTGCCGCAGCATTGCCCAGAGGCAGATCCGCATGTGAACTCAGATCCAGTGGCATCTGCGAAATAATTGGGGCCGTGTTGGCCAGGTTTGCTGACGCCGCAATGTATACCCAACCGTTAAACGGATCTACTGAAACCGAATCCACAATCGAAGGATTGGTGTAGCCCTTGTTGGCACCCACCGAGATGGAGGACGACAGGGCAAAACCGCTGCCGCTGCTGAAGGTATATGAGAACACCTTGGCGCCGTCGGAAATGTAGAGCTTGCCGTGCTGGGCGTCATACACCGGCGAAGTCAGCTGCGAGTTTGTGGTCACAATCGTGCACCAATCCACCGTGGGCGTACCGTTGAACACGCCGGTTACGTGGTACAAGCGGCCATTATTCGCGCCCACGAAAGCACCATCGCTGGTGTAGTCAATGTAAGGGGAAGATCCGAAGTCATCGGCGGTAAGCAGACCTTTGCAGCCCGGAACCCGTGCATTGGTGAAGTCCAGCGAAACCAGTGAACCTGCAGAAGGGGCCACTGCGCCAGTGGTGGCGTTGGTGCCCTGCCCTGCGGTCCAGGTCAGAACCTCGAAAATTGCACGATGCCGGCTTACCGAAGAGACGACGAAGGCAACTTTCTTCCCGTCTAGAGACAATTCAGGGGAGAGAAAGATACCGCCATCGTCCGCCGCGTACGAGAACAAAAAGCTGGGCGTAGTCGCGTTGCCCGCAGCGCCGGGGCCATTGGGACAAGAAGAGCCGCTGGCACCGGTGTACAAGTTGTTGAATCCAACCACATTCGCTTGCGTGCCCGCCGCAGCGGCCACGCCGTTCGGTGTGGAAATCGTGTAGACGACAAAGTCGTTAGTGCAACTGGCCGGGAACACCGGGGTGAGACTCGAGGTATATTTGGCCGGGAATTCAGCTTCTGCCACGCCGCGACTAGTGGTGTTCGAGCCCAGGGAGACCGCCCACTCCACCGGAGTGCCGGATGGAGGCGTGATGCCGCGAGGGGTTGCGGTGCGCGCCGCTTCACGAAGCGCCAGTGCCTGTTGGACGCGCGGATTAGTCTTGGCAGCCTCAACCACATCGTGACCCGACCCGGAAACCAGAACCTTGTTACTGCTCCAGGTCTGCACCACGCTGGGTGACTGAGACGTGGACTGTGCCGATACAAACGAGAGACTCAAAATCAGAAGACAGCCAGCGAATAGAAGTGCTTTTCGGGGGTTTAGCATTGCTTTTTCCTCCACAGGATTTTTGCGATCCATCGGTAATTCGATCAGTAACCTGATTCTTATTTCTCTCAACCCAAGTAATTGAGAGTTCCTACAGACATACGCCGGACTCCGCCGCCGGCACGACAGGGATATGTATTTGTATTAGCGGCGCCGAAACTGCACCAGTAACTCCTAGAGATTGCAAGCGAAGCATGTTTGCCGAAGGAATCGAAGTTCGCTGATAGGACTTTTCACAATCCGCCACCGAAGGCCCTCGCATATTGCCTTCCATGTAGGCCAACCCCGGACAGCGGGTACAAGTTCCTACGTGCGAACAACCTGAGCATGTAGTTAGATCACGCGCCCGAATGCCACGCACCTCGTTCAACTCCGCCGAATGCTGCCAGATATCCAAAAATTTCTGCTGCCGCACGTTGCCACTGGGCAACGGAAACTGCACGCAAGGATATACGTCACCATAAGGCGAAACATAGCAAGCCGAGTGGCCCGCGCTACACGGAATGCCATCGAGGACGTCGTCCCCCGGCGCCGGAGGCGGAGCACAGAACTCGGTAGAGTTCCCCACCACTTCGTCATCGCGAAACACTTTGTGCAACTGCTCGCCAGAGGCCCGCAACGCCAGCAGAGAGCGGTCGCCATCCATCTTGGGAGTAATCGTCGGGTCAAGCTGGTACCCTACACCCAACTCCTCAGCCAAGCGCTTGGCACCCAGATAGTCATCTGCATTGTGCGTCATCAACACGTTGGCAATGGTGACCTTCAGGCCTTGTTCCTTCAAAAACCGAATTGCTTTAACCGTACGAACGAACGATCCCGGCACCAGTGTGATCGCGTCATGCACTTCCGCGCGATGCGAGTACACGCTGATGTTGATCTGCTCTACGCCAAGCTCGCGCAGTTGCCGCGCTTCCTTCTCTTTAATCAAGACCGCATTCGTCTTAACCTTGACGTTAAACAGTAGCTTGCGCGCGTAGGCGACCAGTTCCAGAAAGTCCTTACGCAGAAATACTTCGCCCCCACTGAAGGTAAGAAAGAAGGTTCCCGCTGAAGCGAGCTGATCCAGCAGCGCCTTAATCTCGTCGGTGGTCATCTCACCATGGTCATCGTGGTCGAGATAACAGTGCACGCAGCGTTCGTTGCAGCGGTAGGTCACGTCTAAGTGGACGTTGATAGGCACGCCAAATTCAAGAGCTCGTTGCGACATTTCGCCGATCAGTTGACCCATAACTTCACTTACTCCACGTATCCTGCCGCGTTGGTCGCGATAGGCTGATCCGACACCAGTAAAATGCCGTGCTGCGAAAGGTCGTTCACAAAGGTTTCCGCATCCCGTAACGCTTCTTCCGCAGATACCTCAAATTCCTGGCACACCCGCTGCGTGACAATTTCACCCAGCGGCGTCTGGCCATCTGCCGCCAGCCAAACCGTTGCAGCGACCGGGTTCAGAGTAAAAAACTTGGAGTCCACGGCCGACATAATCATCATTTCGTCGCCCAACTGGCGGGCGGCGATGCGGGCACTACGCGCGATGTATTTCCTCTCCATACTCATTCAATCCTAGTGGCAACATGCTCTCCCGCACAGAGCACAATTGAGCTATTTCGGCCCACAAAGGTGGGGCAATAACCTATCGAATCAAGTCCCAAGCCCGCTGATCGGGATAAAACACCAGCCGCCGCGCCGGAACCCGATCCAGAAACGCGCAGGCACCTTCAAACACCCGGTTGACCAATTCCTCGTCTTTAGCAAAAAACAAGATATTGCGCATCAGCATGCGCAACGCCTCAGGCCGGGGAATTTCCTCAAAGTGGTTCGACTCACCCTTGCCGAGAAAGTACAGAGCCTCGATCGGGCCGGAGGTGTTTACCCCCGGTGTACCCATTTCGCCTGCAAACGGAGTGCCGTAAGCCACGTAGGCCTCGCCGCTCTTCCGCACATAGGAGGCTTCATCGGTGAGCAACGAAACATCGGGCGGAGCGAGTTGAGAGATCGTCGTTTTACCCGCTGTGGAAACGCCGGAAAATAGAAACGCCTTGCCGTTGCGGACCGCGCTGGCCGCATGCAGAAGAAACCCACCCTCTTGCGCCAAAGCCAGCGAGTGCACGATGCGCAGCACGGAATCAATCGCGTAGGGCGTAAGAGTCTGCCGGATACGGCCTTCGCGTGACTGCGAATCCCACTCTGCCCGAAAGTCGCCGCGCTCCATCAGCCAGCGACTGCCAGATGCGGTCACACTCACATCCGCGTCCGGATCGGAGAGGGCCGAGCCGTCAATCACTTCAATGTCGAAAAAAAAGTCGGGGCTGCGGCCGCTGCCCGCAAAAGTGCCAAAGCGCGACTGCAACAACGGCATAAGCCGTTCGTCAGCAGCACGCAGCAGCACGGCAATGCCTCCGATTTCAACCACGACTTCAGCGGCTGCCATGATCGTGCCCACGTGCTCCCCGTCGCTGGCGCTGCCAGCGCAACTTACCATTCACCAAACTAAATTTGAGCCCGAGTTTCTATCGGTACCTGTGCACATACCGGCAACATCCGCGTTCGCTTCTCCCGCCACCCATGCACACGCAGAGCAATCGCTCGGAGCGCGTGGTACTCGCGCAACACCCTGCCCCACCAACAAACAGTTGTCGTTTGAACCTCGGCGGTTCGGGTCTGCCGGTAGCGAACCACGGCGGTGACCCGGCCCAAAAGATCCGATGCCAACGTCTCAGGGTCATCGGCGTCCAGAAAATCACCGCGCAACCAGACCACGAAATCGCCGTCCACCGATTGAACTCGTACTACGCGGTGCGCTACGAGCCGCCCGCTCCGCAATGCCAACCAGATTTGGCCCACCGCCGGCTGCTCCAGCGGTACGCGTTCAATCTGTAACACGTCGCCGGGCCATATCGCCGGCAGCATACTGGTACCATGGGCACGAAACTGCAACTGGCCAAATCTGCGGATCGTCTCGGCCGCCAAGAAGCAGCGGCTGGCTTCACGTTCTTCGCCCAACGCGGGAACTACGAGTTCTTGCGGTTGAAGTTGCACTGCGATCCGCCTGCTGGCGTTTTTCCGCAGGCCAACGCCATGGTTTCGAACACTTCTTCGTAGCGATACTCCGGCTTGGTGTACGGCTTGCGGGCACCCGAAGTGGCAGGTACGATTCCGGCAACAGCTTTTTGCTTTTCCATGAATAAAGCTCCTTAAGGAAATAGGCGCATACGTGCTTAACGAAGCCTAATTTGGAACTGATTATATCTATTTTGGGAAAGACTACCTAGCACTTTTTGCACCATTGTGGAAAACAAACCACAACCGGGAGAATCGCGGTGCGAAACCAGCAGAAACGATTCCGAGACGGCGCAAGCGGAGCGAAACCCAGTAGTATCTAGTAGTAAGCGAGTGATCCGCGGCGGCGGGCGGTGCGCAACGCCAAGGCAAATGCGAGCCACCCCAGAGGCAGCAGCAAGCTGCCAGCGGCAAGATGTACCAATTCGGGAAACAGTTGCGCCGGAGTGGTGCCTGAAAGCAGTGCGGCCCGCATCGCAGTCAGTGCTTGTGTTAGGGGGAACGCCCGCGCCCACCATTGCATCGGATCCGGCAGCGCACTGACCGGAAACAGTGTCCCGGTCACCATCCACGTGGTAGTGCCGATTACCCAAAGGATGGCGCTGCCCCGCTGAATCGCCAACTGTACTGCGGCGGCAAAGAGCCCAAACCCCACCACGATGAGTAGCGAAAAGCAAAGCACCAGCAACACGCTGAGGGGATTTGCTGCGCTCAGCGATGCTCCGAACAGAATCACGCCGCCGAGGAGGTAGAGGAACATCCCCGCAGCGCTGCGCAGAAACGATGAAATGGCACTGAGCAGGACCAGCACTGTAGGTGAAGTCGAGGTCGTCATCAGGACTTCCAGTGTGCCGGTGGTCTGCGCCTCTTGAATCATGGTCAGAAACGAGCTGATGCCGTTCAGCAGGAAGCTGTAAAAGCCCGTGCCCACCAGCAGGAACAGGAAATATTCGTGACCCTCGGGGCGGTAGCTGGGGCCAATGGAACGGGCCAGAAAGAAGAAGGCCGCCAGTTCACCTAAGTGGCTGAGTGCCGCTAACACGAAGCCAGCGCGATAACGCAGAGCGGTGATCATCTCGCGAACCAGCACCGCCCAGGCCTTATCAGCCAGAAGCCCCACCGCCTGCATCCAGCGCGCCATCACTGGGAACCCCGCATCGCGTCATCCGTACCGGATCCGGGGACAAGAACGGATTCGGGTGCGGCCAACGAATCACCCGTATTGCGTCCGCACACCTGAAAATAGAGCTGGCGCAAAGCCGCTGCGTCTTGGCGCACCGGGCGATCATCGAGGTGGATTAGCCGGCCCTGCTGCAGAATCGCGATTTCGTCGGCCACAGCGGTCGCTTCCGTGAAACTATGCGTCGCCAGCAAAATCGTCGTACCTTCCCGCCCCAGCCCGCGCAACAGTTGCCAGAACTGCTCGGCTGTGCCCGGATCCAGACTTCGGGTAGGCTCATCCAGCAGCAGAATGGGCGGTCGCTTCAGTAGCGCCCGCGCCAGCCCCAAACGTTGGGTCATACCACTGGAAAACTTCATCACCAGCTTGCCGGTGGCATGGTCGAGCCCCGCCAGTTCCAGCGCCTGCGCCACACGACGTGCGCGCTCGGCCCGGGGGATTTCTTCCAGCGCGGCGTAGAAATTGAGATTTTCTTTGGCGGTAAGCCGGGGGAAAAACGACCGCTCGTGCACCAGCACAAAGCCCACATGTCGCCGCACGGCGTCATCGTCTCGCACAGTGTCGTGGCCCGCTACCAAAACAGATCCTTGCTCCGGAAAAAGAATTGTGGAGACCAGCTTAAGCGTGGTCGTCTTCCCGCTGCCGTTGGGCCCGAGCAGGGCGAGAACACGCCCCGGCGCCACCCGCAACGATAGCTGGTGCACGGCCCATTCGGGCTGCGAAGTAGTAGCCCCGCGCCAGCGCTGCCACCAGCCGCCACCGCGCGGATAGCGCTTGCTAACTCCATCGAGAATGACCGCTTCGAATGCCATAAGTACTGTGTGCTGTTGCTACGCTGCGAGCATTGCCGCCCGCAAACACCCTATTATAGGTTTCATTCACCGTTGCAACGGCCAGAAGTTACATTCTCCAGAAGGAAGCATGAATCCTGATTCCAAAATGGAATCGCTCGTCACGCAGTCGCCGGAGTTCGCTCTGCTGGTGCAGGCAGCGGGCGGTACACTGGCCGCTGCCTCCATACCAGAACTGGGTGCGGACGACGGGTTTGACTGGCAATGGGTAGCAGATTTGGCAGATGCGCACGGGCTATCGGCGCGGCTCGGCGCCATGCTGCAGAGGCAGCCGACAGCCGCGCCCGCCGAATTGCTGGCGGCGCTTGCCCGCGAATCCAGAGCCAACGCCCGCCGCAATCTGGAATTCACCCAACGGTTGTTGCGTGTGCTTGCCGCACTGAAGGAGGTGGGCGTTCCGGCTTTGGCCTACAAAGGACCCGTACTGGCGGAGATGCTTTACGGCTCGCACCCACTCCGCGAATTCCATGACGTGGACGTTCTGATTCAGCCACACGATTGGCCGCGCGCCAAGCAGTGCATGATTGCACTGGGCCTCGCACCGAACCAGCAGTTCACTCCCGCGCAAGAAGCAGCCTACGTCCGCTCGAACAACGAGATGGCATTCGATGGCTGGGGCTCACGGAACTGGCTGGAATTGGAGTGGGGCATTGTGCCCCACTACTTCAGCGTTGACTTTCGCATGAATGCGCTAATCACGCGTGCAGTGGAGTTCCCACTGGCCGGAATGGCTGTGCGCACGCTCTCGCCAGAAGACATGCTACTCGCGCTGGCCGTGCACGGCAGTAAGCATGGCTGGTCGAGGCTATGCTGGGTTGCGGACATTGCCGATCTGCTGCGCGTTCGCAGCCTGAATTGGGATGTGGTTGCGGTTGAGGCCCAGCGTTTGGGTATTGTGCGGATTCTGCTGGTCGCGCTCAAGCTGGCAGCAACATTAAATCCGGAAGGCGTCGCCACCGCCATGGCAGAAATCGAGAGGGAGGCCAGACCGCATCGGGCTTCTGGATTCGTTCATGAAAACACGGCCGCGAATCGCCTCGCGGCACTCTTCTGGCGCAGTCTGCAATCTGCTCCTGCTCGCTACACGGCTGACTCATGGCGCTTTTTCTGGATGATGCCGCGCCTCCGCGAACGTTGGAGCGACCGGCTAAGCTTTGCGTGGCGCCTGCTGGCCACCCCGGAAACCGGCGAGTGGAATGCTCTCGCCCTGCCCGACTCACTGTACGTTCTGTACTATCCGCTGCGCTGGTTGCGACTCGCGTTGAAACCGCTGAAAATGCTACTGCGGCGCACAAGAACACAAAACCTGCCGCCGAGACGCTGAGTCAGAGAGGCTCACGGAGAAATGCTTTTGCTCCTCAGTGGGAATCTGGCTGACTCCAACCGGTGCCTATGCGGCTAGGTGGTGGGCCTAGCCTTTCCCGGCCAAAGAGGGCGGGCTATCGCAGAGTCCATTGCTCATGCGATATCCTCAAGTGTTCACTGGAGGATGTCTTTTTTATGACCCTGCCCAACTCGCGCGGATCCTATCGCGCCATCGCCATGATCTTCGCCGTTCTCTTCGTCATGCCCTTCCTCGCGCTGACGTGCGTTTGCTTGCTACCCACGCCGGTCGCCGCCCAAGATGTCACATCGCTTTACAGCGATATGCGATGGCGCATGATTGGGCCATTTCGTGGCGGGCGCACTGTGGCAGGTGTTGGCATCCCCACCCAGCCCTGCGTGTTCTACATCGGCCCCAACAATGGTGGCGTGTGGAAGACCGACGACTGCGGCAATACTTGGAATTCAGTGTTCGAGGGCAACACACAATCCATGGGTGCGCTGGCGATTGCGCCGTCGAACCCTGACGTTATCTACGCAGGGAGTGGCGAGGGTCTGCGCCGACCGGATCTTTCCATCGGCGATGGCATCTACAAGTCCACCGATGCGGGCAAGAGTTGGACACACCTCGGACTCCGCGATGGCCAGCAAATCGGCTCGATCCTTGTGGATCCCAAGAATCCCGACCGGCTTTTCGTCGCAGTACTCGGGCATCCTTACGGGCCAAACCCCGAGCGCGGCATCTTCCGCTCGCTCGATGGCGGCAAGACCTTCACCAAAGTTTTGTATAAGGGCGACATACTCGGCGGCATTGACCTGACGTTCGACCCACGTGACAGCAACAAACTCTACGCCTCGCTGTGGGCCTCCATGCGGACGCCATGGTGGTGGGGTAATAATCTGGAAGGCCCCGGCAGCAGCCTGTGGAAGTCGGACGACGGCGGCGACAATTGGCGCGAGCTGAAGAAAGGCTTTCCGGAAAAGCACAATCGCATCAGCGTCACCATTGCGGCTTCTGCACCTGACCGTATGTATGCCACGGTGGACGTAAACGATGAGGGCGGCGGCATCTTCCGCTCTGATGATGCGGGCGAGAGCTGGAGTCTGGTGAACAGCGAAGAGCGGGTGGTCGGGCGCAACTCGGACTTCGCATGGATTCGCGTGCACCCTCTCGACAAAGACACGATCTTTATCAGCAACACGTCCACCTACAAATCAACAGATGGTGGCAAGACCGTAACCGCCATCAAAGGCGCGCCCGGCGGCGACGACTATCACGCCACATGGATCAACCCACTGCATGCCGAAATCATGTTGCTGACGGTGGATCAGGGCGCAGTCGTCACCGTAAACGGCGGCAAGACCTGGAGCAGTTGGTACAACCAACCGACTGCACAGATCTACCACGTCGCCACCGATAATGAATTCCCCTACTGGGTCTTCGGCTCGCAGCAGGATAGCGGCTCGGTCGGCACCACGAGCCGCAGCGACTATGGCGGCATCAGCTTCCGCGACTGGCACCCCATTGGAATTGAAGAGTACGGCTATGTTGCACCTGACCCACTGCATCCCGACATTCTTTACGGAGGCAAGTTCACCAAGTTCGACCGTCGTACCGGGCAAGTGCAGGACGTCAGTCCGTGGGTGATTCGTACGGGCAAGTACCGGCTCAACCGCTCCCAGCCCGTCATCTTCAACAAAGTAGATCCACACATTCTGTACTTCGCCTCGCAGGTGCTGTTTGAGACGCGTGACGGCGGCCACAGTTGGAAAGAGATTTCACCCGACCTCTCGCAGCCCAAGCCGATGACGCCACCCAACGTACGTGCAGAATTTGTGGACAACGATCCCCTGAAAGGCGTGCATCACGGCGTCATCTATTCCGTTGCGCCTTCGCCAAAAGAGGTGAACTTGATTTGGGCAGGTACTGACGATGGCCTGGTCCACGTGACCCGTGATGGCGGCAAGAAGTGGGACAACGTAACGCCGCCCGAGATGACGGCGTGGAGCAAGGTCACGCAGATGGATGCAGGCCATTTCGACGCCAACACCTGCTACATCTCGGTGAGCCGCTTCCGTCTCGACGATCTGCATGCCTACATTTACCGCACCCATGATGGCGGCAAAACCTGGCAGAAAATTACAAATGGCATGAGTGATGATGCCGCCGTGGATGCGGTGCGTGAAGACCCCGAAAGGCCCGGCCTTCTGTTTGCCGGCACCGAGCGCGCCATGTGGGTCAGCTTCGACGACGGCGACCACTGGCACTCGTTGCAACTCAACTTGCCTTACACCGCCATGCGCGACTTCGTGATTCATGGCGACGACATTGTTGTGGGTACACACGGTCGCTCGTTCTGGATTCTTGACGACATCACGCCGCTACGCCAAATCAAAGAGAGTGACGTAAGCACGATGAGGCTCTTCGCGCCGCAGTTAGCTACGCGCATCCGCCGCAGCACCTATCCTGATACGCCGTTGCCACCCGAAACACCTATGGGGCAGAACCCGCCTGACGGCGCGGTGATTGACTATGTTCTAAAAGATGCAGCAAAAGAGGTGACGCTGGAGATTCTTGATTCTGCTGGGAACATCGTGCGGCATTATTCCAGCAACGACGTGCCCGCGCCAGTGAACGAAAAGGAACTCAACGTGCCCACATACTGGGTGCGCTACGAAAAGCCCCTGCCAGCAACCCCGGGAATGCATCGTTGGTTGTGGGATCTGAGTTACGCGCGGCCTAAGGGCGTGGACACTGAGTATCCCATCAGCGCCATTCCGCATGACACGCCCGCCGAGCCGCTGGGCCCCAGCGCCCTGCCCGGAGGCTACACCGTCCGCCTTATTGCCGACCACACCGTTCTGCTGCGACCGCTGAAAATGCGGATGGATCCCCGCGTAGTCGCGACCCCCACCGACCTGAAGGCGATGCTCGACGCGCAGCAAGAAGCAGTCGCAGCTATCACCAAGCACGAGGCAGCACTCAGCGAAGTTCGCAGTCTGAAAAAGCAGTTGCGCGACCTCGCTGGTATGCCCGAGCCTGTCCGTGAAAAGAGTCGCGACTTAGCCGATAAGCTGGAGAGGATTGAAAAAGGAAATGGTACGCATGATCCCGGCATTCTCGCCGCCAAAGGCATGGCAGCTATGCACGGTTGGCTGAACCAGGTTTACGGCACGCTCGGCAGCGCCGACGCGGCTCCAACCACACAGGCGACGGCGATGCTGAAACAATTGGAGAAAGTCTCCGCCGAGCAAATCGCGCAGATCGAACCTCTGCGGGCCACTCTAAAAGAAGTAAACGAGCAAGTGGTGAAGGCGGGAGGCAAACAGATTGCCTCCTCCGATACGGGTAGCCTTGATCGCAGTGCTTTCCCGGTGGTGGAATCCACGCAAGCCGCCGAGAAGGCGGAGGAGTAGAAATCAGCATGAAGGCAATCGCAATCATCCCCGGCAGCAACACTCTTGCACTGATTGACCGGCCTGAACCTTCGCTCACCGCTGACGATCAGGTAAAGATGAAGGTGCTGCGCGTAGGCATCTGCGGCACAGATCGCGAAGAAGCAGCAGGTGGACGCGCTAAGGCTCCTGACGGCATTGAGACGCTGGTGCTTGGCCACGAGATGTTTGGGCAAGTGGTGGAAGTAGGCAAGGCCGTGACGCGCGTCAAACCCGGTGACTACGCGGTTTTCACCGTGCGTCGCGGCTGCCCAACGTGCATTCCATGCGGCATGCACCGCAATGACATGTGCACGACTGGCAACTACCACGAACGCGGCATTTGGGGCCTCGACGGCTATCAATCCGAGTTCGCAGTGGATCAGGAGCGGTATTTAATTCCAGTGCCCGCAGAACTCGCGGACGTCGGTGTGTTGGCTGAACCGATGTCGGTTTCGCAGAAGGCGATTGACGCGGCTCTCGGCACGCAGCGCGGCCGCCTGCCCGACGCTGCGGCTGATCCTGATTGGCTCAGTGGTCGCCGTTGTCTCGTCGCCGGACTTGGCCCTATCGGCTTGCTCGCCGCGATTGCGCTGCGGCTGCGCGGCGCGGATGTGTGGGGACTTGACGTAGTGGAAGAGGCCTCCACTCGTCCGCAGTGGCTCAAGACCATTGGCGGCGAATACATCAACGGCATGCAAGTGAAGACCACCGACATTGACGACACCGTGGGTGAGTTTGATTTGATTTTTGAGGCGACTGGCGTGGCATCCGTTGAATTCAACCTGATTGACGCGCTCGCCGTGAACGGCGTGTACGTGCTCACCGGTATCCCCGGTGGAGACCGCCCAATCGAGATTGCGGGGGCTGACCTGATGCGGCAGTTGGTGTTGAAGAACCAGGCGATTGTTGGCAGCGTAAATGCAGCACCCGGACACTTCCGCATTGGTGTGGACGACCTTGGCCGCGCGCAGAACAAGTGGGGCGCCAACCATATCGCCAAGCTGATCACCCAGCATCATCCTTACACCGATTTTCAAGCCGCGCTCACCGAACACGCGGCGGATGAGATTAAGGTGGTGGTGGAGTGGGGAGCGTAGGGCGCGGGATGCGCGACGAAAGAGACGGAAAGAATGCACATTGAAACCATCGCGGTACACGCAGGCGCGGAGGTGGACCCGGCCACCGGAGCGGTCGCGCCGCCGATCCATCTTTCCACAACCTTCGAACACGGTCCTGCTAGCCAGCCCAGCCACGGGCATCTCTACATTCGGGAAAGCAACCCCACACAGTCGCGGCTGGAAGATGCACTCGCCCAGCTTGAAGGCGGCGAATTGGCGTTGGCCTTTGCATCCGGCATGGGCGCAGGCACCGCGGTGCTACAGGCGCTTACGCCGGGCTCACACGTTATTTTGCCTGACGACGTTTATGTGGACTTCCGTACCATTCGCGCGGAATTCCTGCCCAGGTGGGGGATTGACTCCACTGTAGTGGATATGAGCAACCTTGCGGCGCTGAAGTCAGCCTTGCAGCCCAATACCAAATTGATTTGGACGGAAACGCCTTCGAATCCGTTGATTAAGATTACCGACCTGTGCGCGGTCGCGGCGCTTGCACACGACGTTGGCGCGCTCGTGCTCACAGACAACACCTTTGCCACGCCCATTCTGCAACGTCCGCTCGAACTCGGCGGCGATATTGTGTTGCACTCGACGACAAAATATTGTGGCGGCCACAGCGATGTGCAAGGGGGCGCGCTCGTCTTCCGCTGCAATAACGGGTTTGCGGAATCTGTCCAGCACACCCGCAAGGTCATGGGCGCGGCGGCTTCTCCGTTTAACTCATGGCTGGTGCTGCGCGGATTGCGCTCGCTCGCCTGCCGCGTGGAAAGGCACTCCGCCAACGCGTTCGCAGTAGCGAACGCCATCCTGCCATGCGCGCGCGTAGAAGCCGTTCATTATCCCGGCCTCGCGAACCATCCTGGTCACACCATCGCTGCCAAGCAAATGAAGGCTTTCGGGGGCATGATGTCATTTCGCGTGAAGGGTGGCTGGGACGAGGCGGTGAACGTCGCCGCACGCGTCAAGCTCTTCCTTAACGCCACCAGTCTGGGCGGACCCGAGAGCCTGATTGAGCATCGCGCATCCAGCGAAGGCAAAGACTCCATCACCCCGAAAAATCTACTGCGGCTCTCGGTCGGGCTAGAACATCCTGACGATTTGATCGAAGACTTGCTGCAAGCCTTGCGCTAGTGCTGAATCCAGTGAAAACAGTCAAGCCTGCTAGCGTTTGCGGAAGTGATAGGTCACCGATGCGCTCACATACGACTTGAGGGGGAAACCCGTAACGCGTTCAAACGGCGCTGCTTCGCCGGGCAGCGCCAGCGCCTCCAGAGTTTGGCCGCCGTAGCCGCTCACCGCAAACACATTCAGCCCCAAATCAAAGCTACTGAATGGCCGCACCACAGCTCCGCGAAACTCCCGCACCGGAACTGCAACAAATCCGTCGCCGAGTGGCTTGCGTCCTACCTCTTCATATTGTCCGCGTACTGCCAGATGCCATGGCAGCCGGTCCACTGTGGCCAGCACATTCCAAATCAACCGCGGTGCCTCGGGCGTGGGCTCGCCGGTGATGCGGTCGCGTGCATCGGCTTTGGAAATCAATCCTTGCACAAAGCCGAAGTGAAAGTTGCGGCGAGCCGTAAACGTCAGCGACTTCACCAGACCCGGCCCTTCATCTAGTTGCAGGCCAGTGTCGTTAGAAATGCGTGCCAGTTGCTGGTCGGTGGTCACGTGCGCCAAGGTCAACCGCAGTTCCGTTTTCAGCAGTGTCTTGGTCGCCACCAGTTGATACGACCTCGCCTTGCTCACAATGGTTCCGCCCTGAATCGCCGTAGTACCAATGCGCGGATCGTTTACGTGAAAGGCCTGCCCATAGCTCAACGAAACATTCGGCAGAAAGGCTACGCGTTGCGGCGGCAGAAACGTCAAGGTCGCCTTCGGTGAACTAATCCCCGCACTCCGCTGAAACGAATCGTTCGACCGCAGCAAATCTTGGTTGTCCACATGCACCTCATCAAAGCGGTAGCCGAGGTTGTAGTGAACCGCGTGGGCCAGCGTGCCATCCAGCGCCGCAAAGGGACTATAGAAGTTGATGGTCAGGTTGTTCGACGTGACCGGCTGGAATAGACCCGCCTCATCCGCCTTATCTAGATTGAGCGCGCGCGGCGCTTCGCGGCGCATGTCCATGCCCGCCAACACAGTTAGCGCACTGCTCCAACGGTTGGTATAAAGCACATCGCCGGAATTCACGTTGCGATGCTCACTCTGGCGAATCAATCCGTCGCCAAAGTTCGGACGCACATCCAGTGTGTAATAACGGTAGAAGCCCGAGAATTGAAATTGCTGGCGATCGCTCAGCCGCCAAATGTCGTTGGCAATCACCGCGCCGTTTGATGTCGCTTCATGCTGACGGGCATCAATGGTGTCGTACGGCACCGGGCGGTCAATCGGAATCAATCCTGGCTGGAACGCGGTGCCATAGTAACCGATACCGTAGACCGAGAGTTCGTGCCTGCCAAAGTCAAATACCTTGGAAACGTTCCCCTTGTACTGCTTGCGATGCTCCAGTCGCTGCAGGTAGCCGTTGCCAAAGGAAACCTCGGCACCTATCCACGACTTGTTGGTCGCATTTGTCGGACTCCACCCGCCCACCAAGTTGACGTCGCGAGAGTCTGCCGTCAGGCGCAATTGCGGCTCGATTCGGTCGCGCAACCCGAAGGTGATGGACTGATTCACGGAGTTGTTACCTTCCCGCACATTGAACGCCGCGCCATCGGTCTGCACACTCTCAATCGCAATCGGGATAATCACGTTCGGATCCGCATAGCCGTTGCCGTGCGCATTGGCGGGCAAATTGTTAGGAAATAAATATCCGCCAACCTGAAAAAACATGGCGATGGGCTCGCCATGATCGCCCGCAACGCCCGGCGCAAAATATTGGGGAGGCTTCACGCCCCCAGCCGGCGATTCCACCGGCATCCCCGGAATGGAAATCGGCATTCCCGGACGCCCGGGGTTGGCGTCGAGCGTTTCATCGCGAATCATTACCCGCTGCGCCGGATCAGGGTCGAAAATGCCTACGTCATTCACCGAGGCAGACACATCCACGGACTGCGCTTGTGCCGTCACACCCGCAAACTGCAAGGGCTGGGATTGCTGAGCGTCATCGGACACTACTACGGTTCGGATCAGCATGGCGAAGCCGCTCGCCTCTGCTACTAAGCGATACTCGCCCGGCACAAGCGCAGTGAAGCCGTAAGCACCTGCGGCGTCTGAAGTGGTTTGCCGACGAGAGCTATCCGCGCGGCGTAGCAGGCTGACCGTTGCCCCCGCTACTATCGCTCCCTGTGGATCGGTCACCACCCCGGCGAGTCCTGACGCCGCCCACAATGGAATCGCCCCGCACACCAGCACCATCGTCAGCAACATCGCAGTCAACCCGCGCCGCGACTTCTTGCCGCTTGCGCCCGTGCTCGCTAACGGCCTGTTTCTTGCGAACATACTACTCATTCCTCTTACAATTCCTCTAGTCTTAATTCTAGGCGGTGGCCGGGCCGCGCGGCGCTATCGGCCCCGTATGAATCGTGCACCGAATCCGAGTCTAGTTCCCAGGGGTCCGTGTCGTCAGTCTGGAGGCTGCACCCATGGGTGGCTGGCCGATTTTTTCCGCATGTTGCAACAGCGCCACATCTTTGCTGCCGATTTTCTGCGCCAAGTCGGCGAACTTTCTGGCCTCTTCCGTGCGGCCGTTGCGGAACAAAACCCAAGCGTAGGCATCCAGCGTCACTACATCGCGCCGGGCCGCCACCTCGCGCTCCGCTACCGCCAGCGCATCAACCGGACGTCCGGCGACATCTGCATAGTAGAGCGCCAACTGGCAGTTGTAGTTTAGCGGCTCGTGCGCAACGCTTACCGCCTCCTGCTCGAATTCGGCAAACAATTTCTGGCTTTCTACTTTTTGTCCTGCAGCAGCCAACATGGTGGCCAGTGAGTATAAATTCCCCGCATTTGGCGCTTGCCGATTCAATTGACGCAGCAACATGACTGCGGCTTCCGCGTTGCCTTGCTGCATGCGCACTTGCGCTAGCTCCGCCAATGCTAGGTGGTAGTCCGGAAAAGATCGCAGCCCAGCTTCCGCAAGCTGGCTGGCCTCTGGCAGCTTGCCCTGCAGCCGGTCAAGGCGAGCCAGTTGCGTCAGCAACCATGCCCGCTCCTCGGTTTCGGCCAACGGAGTGGCTTGCAGCGCGGTCGTAAACAAATCTGTTGCGCCGGACAACAACCCGAACGTCTCCCGCAATTCTGCACCGCAAATCATTGCTTGGGTGTTACCCGGTCGCAGACGAAACATCCAGTTCGCCGCCTTCTCGGCCTCATCGTAGTTGCCCAAAGCAGACTCGGCCTGAACCAGATAACCGTAAACCGAAATATCGTCGGGAGCATGGCGGTTCAAAACTTTTGCCAGCGTGAGTGCGTCCTCGTATTGATGCCGCGTCAGCGACACCGCAACGCCCGCTTTCTGGGTACCAAAATCGTTTGGCGAAAGCGTCCGGGCTTGCTTCACCGTCTCGTCGGCGCGCACCACGAAAGCATCATCACCAGTCTCGCGTGCTCGGCGCAACTGGGCCAGCGCTAGGCGCGCAAGCTCTTCTGCGCTTTTGGGGTTGGCGACCACTGCGGCTTGTGCACGCACCATCGCTTGTTGCGCGGGGGTTGTTGCGCTCGCAGCCGCCACCACCGCCGTGCCGGAGGCGCTTTGCGCCATCGCCACCCCTGAGGCCAGAATCAATACGGAAAGCAATGCACTTGACGGTTTCATTTCGGCTCGCTCCTAGGTCTCAAAATCATTTACGCCAAATCATGAGCCTGCTGCCCCAGCCTCAGCCAGGACAGCAGGATTCGTGCAATTAGAGTGTTGGACATTGACCACTGGCCAAGCCGGTGCAGCCTTGCTGGCCCGGGCCAATGTGATGCGAGTTGCGACCGCTGTTCGCAGGTTGTTCGAAGGGGAACGTATTGCGAACGCCCTCGGGATTGATGTTGACGCCATCGCCTAACGGCGTTCCGTACTTCACTGGATCTACCAGAATGCCAGCAACCACGCGAGCGGCGATGTCGGTGACATCATCCACGGGGCGGCGACCGTTGGGGAATCCAGCACTGTCGCCGTACAGGAAGCCGAGTCGCTTCTGCGCGCCGGGTGCCGTCGGGCCAATGCCGGTGTTCAGGCGCAGCAGGTCAGCTACCGCCCCCGCGTCGCCGGGGCCACAGCCCGGGCAGATCGGAGCTTGGTACTGAACCAGATTGAGCAAATCCGTGCGCGGTGCGGGAGGTACTGGCACGCCAAGCGCACCGAACGCAACCGCTAAGAACGGATCCAGCACAAAGCTGGCAAACTGGCCGTCGTTTTCAGGATCATCCATGCTGAAACGATCCTTGGAACCGTTGCCAATGATTAGTTCGTTGATCAGGGGGTTACCCATCCGCTGCACTTGCTGGAAACTTCCGCTGTAGGTAATCGGGTTGGGCGACTGACGGACGGTCGTCATGGGCCGCAAGGTGGAGCCGTAGGTTCCGATCACCGCCTGCTTGTCGGTCGAGGAATGCTTCTTTCCGTCCACCGTCAGCATGGTGATAGGAACCTGCAGAACGATCGTGTTCACGTTGAAACCACCGACCGTGTCCGCAGCGTAGTTGTGCTTGTCGTCGGCATCAATCCCGGGCTTTAGAATGTCGCCTCCAGTAACGGCGCGCCAGTTGATGGAATCGAAGGCCCCGCCCAGATCAATAAAGAAGGGGTCATCCACCGTCCCGGCAAAAACCGTAACTTTGCCGAGCGTGTGGATGCCCTGCTGGAACAGCCCCGGATTGTTGGGGTCAGCGTTAGAGTAGTTAGGCATGGTGCGAGGACCCACGTTCGAAGGCACGGTATACAATCCGGAGCCAAGAACCGTGGAAACGCCACCTTTTACCATCGTCACCGTGTACGTCTGGCTGATGGCTTGGCCCGCCGCGCCCGGACCACTCAACGACGTGATTTGCGGAATGCCTGCAATTCCGCCCACGGCCGAGGTGAACAAACCGCTGGAAATGCTCGCCGTGTTGTCAATGGTCTGGAATTGGAACTGAAACACAATGTCGTTTGCGATGCCGTCGTTGTTGTTGTCAACATTCATCTGGTACAGCACATTGGGGTCAAATGGAAAGTAGTTGGGTCCGTTGGCCGGCTCGAGCAGCGGGTCAACGTTCAAGATCATGGTCACGGTATCCGGTTTGTCATAACTGACAAACGAATACCAGTCCGTGATGTCAGCCGTGCGGTCCAGCGACGTAATGGGGGCTTCGCGATGGCTCGCAGCAAATACATTGGCTGGCATTGCCATCACAAGCACCAGAACGGATGCCGCGAGAGACTTAAGTTGCTTCATGGCTTGATTCCTAGGTGGTCTGAGAATCAGAGGGCGCGCCGACCAGGAGTTGGCGGGAGAGCCTCCACCTGAAACCAACCGCGACCTCTGTACTGGAGCTACGCGGCTGCCCTGCCAATTGGATTGCCCTGAAATGCAAATACAGCACAAAAACAAAAAGACAGGAGCCCACGGGAGGCTCCTGTCCTACAATGACCATAATTTACGCGAACGGATTCACGTCAGCACTCGGTCCGTAAATCGAGGGCAACTTTACGTCTAGGATCCGCAAGTAGGTAGAAAGCTGTCCACGATGGTGGTACCAGTGGTTCAGCATAATGGCGCGGTACAGGGCGACGCGGGGCATGGTCATCAAGGCCCTATCACCGTTGGTCAGTGTGAAATTGCCCATTGCCTTGGCATCATCCACACGGCCCAGGGCGGCGACACCAGCTGCGACTGCTTCTTCCATCGTGGCAATCGCAGCCGCCGCGCTTGCGGCAGATTGCGGCGCAGGAAAATTCGCCGTATCGAAGGTGTCGGCCTCAAACATCACGGCCATCCCCGGAACCTCAGCGACATGGTGCACTAGTCTGCCGAGCGACATGGCCCGGGGATGCGGCTGCCAATCCATCTTGCCGTCAGGCACACACTCCAGCAAGCGCCGCGTGGTTGCGGCTTCCATCTGCATTTCAGCAATAAACGAATCCGTGATGCTCATAGGGCGGTTTTCTCCACAAGAAGGTCGGCGCGCACAACTCTAGCAGCTGAGATGCACCCTCATAAATCTAGCCCACCGACCCCCTTCCGCGCAATCCACCGCGAGTTGAAATTGGCCGAATAGACTTCGCGCATCCGCAGACCATTTCGTGAATCTAATCGGCAGGAGGCAACACGCGTGAAAATCGGAATTGTAGGTGCCGGTCAGGTCGGAGGAACTCTCGGCGTAGGCTTTGCCAAGGCAGGTCACCACGTTTTTTTCGGCTCGCGAGATCCGCAAACTGCGGAGATGCAGGCTCTACTGGCGCGCGCGGGCTCCACGGCAAAGGCAGAGTCGGTCGCCAATGCCGTGCAATTCGCAGACGTAGTGGTTGTGGCACTGCCGTGGCCAGCCACGCAGTCCGTAGTACAGTCACTCGACCTGCACGGCAAGGTAGTGCTGGATTGCACCAATCCCCTGCTGCCAGATTTTTCCGGTCTCGAACCCGGTACCTCAGGCGGCGAACGAGTGGCAGACTGGGCTGCGGGCGCAACTGTGGTGAAGGTATTCAACACCACCGGCTTCAACAATATGGCAGACCCGGCCTACGGCGGTAAGCCCGCGTTTATGCCGTATTGCGGCGACGACGCGGCAGCCAAGCAGACCGCCGCGCAACTCGCCACCGATCTAGGATTTGAAGCCGTGGATCTTGGCTCGCTCTCGCACGCCCATCTGCTGGAAGCTTGGGCGATGACGTGGATTTGGCTCGCCATCCAAGGCGGACTGGGCCGCGACTTCGCCTTTCAACTGGTTCGCCGCTAGTGCTTCGGCGCTAGTGCTTCGCCGCTCGTAGTTCGTCGCGAATCGCTCGCAATTCCTACGCCCCGGCTGCGCGGCCTAGATACCGCCCGCCGGTGCATTTTCGTTAGAAATGGAACCGGTAGCGGACTTCGCCGAAAATCTCCCGCGGCGTATTCCAGTGGAAGCCGCCGAAGGTCACACTGTTGTCATACTGCACGCGCCGGTTTGCCACGTTCAACACCGTCACCGAAGTCGAAAAGTTCTCGCGAAAATCCTTGCCCAGCGTGACGTCGAACGTTGTGTGCTGCGGCAGATAAGCTCCGGGATATGGCTGGCCCGGAAATGCATTCACAAAACCAGAGCCGTAATAAACATTCGTGGATGCGTAGCTGTGCCAGGGCAATGAGACGTCGCCGCCCACATTCAGCGTATGGCGTTGGTCATGGTCCACTGGAGATAGCCCCTGAGGCAGCGAAAAATCTGTAAGCCCTCCGCTAATGGCTCCCCCAGCCTCTGCAATCTGGTTGGAATACGCCAGATGCAACTGCCCGCGATGCGCGATGCGCGGCGACCGGAGCGTCAACTCCCATCCTCGAATCAGCGCCCGATCAATCGTCACCGGAAAGAACAGATTCGACTCGCCGATATTGCTATGGTCAAAAAAATTGTTCACGCGAGTCCGAAATGTATCTGCATCCAGCACCCATCCTTTGTAAGGAATGGTCACACCGAACTGGTGTTCTTCATCCCGCTCACCTTTCAGCGGAATGAAGCCGAGATTGTTGGCTTGCGCAAACTGCAACAATGGGCCTGACGCCGTAATGAGCGGCGGTGCCTGATAGTAGTGGCCATAGAATCCCCGCACCACCCAACCCAAATGCGGCACCACCAGCGACGCCCCCACGCGTGGACTGATCGCCGTTTCGGTCACTGCTCCGGAGAACCGCGTCGGCCGCATCCCGAACATCAGAGTCAGCCACTCCGTTACCTTGAACCGGTCATCCACGAAAAATGCCACTAGATTTCCCGACCGGTGCTCCTCATCGCGAAAAGCCAGATTGCCACTGCCATCGTTGAAAAGCGCCCCAAATGCCTCACCGTCGTGCTGATAGAAGCTGTACACGCCCACTTGAAAATTGTTCCGCGCCAAGCTGCCGCTCAGGCTCGCCTGCCCTCCGCCATACGTCGAACCCCGATTCTGCGTCGTCGCTACCGGCACGTCGTTCGCAGAACTCACGTAGTTCGCGCTGTTGTAGTGGAAGAACGGCGACACCGTCAGCAGCGTCTTGGGACTGAACGTATGCACCCACGAAAAGTTCACTATCGCGTCCGCTTCGTGGTCACCATCCCGCAGGCCGATGCTGGGATACTGAGCCTGAAACCCGTTCGCCTCTGTCGGCGCATTTTCAATATCGTTCGGAAAAGGATCGTAGGGAATTTGGTAGTAGTCCCGGCGCAGCGAAGTAATCAGCCGTAGTTGATTCGTCGGATTCACGTTGAAAATCAACGAACTAAAACCGCCGTAGCCATTCGCAGCATCGTGCACCACTTGCGGCACGGGAGTCTGAATCCCCAGATTGCTGCGATTCGCGTTGACGCTTGCATAGTACGCGAAGCGCTCGGTGTGACTGCCGAAATTTAACTGGTCATTGGTCTGGTAGAAGTTGCCCGCGCTTAGCACCAGTTCACCCTGATTGTTGCGCTCAAAACCGGTGCGCGGCACCACGTTGAAAACGCCATAAGTTCGGTCGCCAAACTCGGCGCTGTAGCTGCCTCGGTTCGCCTCCAGATAATCCACATCCTTCGGGTCAAACTGCGGCCCGATGTTGGATGCGATGTTCGTATTCGGCACCGGCACCCCGTCAATCAGCCAACTGGTTTGATGTCCGCCTCGTATGTGCAGTTGATCGTGCGTTACATATGCACCCGGCACAAAGTTGGTAATCATCGCCATGCTGTTGGTGCGCGATGCCCCCGGCGTGCGCTCAATATCCGCCCGGCTCACCAGCGTGGTTGGCGACGCGGTATCGGTCGGCACCACCGGCGGCTCGCCAGAAACCGTCACCGACTCTTTCGTGCTAGCGACTGTCAACTGAAGATGCACAATGGGTTCGGTGCCCGAATTCACCAGCAGATGCTGCGCCGCGTCTCCAAACCCGGCGCTTTGCACACTCACGTCGTACTCGCCCAGCGGCACAGCCTGAAACCAGAATTCTCCATTCGCATCGGTGTTTGTAGTCTTGTTCCACTCCGAGGCCTTGGCCTTGATCACAACCACCGCGCTCTGCACCGGGCGATGCTGCGGATCATGAACAATGCCGCGCACCGACCCAAAAATGGTCGCAAATATGGCAGTAGGCAGCAATATTGCAACTGCCAGAAGTATTGCAGCCCTTCGCTTCATGCCTTCTCCTAAATGTCTGTTCCGCGCGCAAGCTGACGCACCAAGGTCACAAGCTGCCTGCTAGGCAATTCTTTGCCGGATAGCCCAACGCTTCTGGCATGAATTGTGGTGGAAACAAGCTAGGCGAAGTAGGAAGGAGGACCGCGCTGGGGATTGCCGTCAGCAGCGAGTAGAGCCAGTACCGCAGAGTGGGGTGCAGCAACGAGCCTTGCTTGATAGTAGGGCAACGCCGAAGTCGGCAGCCCTGTTTGCTGTGCCGCCCCTGCCGGTGCCACCATGGGCGAGCGCAGCGGGCAACAAGAACTGGTGCGAACCGATGGCGGCAGGCTGCTGCTGGCAACGCGAGTGCCAGCCATGCTCAGCATGCCCGGCATGGCTGACATGCAGTGATGCTTGCCGCTGGTGCGGCAACAGGATGGCACGTTCGCGCCCGTCGCCCCTAGTGCCAATGGAGCCGCAAACGGCCACGCCAGCACACACAGCACGAAGATGGCGAGAAGCCGTCGCATACGCGTTCTTTGACGGTACCACAACCAACTGGGCCGTAGTGCACCCACCTGAGGAGCCCGCAAGTTACGTTTAGGCACAAAAAAGCGGGAGGGCCGTGAGGCCCTCCCGCTTTGCCATACTGCAGGCGTGGTTAGAAGATAACCTTCAGAGACAGTTGGCCCGTGCGGGAACTGTTGCCAAAGGTCAACCGAGGATTGTTGAAGTTCGCAGAACCCGGCGTCAAGTAAGCCTTGGCGACGGCGCCGGTGTTGCCAACCGACAGAATGTCGTTCGGCGAGCCCGGAATGTACTGCGAGTGGTTGATCGCGTTCAGGAACTGCGCGCCGAACTCAAACTTGAAGCGTTCGGTGATGTTGATGCGCTTGTACGCGGCCATATCCAGATTGTTGATGGGATCGGTTTGCAGGTTACCGCGGCTTGAGTTAGCCAAACCACCCGCGCGGAGACGTACAAACCGTGCGGTTGGGTCATTGGCCAGTAGTGCGACGCGGAAACCATCCGAGTTCTTCAGGTACGTGGTATCGGTACCGGTTCCCGCAGCGCCAGCCTTGTTCACAAACACGCGGTCGCCTGCGCTGTCAGTGTTCAGGTTGACGTCACGTGCGCTTTCCACGGTAGCGTAGCCGCCAGTTTCGTAGGTGTAGCTGGGCGAAAGTTCCCAGTTACCCAGAATGTTCTTTGCGAACCAGTTGCCGTTCTTGAAGAAGGGCAGGTCGTAGATACCGGCAATGGTCAAACGTTGACGGTGATCCAGCGCGGAGTTACCACGCTCGGCCTGCAGGTTACGGAAGTCCTGCGGACGGCGCGGGGCGATAACGGTCGAGAAGAAATCGGCCGTGCTGTTGTCAATGTTGTGGCTATAGGTGTACGCCATCAGTCCCGAGAGACCATGCGACAAGCGGCGGCTAACCTGCCCCGTCAAGCCGTGATAGGTGGAAGAACCCCAAGGCTGGAAGGAGACGATTTCGCTGAAGAAGCCCGCGTTCAGGTAGGCCGGATCAAAGAATGCGCCGTTGTTGAATTGATCAACCAGACCGCCAGGACCGTTCTCCGTGATCGGCAGACTATCCAACACTGCCTGCGAAGGAGCAGTCAGGTAGGTCGGAATGTTGTTGGTCGGTGTCACCGTGTCGGTTACGTTGATGCGGTTCTGCACGTTGAGGTGCACACCGCGCGTTCCTACATAGCGAACTTCCATGGTGTACGGCCCCACGGTGTGCTGAACACCGAGGTTCCAGTTGTACGCCTCGGGATACCTCACGTTGTTAGGCAGGTAGCTGGACGTATTGGCACGCGCATCGGCTTGATTTAGAACGGTGATGCCGTTCTGACCAGTGTTTACGATACCGCCGCTGGCAAGGAAGCCGGCACCATCAGCCGGGCAACCCAAACCGCCCGGGCAATCCGTCGTGGAACCGATTTGCGGCGGACGCGAAAGTACGCCAATGTTGTCATACAGCACGTCATAGCCAAGGCCAAAGCCGCCACGGATTGACCAGTCACCCTTGGTACCGGGCGAGTAGGCGAAACCGATACGGGGTGCGAAGTTCTTACGGGGAGCCTTCGGCGAACCGAAAGTGATTACGCCCGGTGCGTCAGCCACGGAGTTAAGCGTCTGCTGCGTCCAGCCGAATGGCGTTCCGGTGTACTCGTAACGGATGCCAAGATTCACACTCAGATTGGAGGTTACCCGCCAGTTGTCATTCACGAACCAGTAAAGGGCCTTTTGATCGCCGCTGTAGCCAGCGGTGCCAAAGCTGCGCTCGGCAAACGAGTCGGGAGTCGTGTCATGGAATAAGGCGTCGTAGCTATTCCACTGGTAATCACCGCGCGAACGCTGAATAAATTTCTGCGGGGAGATGTACTTGCGGCCTTCAATACCGAACTTCAGGGTGTGGTGGCCATGGGTAACGCTCACGTTATCGGTGGCGCTGTAGTAATTCTGGAAGCCAAACTGCGGTGCGCTGCCATCCGGCCCGAGGCCGAGATTTGCATCGCCAAATACGGTCAAGTTCGGGAATGCATCCAGACCAGGGTAGGAGATGTTTGGCGTGGTTAAGCTGAAGCCAGTGCGATGGAAGCCCACGCGCAGTTCGTTGGTCACGTTCGGGTTGAAGGTGTGGAACTCACTCGCCGTAAAGGTGTAGAACGGCACGGTGATGGGGGTGAAGAACACCTGCGGAAATCCGGCAGTGTCCTGAGCGGCGCTCTGGTTATAAATCCAGCGGGCGCGCAGTTGGTCTTTGTCGGAGATGTTGTAATCGGCTGAAGCTACCCACGCCTTGTTGTTGGTGAACGCGGGTGCGACGATTGCGAACGGACCAAATTCAACCGGGATCTGGGCAACACCATCCGCGCCGGTCACAAAAGTATCCGGGACGGTAACTAGCTGTCCCGTGATCGGGTCAGTAACCGTGTTAAAGCAAGTAGCTACGTCGGTTGCCGAGGCGGTCACGTACTTCTGCAACTGCGACACCGTGGTCTGGTTCAGGTTGCCACCCTGCCCAGCCAGTGTGGCATAGCCAGCAGCGGTCGGAACGCAGGCAGCGTTTGAGGCGGCTGACTGGCCGATGGGGTTGTACTCGTAGTTTACAAAGAAGAATAGCTTGTTCTTAAAGATCGGTCCGCCCAACTGGCCGCCGAAGCGGTTGCTGTCGAAACGGGGATTCTTGGTGGTTCCAGCCAACGTCAAAGCGTTGTTGACACCATCCAAGTTGCGGTTCTGGAAGTACTCATAGGCCAGACCGTGGAATGCGTTGGTGCCGCTCTTGACTGCGACGTTGAACTGGCCGCCCGTGGAGTGACCAAATTCAGGGCTGAACTGGTTCTGCAGAATCGAGAATTCCTGCACCGCGTCGTTGGGGACGTACGTCG
>JANXUR010000002.1 GCA_025356095.1 Acidobacteriaceae bacterium | reverse complement strand
CTAATCGCCAAACCCGAACACGAGCAGGTTGCGCGACTGAACAACTTCCGACCAGTGCTGTGGACCTACCCGCAGGTTTGGAGGGCGTCCAAAGTGGTGGTGTCCTCCCTGTCCGGAATCCGGAAGGCGAAGGCGCGTTGGGATAGATCGGTTTTAGATTACGAATCCATCTCGGAACCTCTGCACAATCAAAGGCATTTTGCCCTCAACGAACTGGAAGCGGCGAATATAGAACTACTCGAAGCGTGTACTTCTTACCGCCGCTATTACCTCGCTCTTGTGTCATCTCCGGAGTGTGACGCCGCTCACCGAACCGAAGTGCCACATCACACTTGGAATGGAAAGGATATTTTCTGATGAGCATAGCTAGACTGACACGCGAGGATGTACTACAAGAGGCGGCAGAAGTGACCTGCGACCTGTGCGGAAACATCAACGCCGCCCCGAAGCTAGCGGTTCGGGAGGGGAGCGACCACGACCCGGTATACGAGTGGGTTCACCAATTCACCGGAGTTCTACCGCTCCGTTGCGGCGCTCAGGGCATACAAGACCTCCTGAATTCCGCTGAGTCCGATGACGAAAGCGGCGTACTCGACTGCTAACCCATAGATGGTGTACATCTAGAGGGGTAGGGTAACAATGAGGAGAATCTAGGCGGGCTGCCCCACAAATCCTCCTGCAGAGGTGCTGGAATGAAAAACTCGCTACTGCCCTTGCTCGTTGTCCTTTTGCTCATAGCCGTTTGCGCGAATGCTGCGAGCACCACGCTTATTCACTCTTTTCAATCCTCCGAAGGCCTCGGGCCAAGCGGCGCGGTTGCGCTCTTCGGCGGGAGCATCTATGGGGTTTCTGGAGGGGCAACGGGCCAAGGAAGGGCGTACCGTCTCTACCCGAAGGCCGATGGCTCTTATGCATTCGTTGCGCTGCACGACTTTTCAGGCTCTGATGGGGTTATCCCGTTTGGTGCTGTTGCCGTAGATCCTAGCGGCAACCTGTTTGGCACGACTGTCATGGGGGGAACCTACGGATGCGGAACGCTCTGGGAGCTCATCCGGCCGCCTAACCTCGCGGATCAGTGGTCGTTTAATGTTATCTGGCAATTTACTTGCGGAGATTTTGGGGGCAATGATGGGGGTTCGCCGCGTAATGGTGTGATTTACCACTTGGGTTCGGTATACGGCACAACCCCGGGGAGCCTCTTTCGCGCTGTGCAGCAAACCGACGGAAGCTATCAGTTCCAGGCGATTGCCGGTCAAACGATGGCGGCGCAGGGCGTCCCAACCTTTGACTCGAATGGGAATGTGTATGCCGTCGCGCTGAGCCCCGGAGCGGGGTTGGGTCAGGTCTATCGGTACTCACTCGACGCATTCGGAAACTGGGCCGCCACGCTGGTGGCCTCGATTGGCTCGGGGGCTGCTACAGATCCGCAAAATCCTACTGGTGGCGTTCTGGTTGACTCTACCGGGACCTTTTATGGCTTGAGCTCAAAGGGAGGGGCCTACGGCGGTGGCACGATCTTCAAGATCGCGGCGGTAAATGGAAGCTATGTGACCACTGTGGTACGGGCCTTTGACCCCACCAAAGAAAATTTTGCGCCGATGGATCTTCTTTTGAACATAAAGAAGAAGTACTACGGCTTGCTGTATTCGGTTCCCGAAGTGTTCCAAGCATATCCCGGTGGCGCTAGTAAGAGTTGGACGGTGAACAACCTGCTCAATCCCGCCGAACAGCCATACGGGTATGCCCTCAGCATGTTAACCCCGAATGGCACCGGCCAGCTCTACACCACAACCGGCGACGGTGGGGATCTGACGCAGTGTGGCGGGGCCGGGTGCGGCGCCGTTTGGAAGATTACCCCGTAAAGCCGCAGCCGCCGGGTTGGAAAAGGCCGCGAGGATGTCTCGCGGCCTTCTTTATTGCGGATAGGTCGAGCTACTACACCCCAATCACGCCCACCAGTTCCTTCACGGCGGCGGCGGACTTGTTCAACGCGACTTGTTCGTCGGCGGTGAGCTTGATCTGGATGATCTCTTCCAGGCCCTTGGCGCCGAGCTTGACCGGGACGCCGACGAAGAGGCCGTCAATGCCGTACTCGCCCTGCAGGTACACGGCGCAGGGCAGGATCTTCTTCTTGTCCTTGAGGATAGCTTCGGTCATCTCGACCGCGGCGGCCGAGGGCGCGTAGTAGGCGCTGCCGGTCTTGAGGTACTTGACGATTTCGGCGCCGCCGTTGGCGGTGCGATCGCAGAGCGCCTTCACGCGCTCTTCTGACATCAGCTCAGTAATAGGGATGCCCGCAACGGTGGAGTAGCGCGGCAGGGGAACCATGGTGTCGCCGTGGCCGCCGAGCACAAAGGCGGTGACGTTCTCCACGCTGACGTTGAGCTCCTGCGCGATGAAGGTGCGGAAGCGAGCAGAGTCCAGCACCCCGGCCATGCCGATAACGCGCTCACGCGGAAAGCCGCTGAGCTTGTAAGCAGCCTGGGCCATGGCGTCCAGCGGATTGCTGACAATAATGAGGAAGCAGTTGGGTGAGTGGGCGACAACCTGCTCGACTACATTCTTCATGATGCCGAAGTTAGTATTGAGTAAGTCATCGCGGCTCATGCCGGGCTTGCGGGGAATACCCGCAGTGATGATGACAATGTCGGAGTTCGCCGTGTCGGCATAGTCGTTGGTGCCGGTAATGTTGGAGTCGCGCTTTTCGATAGGCATGGCTTGCAGCAGGTCGAGCGCCTTGCCCTGGGGCCCGCCTTCCAGAATGTCAATCAACACTACATCGGCGAGTTCTTTGGCCGCGATCCAGTGGGCGGCTGTAGCCCCGACGTTGCCGGAGCCGACGATAGTTACTTTCTTGCGCATAGTTAAGTTCCCTTCCTGTTACTCTTCTAGTTGAATCAGTTCAACCCATAAGTCAAATTGCAGTACGGCCAACTAGCTTACAAAGATACCAACTGGCAAATACCCTTGAGGGCTACATATTGTCAATGATAGCGTTGGCAAACTCGCTGGTCTTCAATTTGGCGGCCCCGGGCATCATGCGTTCAAAGTCGTAGGTAACCTTCTTCTGCAGGATGGTCTTTTCCATACCATCTTCAATGAGCTTTGCAGCTTCTTTCCAGCCCATGAATTCGAGCATCATCACGCCACTTAAAATGACGGAGCCGGGGTTGATGACATCTTTATCTGCGTACTTGGGTGCGGTACCATGTGTCGCTTCAAAAATAGCGTGTTCGGAGCCTATGTTCGCTCCGGGAGCAATGCCGAGTCCACCAACCTGCGCGGCACAAGCGTCAGAAAGATAGTCACCGTTCAAGTTAGAGGTGGCCAGAACACTATACTCATCGGCGCGTGTTACTACCTGCTGGAAGACTGAATCCGCGATGCGGTCGTTGATCATCAACTTGGACTTCCATGCGCCGTTGCCATGGGTAGCATAGATCTTCGCCAGCACATCCTTTACTTCAGCTACTACGGATTGCTGAAACGCGGGTGCGGCGTATTCCAAGCCGGGTTCAATCAGTGCAGCGTTGGCCTCATCGGTCAAAGATGCGTCTTTGTCTTTGTTGTCCAGTATCCAACTCTCACGTTCCGTTACTACTTTGTCGCGGAACTCTTGCGTGGCCAGTTCGTAACCCCATTCGCGGAAGGCACCTTCGGTGAACTTCTGGATGTTGCCCTTGTGCACGATCGTGACTGACTTACGACCTTCCTTCAAAGCGAACTCAATTGCCATGCGCACCAGTCGCTTGGTGCCCGTGATGGAGATGGGCTTGATGCCGATGCCGGAATCGTGACGGATGCGTTTCTTGGTGCCGGCAAGCATCACATCGTTCAAAAAGTCGAGCAACTTCTTCTGGTCATCGGTGCCCTGTTTCCACTCGATGCCTGCGTAAACGTCTTCGGTATTCTCACGGAAGATGACAATATTCATACGCTCCGGATTTTTTACGGGCGAAGGCACGCCTTGGTAATACTTCACCGGGCGGATGCAACCGTAAAGGTCGAGCACCTGACGCAGCGTAACATTCAACGAGCGGATGCCGCCGCCCACAGGTGTGGTCAGCGGGCCCTTAATTGCCACGCGAAATTGGCGAATTGCGTCCACCGTCTCATCCGGCAACCAGTTCTGAAAGTTGGCGTAGGCTTTTTCGCCAGCAAATACTTCGTACCACACGATGCGGCGCGTTCCGCCATAAGCCTTGGCAACCGCTGCGTCGAACACCCGCACGGAGGCCTTCCAGATGTCGCGTCCAGTGCCGTCACCCTCAATAAAGGGAATGATCGGATTGTCTGGAATGTTCAGTTTGCCATTGCTAAAAGTGATGGCAGTGCCATCGGTGGGAACGGGGACGCCATTGTATGAGGCCATGCTCGGTGTAATTCCTCCGGGGGATAAGCAGCGCGATGCAGTCACACAATTATAGAAGGATGCGGCGGTTGCGGTCATGTGCCGCGGCGCACAGAGGACGGTACGGGTTCCGCCGAAGGCGCCGGAACAGATAGAATGCTCCAACGATGAAGCTTTCCTTTGCGCGTTTCTGGTGTTTGGCAGTCGCCTTGATTGTGTTTAGCGCGAGCGTTGCGGCGCAGTCCGTCTCGCTCGCCGACCCGACTGCCGGGCCGCTTGGCCAGCACAGCGCATTGCCGGACGCTCCCAGCGCGCCCCCTGCTCATCCCTCAGCAGCAGCCCCGGCAGTTGCGGTTCATCCTTTTTGGGACAAGAAAAACTGCTGGCTCTTTGCCGGTGTCGGCGCGATGCGTGCCATGGACGGCATCTCCACCCGCAACTTCCGGGCCCGCGGGCGCGATGAAATTCTGCTGACCAACGATATTGTGGACAACGCGCCAGCATTTGCGGCGGTGGAGGCGGCAGGGGTTGCAGCCAGCATCGGCGTCAGCTATCTCTGCCATCGCACGGGCCACCACAAACTTGAGCGCTGGGTGTCGCTTCTGCACATCGGCGTGACGGGATTTGGCGCGGTGCGGAACTATTCACTGGAAAGCCACCACCCGGTTGCGCCTGCACAGTTCTGAATCTGACGGTCTCTTCAGGACGCATATCTTTGCGGCATATTTCTTTGCAGCGCACGTACTAGCGACGAAATTCATACTACGCATGGTAGTACGTGATTCGCGTCAATACACTGGAAGGTGGGCGAACCCCAGTCGCCCCGTAATTCCTCGCAATTCCTAGGCAGGAAAGGCACTTCCATGACTCGTTCTTCTGGTTTGTTCCGCTGGTTTTTGCTGTTGCTGTCGTGTTTTGCCGCGCTCACAGCATGGGCGCAGGCACCCAGCGGTTCGTTACAAGGTACGGTGGTAGATGCGACGGGAGCCCGGGTTGCGCAAGCATCCGTGGTGTTGCACACCGAAGGTGCTCCCATCACCCGCACGGGAGCTTCGAGTGAACGCGGAGAGTTTCGTTTGAACGCGATTGCACCCGGCAGCTACCAACTGGAAGTTTCCGCGAAGGGCTTCGCCAGCGCTGCAACGCAAGTCACTATCGCGGTGGGCACTGCCACGGATGTGCAAGTCACGCTGCGTCCTGCCAGCGACAAACAAGTGGTCAACGTCACTGCCAGTCCTTCCTCCATCATCACTACACCGCTTGACCCATCCAGCAGCGTGGTACAGAGTCTGGTGAGCCCGAAGGACATCAACGAATTTCCACTGGCGCATCGCAGCTTCGCGAACATTGCATATCTTGCCCCGACAACTGAGCCCGTTGAGCCTTCGGACCCTACCAAGGCGCGCATTACGGCAGTGGCGTTTGGAGGCAGTTCTGGACTGAACGTGAATCTGGAAGTAGATGGTGCTGACAACAACGATGATTACATTGGCGGCTTTCTGCAGAATTTTTCGCCGGACTCGATTGAAGAGTTTGGGGTGCGCACATCTCAAATGGATTCAGACACCGGGCGCACCAACGGAGCTTCTGTACTGATCAGCACCAAACGCGGTTCTGACCAATGGCACGGGGGTGCAGCGGGCTACTTTCGCGATTCCGCCTTTAATGCGCGCTTTCCAATTGACAACCCCTCCACCGAACCCAAGCAGCCGTTTTCAAGGCAGAATTACGTGGGCACAATCGGAGGGCCGTTGTCCCAAGGCAAGTTGTGGCTGTTTTCGTCGTACGAATTTGTGCGCGAAAATGCGAGCGTTGCGTATAGCGCAAATAGTCTGAGCGAGTTCCAGTCGCTGGCGACTCTAGCTTCTGACGGCTTGCTACCCGGCGGCGTCACGTCCATCAACGTACCCAGCAGTGCCACGGTTCCCTTTCACGAAAATCTGTTCACGATTCGCGCGGATTGGAACCAGTCTCAGCGCAGCCAGTGGTTTAGCCGTTTCGGACTGGACCAGTACAAGACGCAAAATGATCTGGTGCAGCAAGGCACACTGCCCGGTACGGGCGCGACTTCGAAATCGCGCTTCTTTAATCTGGTGGTCGGCAATCAATTCCAGTTCTCGCCCAACACGGTGGGTTCGCTGACGCTTTCCGCGCAAAACTTTCACATCACCCGCGATCCCAACTCTCATTTGGGATTCGCTTTAGCGTTTCCTTTTAGCTCTACCTTCCATACCATTTCCGGGTTTGAGACCTTCGGCGACAATCAATTTGCCACACCGATTACGGCGTTTCCGGTGCAGCGCGACCAGCAGAAATACCAGTTGCGCTACGACGTCAGTCACCATCGGGGCAGCCATTCCTTCAAGTTTGGCATGAACTTTACTCACGAACCGGTGCTGAGCGGCAGACTTGCGGGCAGCAGCACTTTGTATGCATTGCCCTTCGACCCCACCTTTTACGTGAATAATACTGAGCAGTTTGTGGCGGATCTGCAGGATGGCGCAACGCCCACCGGCGGCGCGGGTGGTTTCTCCCAGAGCATTCGCCGTATTGGTTTTTATGCTGACGATTCATGGCGCGCCACTTCGCGACTGACCATCAACTACGGCTTGCGCTATGACACGAGCTTTGGCCTGTTCCGTGCAGAAGGTCGCGATCAGACGGAAAATCCGGCGCTGCTAACGTTGAAGGCTCTGGGGATCAACCTGGCAAGCGGTGCGCCTAAAGACTATCGTAAGGCCTTTGGCCCGAGACTGGGCCTCGCCTACTCGATGGGACCTTCCGGTAAAACCGTCTTTCGGGCAGGCGGCGGCATCTACTTCAACGACCTCTACCAAAATGGCTGGGTGGACGCGTTCACCGGGGTTAATACAGCGCCCGGCGCGTGCCTGAATCCTGGCGATGCGGGTTGCTTGCCTTCCGCCGCAAACGGCGGGCAAGGCGCGCTGATTGATCCCAACTATCACACGCCCTACAACATTCAGGCATCCGCAGGCATTGAGCACGCAATCAATCAGGATTGGACGGTGAGCGCGACCTACCAGCATCACACAGGAATGCACGAATATCGCCGGTACGAATATGCGGGCGGCGTCACGCTGAATTCGCCGGTCGCGCCCGGGCTGGAACCGAACCTCTCATTCTTCAAGAGTGACAACCGCTCCTCCTATGACGCCATCTCTTTTCTGGTACGCGGCCAGGTGGGAAGGCGCTTCGACCTGATTGCGCATTACACCCTGGCCAGCGCCAAAACCTGGGGCGCTACGGTCGGCGAGCTGTCGGACTACGTGAATGGCGTAACCGACGTCCGCAACCCGTTTGGCCCCGGCGACTACGGCCCGTCGGGTGAGGATGTGCGACATCGCTTTGTGCTGGCGGGGGAATTGAATCTGCCGTGGAAGGTGCAAGTAACGACCCTGGCCCAGTTTGAAAGCGCGCGGCCCTTCACCCTTGGCACTGGAACCGACATCAATGGAGACGGTATCTCCGGGAACGACCGCGCGGTCATCAACGGAGTGCAGACCAGCCTTGACCAGTTCCGTGGTACTCCGTATCAGCAAGTGGATTTGCGGGTCACCAAAGAATTCAAGTTCGGCGAAGAAAAGCAATTACGATTCTTTGCGGAGATGTTCAACCTGTTCAACCGCAGCAATCCTGCCAACAACTATGTCGGCGACATTGCTGCTCTGTCTGTGCCAGCGGCGCAAGTGGATGCGGGTAACGTCACCAGTTTTTGCCTGAACGCCGATTGCTCTGCCACACGTCCCATCACCCTGAAAGATGTGCAAAAACCTGCGGGTGCAGTCGGTGACTTCTTTGGCCCCGGCACTACGGTCGGCATTCCGTTTGCGGCGCAGTTTGGGGTGCGGTTCAGCTTCTAGCTGATTCGCGCACCAAGAAGGCGGGGCCTTGGTGCCCCGCTTTCTTTTTTTTGCTTGCGCCCCGTAATAAACTTTGGAAGCAAGGAGTTTCACAACCGCCATGTGTGGACGATATCGCTTATCGAGTGCGGGCAAGGTAAAGCTGGCCCAGATCTTTGAGGCGGAAGATGATCTGCCACCCGAAGAGGAACTCGCCCCACGCTACAACATAGCCCCGACGCAGGTGGTGGCGATTGTTCGGGAACTCCACGGTGCGCGTCATCTCAGCTTACTTCGCTGGGGGCTGATTCCGGCATGGGCCACGGACAAGGCGATGGGAAACAATCTCATCAACGCGCGCTGCGAGACTGTGCTGGAAAAGGCATCGTTCCGCGAAAGCTTTCGCCAGCGACGGTGCCTCGTTCCCGCTGACGGGTTTTATGAGTGGAAAGCCTACGGCCGCACCAAGCAGCCTTATCACTTTGGCATGGCCGACGCAGCGCTGTTCGCCTTCGCTGGCTTGTGGGATCGCTGGCGCTCACCGCAAGGCTCGTGGATTGAAACCTTTTCCATCCTCACTACACAGGCGAACGATCTGCTGCGGGAATTCCACGAGCGTATGCCGGTGATTCTAGCGCGAGGACAATACGACACTTGGCTGCAGACGCCCGCAGAAGCCGCCAAGGGCCTGACCGATTTAATGCTGCCCTGGGACGCGGCTTCCATGCAGGCCTATCCCGTCAGTACCCTGGTGAACAGGCCGGGCAACGATAGTCCCGACTGCGCGGAGCGGATCACGCTGCCTGAGCAAGCCTCGCTGGGGTACACTCTGGGGACGCCACGCGGTGAGCAAGATTGAAACGTAGCCGCGCCGCAGTTTAGCGCCAGATGGGGGCAAGATGCCTTGCGCCAGGAGAATTCCATGAGTCAACAATTCATTCGCAAATTGGTTCGAAACGCTGCTTTCATCGCATGTGCCAGTTGCCTGCCCAGCTTGCTGCTCGCGCAGGCCAAGTCTGCTGCGGCATCCAACACGAGCGCGCCGCTCAGTCCGAGTTGGGTCGCCATCAGCAACGCTTACGCCAACCATCTGGTGCAGGTGGGCTTCCAGCATCATCCCGAGGGCGGTTCGTCGCAGGGGCTCGCTGAGTTCGACACCAAAATCTCGCGCTTCACCCTCGCCGATCAGGAGCAAGAGCGCAAAGAGACCGAAGCCGTGCTGGTCAAGCTCAAGGCCGCAGCCGCGCAAGATCAGCAGAAAGATGTTGCGCAGGATTTGCAAATCATGATTCGCCGCGTCGAACTGAACTTTCGCGAAGAGGACTTCGCGCGCGCCCATGAGGTGCCATTCGCCAATGCAAGTGGCATCGTCTTCGGCGGACTCCGCGTTCTGCTGGACGAGCAGACGCCCGACGCGCGCCGTTCCGCAGCGGTGGTGCGCATCCGCGAATACGCCGGAGTTGAGCCCGGATACACTCCGCTGGTGGATTTGCTGAAACAGCGCGTCACCACGCAGATGGCAAAGCCGGGAGTCTTTTTCCCTGCCAAGGTAGAGATGGAAACCGAACTGGCGCGCAACTCTAATTACGTGGATGGCGTTGCCGCGCTGATGCAGAAGTACAAGTTGGAAGGCTGGCAAGAGCCTTTCGCCAAACTGAAGAAACAGCTCACCGAGTACGATGCCTGGCTTCGCGCCACGCTCTTGCCCAAAGCGCGCACTGACTTCCGCCAGTCTCCGGAGGAATACGCGCTGGCGCTGGAAGGCTACGGCATAGATATTCCTCCCGCTCAAGTTGCAATCATGGCGCATCAAGCCTTCCGCGACATTCAGGCTGAGATGCAGCCTATTGCCGCGCAAATCGCCAAGCAGCGCAACCTGCCTTCCAACGACTACCGCGACGTGATGCGCGAACTAAAGAAGCAGCAATTAGTGGGCGAGGCGATCCTTCCGTTCTACCAGGCTCGCTTGGGCCAGATTGAAAAGATCATCCGCGAGCAGCAGATTGTCACCTTGCCTGACCGTCCTGCGCGCATTCGAATTGCCAGCGCAGCGGAGACCGTACAGCAGCCTGCGCCCCACATGTCGCCGCCTCCTTTCTTGCATAACACCGGCCAGAAGGGCGAATTCGTGTTGCCGCTGAATATTCCCGCAGGCCCGGGTCAAACAGTCTCCGAAAAGTATGACGACTTTACCTTTGACGCGGCGGGGTGGACGCTCACCGCGCACGAGGCGCGTCCCGGCCACGAGTTGCAGTTCGATTCCATGCTGGAGCGCGGCGTATCGCTGGCTCGGGTGCGCTATGCCTTTAACAGCACTAATGTGGAAGGCTGGGGTTTGTACTCCGAATATTTGATTAAGCCATACATGCCGCTGGAAGGCCAACTGGTTTCACTCGACTTCCGGTTGCTTCGCGCGGCACGGGCATTTCTGGACCCCGAGTTGCAGTCCGGACAGGCTACCGTGGAAGGTGCGTACAAGGTGCTGGAAAATGACGTCGTCGCTTCGCACGCTTTCGCACAAGAAGAGGTTGAGCGTTATACGTATCGGTCGCCCGGTCAGGCTAATAGCTATTTTTACGGCTACACCAAGCTGATTGCCCTGCGGCAGGATGTGGAGAAGGCCTTGGGGCCGAAGTTTAACCAGAAGAAGTTTCACGACTTTCTGCTATCGCAAGGGCTGTTGCCGCCGGATTTGATGCGCAAGGCGGTGATGGAGGAGTTTGTGCCATCGCAAATGCATTAGACAAAGGCTGTGGGCGTGCCACGAAAACTGCACGCCCACCCGATTTCCAAGTAAGATATGGCATCCGATAAATTCGTCTGCCGCATCGCCACGGTGGCGGCAGCCCCCGGCAAACTATGGATTTTGATCAAATCGAGACCTTTCTCGAAGTGGCGCGGCATTTCAGTTTTTCGCGGGCGGCGGAAAAGCGCTTTCGCACGCAACCGGCTGTCTCGTCGCAAATCCGCTCACTCGAAGAAGAAGTCGGCGCACGCCTGCTCGACCGCTCCGGCGGCCGCGTCTCACTCACTGCGCCCGGCAAAGTCTTTCAGCGTTGGGCGGAAGAGACGTTGGCTCACCGCAAGCACATGATGGCGGAAATTGCTGAAACCCACAGCACCCCGCGCGGCGAAATTGTGGTCAGCGCCAATGAAGGCACATCGCTGCACGTACTGCCTGAAGTCTTCGCAGCCTACAAACGGCAATATCCTGACGTCTCCGTGATGGTGAAGCGCGCCGACTACGCCAAAACGATGGAGTGGGTGCTCGACAACACCGTGGACTTTGGTGTGGTCTCGCTGCCGGTCACCGACCCGCGACTGCAAGTGGTACTGATTCATCAGGACGAGCTCGTGATTATCGCCTCGCCCAGCAGCAGCATTGCTTGGATGGAGTCAGCAACTGTGGCCTATGTGGGCCGCTTTCCGCTGCTCATCCCCAAGGGCGGCCATACCCGCGACGCGCTCGATAAGATGTTTGACGAGCACCGCGTGAAGCCGCTGATTTCTATGGAGGTGGACTCCAGCGAACTGCTAAAGCGCTTTGTGGCTGCCGATATGGGAGTAGGTTTTATCCCCCGCTCTAGCGTGGATGAAGATATCGCTGCGGGGACGCTGAAGATTGTACGTATAGAAGATGCCTACATTCCTCGGGATCTGGCGCTCGTCTTCCGCCGCGACAAAGCTCTGAGCCGAGCCGCGCTCACCTTTATTGACATCACGGTAAAGCTGAAGAATCCTCCGGTGGTGCCGACCCCTGCTGCCACCACGCCTAAAGTGGCCGAACCAGTCAAGCGTGTGGCTAGGCCGCGCGTTTCGGCGGGGAGCGCGTAGTGCAAGCCGTCGGTGCCATGAAGCTGGGCTGCCTAACTTTGGCCGCTGGGCTAGCGTTGGTTACCGTGGCTACCGTGGCACCGTGTCGCGGCATGGCGACCCCGCCCGCCAAAACTGCTGCCGCATCTGCCCTCACCAGTCCCCGCAAGCTGGCCAGCGTTACCATCACCGGGTCGCCATTTCCTGATGCCGACGTGTTGGCCAGCGCAGGCCTGCAACTGGGTGCCGACGTTACCGAAGACGACTTTCGCCACGCTACGGGCCTGCTCGGCCTCACTGGTGCCTTCCGTGAGGTTCGCTACAAATATGACTTCACCGCCGACACAGTCAACTTGCAAATTGATCTTCGGCCAGCAGAGCACTACGTGGACGTGCAGTTCGACAACTTTGTGTGGATGCCCGACCAAGAGTTGCGCCAAGCACTCAAGAAGCGGGTGCCACTGTTCGACGGCAAATCTCCTGTGGAAGGCGAAATGCTTGATCAACTGGCGCTGGCCATTGATTGGGTACTCAACGATCGCGGCATCGGCGGGCATGCCGAGTATGAGCGCACTGCCAAGCTCGGCGATACCTCTGGCCAACCTGGACCAGTCGTGTTCAGTGTCAAACAGATCACGATTCGCGTGAGCCAACTCGACTTCCCCGGCGTGAGTGCAGAGATGGAACCGCTGCTGCAGAAGGCTTCTGAGGTTTGGTCGAAAGAAAATTACAGCAATGCCCTGACGCAAGACTTGCGGCAGTTCACTCTGCCCCTGACGTTCGCACGGCGCGGCTTTCTGAATGCGAAAATCGCCGAACCCGCCCTGAAAATCACCCAGCCTGTGTCGTCGCCAGTCCCTGCAGCCCCCACTGATCCTGCCGCCCCTGCCGCTATTACCGCCACCACTGCGGTGGAAGTTTCCATTCCTGTGATGGAGGGGCGCCGCTACAAACTAGGACAGATTACGTGGCAAGGCAACAAGGCCTTAGGAGAGACCAAGCTCGCCAGCTACCTGACGATTGGCGCAGATAGCATTCTCGATGAGCCGCAACTACACGCGGAGTTGGATAGAGCCCAGGCTAGCTACGGCCGCATCGGCTACATGCGTGCCTCGCTCACCACCGTGCGCACTCTAGACGACGCCAAAGGCACCGCCAACTACCTGATCTCGGTGGACGAAGGCCCCGTCTATCGCATGGGCACGCTCGCCGTTGAGGGCATAGATCACAAAGAGGAGGCCCGGGTGCAAGAGTTGTGGCCGCTGCGCGAGGGCGACGTGTTTTCTACTGTGGCGTTGCAGCGCCTGCCTTCCCCGGCCGCGATTGGCTTGGCGGCCAACTACGAGTGGGCCGTCACCTCTGGAATGGGCTTGGACGACGTCAACCATACCGTGGATGTGACGCTGCACTTTGAGCCGAAAGCAAAGCAGCGCTAGCCACGGCCTACCGAGTATACGGACATAGCGAGTCGCCCGGCGCGACTATGGCATCATAGAATAGAGCAGTTCATAAGCTTTCGCGGGCGTATCCGTCTGCAAAAGTACAGAAGCTCTTGGAGGAATTCTGGATGAGCAAGCGTATCGTGCAGGTGATTTTGGCGACAACCGTTGCGGCATTTTGTTTTGTCCCCGGCTTTGCGGCGCAAGCCAAAGAGCAAACCCTCACCGGCCAAGTGGGTGATGCCATGTGTGGCCGCAGCCACATGATGCCCGGCAAGAGCGAAGTCGAGTGCACTCGGGCCTGCATTAAAGAAGGCTCCAAGTATGCGCTGATCGTGGGCGACTCGGTTTACACGCTGGAAGGCAAAACCGATGGGCTCGACGCCTTTGCCGGCAAGAGCGCCACTGTCACTGGAACCGTCAAAGGCCAAACCGTCATGGTAACCTCGGTCGCCGCAGCAAAGTAAGCGCCTGCTGCGTTGCAAATTGCCACGGCAATTTTCCGCTAAAAAGTGCCCAGAGCGGGAGCCCATGCTCCCGCTCTCGCATTTTTACCGTATTGTCACATTCCGCAGTGTTAGACTGAACTTTAATTGATGGAAATCGGGAGTCTGATTTCGCGTCAATCCATGGCTCTGCATCTGTACAAACGCTGCACAAATCATTTTATTTACGGAGGAATCACACTTGGGCAAAGAGATGGTCCCCAAGAAACTATTCTTGACCAAAGGTGTTGGCCGACACAAAGAGCGGCTCACCTCATTCGAACTCGCGCTGCGCGATGCCGGTATTGCTGCGCAGAATCTAGTGCGGGTTTCGTCCATCTTTCCGCCCAATTGCAAGCTGATTCCGCGCGCCCAGGGCGTCAAGTATCTGCATCCCGGCGAAGTGGTATTTGCGGTAGTGGCAGAGAACTCCACGCGCGAACCGCATCGCCTGATTGCTTCCAGCATTGGCGTGGCTCTGCCTGCCGACCGCAGCACCTATGGCTACCTGAGCGAGCATCACACCTTCGGCCAGCCCGACGACGTCGCCGGCGAATACGCCGAGGAGCTCGCCGCAGAAATGCTTGCCACTACGCTCAATGTGGATTTTGATCCTGACCGTTCGTGGGACGAGAAGAAGGAAATATACCGCATCTCCAACAAGATCGTACGAACGGCTAACGTAACGCAGACCGCGGTGGGCGACAAGAACGGCCTGTGGACGACGGTGCTGGCTAGCGCGGTGCTGATCTTCGATTAGCGGGACTTCGACCACAGAAAAGGAAAGGCCGCGGGCACCTGCCCGCGGCCTTCCTCATTCCGAACCTGCTTGGAAGCGCTAGGGCGTGATCTTCCAGATGACGCCGCAGCCGTTCCCGCCGCACTGGGTCGTATCGCCGCCTGTCCCTGATGCGCCATACAGGTTTCCAGCATTGTCGCTGGTCAGGGCTGTGTAGAACTGCCCGAACGAAACGCTGTTCACGTCGAGCAAGTCATTGACCGTCCACTGTTTGCTGGTACCCGAGGGGTATGCTTGAAAAACTTCGCCAAGATTGGAATATAGGATGCCGTAGTACTTGCCTTTGATCTGCAGCATTGAGTATTCGGGTTTATAGGTCTCCGTGGCCGGGTTGAACGAGCGCAGCACGGTGGTGTTCCAAGCGCCGGACGAATCCTGGGAAATTTTGAAAATGGTACCGCCGCCGTAGGTTCCCCCGGCAGTGCTCGGTTCGTAGAAGATCCCACCAGGGTTGTGCAGGATCGTACCAGTTGCATTCTGAGGGCACCCTGTTACGGCGGAACAGACCGCGCCAAGATTCGTCACATTCCAACCGCCAGTCTGCGTATCGAGCGTTAGCTGGTAGACGGTCGTCCCGCTCGCAAGGTAGGCGTTGCCGGGCGCCGTAAAGAGAGGAAGAGTATTTGGCGGGACGCCAAAGCTCTGTA
>JANXUR010000102.1 GCA_025356095.1 Acidobacteriaceae bacterium | reverse complement strand
GACAGCAAAGTCGCGCCGGTCGAGTGTGAAGATGGTGGAGATGCCCTCGCGCTCAGCCAAATGAACCAAGCAGGCGTCGGCAAAATCAGGGCGGAGATCGGCGTAGCGAAGAAGGATTCGTGAGATCGCTGGTATGTCTCCAGCATCGAGCGGCTGCAGCGCTAGCGATCCAGTGGCGAAGTTCCTAAAGAGCCTTTGTTGCGACTCAGGGTCGCCCTGCAGCAGCCAAGCTGCCTCGGTCAATACCGGCCAACAGGTGTGCAGTGGGGCGTGAAGCTGCCCGAGCATTTCAATGCAACGCGCGTGACCGGGATCACGGGGCGAGTGTATCGCCACCAGCGGCCCGGTATCAACGAGAACGCTTGTTGCGGCCAAGGCCAAAGCCTTCCATATATTTCTTGTTCGTGCTCAGGTCAGGTGGAAGGTTCCGTCCGGTTCCGACGAATCCGGCCTTCATGAAAGCCTCCAGCGCCGAGCCGCGCTGAGCCGCGATCTCTTTGCCGTTGACGCGGTAGACGAGCGGAGCTTCCGAATCCGAATCGAGATACGAGGTGAGAGCATCGCGCACCAAGTCGGACGCGGGCTTGCCCTGCAGCTTGGAGCGGCGACGCAGCTTGGCATCGAGCGTCTTCGGGATGCGAGTTGTAATGCGGGCCGTGGTTGCCATCGTTGTTACCTGTCTGACAGTATAACATTGGTGTCTGACAACTGGAGTGCGCCCCCTACTTCGCCCAAGCCAGCCCGTCGGTGCCTTTGCCGGTTTTGATCGTCTTGGTCACCTTCCACGATGTCAGGTCAATCTCTGCCACCTGCTCGGCCTGGGATGACGACACGTAGGCGAACTTGCCGTCGGGGCGAATGATTACCTCTTGCGGCAACTCGGGCACATCAATGGTGTGCGCGATGGCCATCGTAGCGATGTCAATCGCCACAACTTGATGTTCAGACTCAATGGGCAGGACGAACCACTTGCCATCGGGAGTCGTCGCGCCGCCGTAGCCAAGGCCGGGCAGCGAAATCCACTTGATGTTCGGATTTGCGCGGTCACTTAGCATTCCGTATGTTTGGATGGCAGCTAGCCGCGGTTGCGCTGCGTCGGAGGTGAATACCCAGCGCCCGTCGCGGCTCACGGCGATGCGCTGCACGTGCTCGGCAACCTTCACCACGCCCAGCAGCTTGCGCGCCTTCAGGTCTAGCACGCTCACCGTGCCCGGCCCTACGTTCGCAGTGTAGCCGCGCGCGCCGTCTGGAGAAATCGCCAGCATATGCGACTGCTCCGAGCCGGTGGGGATGGTGCCGATCTTCTTCGGCTGGCGCGGGTCGCTGATGTCGAACACCGTGACCGTCTGGTCAAGTTCGGTGGTCACGTAGAGCAATCCGTCCGGCCCAATGACGGCGCAGTGCGGGCGCACACCGTGGTTAAAGTGGTAGCTGTTCACCACCTTCTGTGAGGCAACCTCAATCACATCCATGACCGAGCCGTTGGTACCCGGCTTGCCCACGCCGGAGTCGCCATAGATGGGCACGTAGGCGAACTTGCCATTGGGCGAAGCCACGACCTCATGCCCCGTAAAGCCGCTTTCTTTCACGTTGCCGAGGACGGTACCCGCCCCCGCGTCCACAATGGCAAGCGATTGCTCACCCTTCTGCGCCACCAGCAAGTGTCCCTGTGACTGTGCCATCGCGCCCGCCCCCAGTAAACCCAGCAGCATCATCCCTCGCAGCATCTTGCCCTCTTTCTTGGAATCGAATTGCCTACACTATACCCATCTTTTTGCCGACACGGCTCAGCGTTTCCAGCGCCTGCTGCAGCTCGCTTTGCGTGTGCGTCGCCGTCACAATGGTGCGGATGCGCGCCTTGCCTTCGGGCACGGTGGGGAAGGCAATGCCAGTACCGAGCACACCTTCTTTGAACAACTCGCGCGAAAATTCCATGGTCAGCTTGCCGTCGCCAATGATAATCGGTGTGATGGGCGTTTCACTGGCGGGCGTGTTCTTGCCGCCAATGTCGAAGCCGAGCAGGCCTAGTTCCTTCTTGAAGAAATGGGTGTTAGCCCATAGCTGCTCCATCCACTGCGGTTCGCTTTCCAGCACGTCAAACGCCGCAATACAGCTGGCGGCAACGCTGGGCGGATGCGACGTAGAAAACAGAAACGGCCGGGCGCGATGGTATAGAAACTCGATAAAGTCGCGGGTGCCGCACACGTATCCGCCCAGTGCGCCGATGGCTTTGGAAAGTGTGCCCACCTGTATATCCACTCGACCGTGCATACCGCAGTGGTCAATGGTGCCGCGGCCCTGGTGGCCGAGTACACCCGAACTGTGCGCGTCATCCACCATCATGATGGCGCCATACTTTTCGGCAGCCGCGCACAATCCCGGCAATGGCCCAATGTCGCCATCCATCGAAAAGACGCCATCTGAAATCAGCAGCTTCTTGCCGGGCAAATCTTTCACGCTGGCGAGTTGTTCTTCGGCATGGGCCACGTCCTTATGGCGAAAGACGAGAATCTTGGCCCGCGAAAGGCGGCAGCCGTCAATAATCGAGGCGTGGTTCAACTCATCGCTGATAATGAAGTCTTCTTTGCCCAGCAGCGCGGAAACCGTGCCCGCATTGGCGGTGAAGCCGGACTGGAAGACGACACACGCCTCCACATTCTTGAAGCGCGCAATCTTTTCTTCCAGCTCCATGTGCAGCTTCATGGTGCCCGCGATGGTGCGCACCGCGCCCGACCCGACGCCATAATCACGCGTCGCTGCGAGCGCAGCTTCCCGCAGTTTAGGATGCGTGGTCAGCCCAAGATAATTATTGGAGGCCAGATTGATGACCTTGCGGCCATCAAACGTGCAGACAGCGGCCTGCTCATCTTCCAGCACACGCAGCTTGAAGTAAGTGCCTTTGGCGCGCAGGGCGTTGAGTTCATCGGTAAGGAAAGCGAGCGGATCAATACGAGAAGACAATAGGGACATGATGGAAACCTCGAAAGAATGCGTAAATAATGCAACATAAGATTCTAGCGCTTCACCCTACACGGCTGTCAGCTTGCCGCGTTTCAGCCGGTACCGCATCCCGCGCCACACAATCGTATTTCCGGCGAAGCTGGCGAACCACGTCAGCATGGCAAGCGCATCGCGCAGCGGCACCAGCCATAACAGGCTTGCCACCTGCCGGTCGCCGAGAATGCCGATGCCGAGCGCAATGGCCAGCATGAGCCGCACGAATCCGACTGCGCCGAGCAACATACCCATCGCCGGCATCCAGGGGGTGCCGAGCGACGTGAGAAACGTCAGTATCGCCCACGGCAGTCCGAAGGTAAGCAGCACGCCGAGGTAGCCCCAGCGGCGCACGTCACGCACATTCCGCGCCCAGCGCATCTGATGCTGCCAGAATGCGGCAAAGCTGTAATGGGGCAGAAAAGTATCCACCACTGCGTCAGCCAAAACGATGCGATAGCCCGCGCGATGCAGTCTTGCACCCAGTTCGTAGTCGTCACCTAGATAGTCTGCGATGGGCTCCAGCCCGCCAATCGTCGCCAGCCCCGCTTTGGTGAAGGCGAGCGTCGAGCCGAGGCCGAAGCGCAGGCCACCTTCCAGCATTTGTGCGGCGAGCACGCCCCCGGCAAAGTCAGTGCTAATGCCGAGCGACTCTACTTTTGCCCACAGCGAGTTGCCGGCAATGCCGCGATAGAGCGTGGTCACCATGCCGACTGGCGCGGTCGCGACGCCCGCACTAATTTCATCAAAGGGTGCGAACACTCGCCGTAAGTAGTCGCGGTCCACGCGAATGTCGCTGTCGTTAATCAGCAGATGTTCGTAGCGCGCGTGGGGCAGCATTTGCAGGAGCGTGCTAACTTTGCGGTTCGCGCCCAGCACTTCATCACAAATCACCACTCGAATGGCGTGCTCGGGAAACTCGCGTTGCAGTTGTGCGACGGCTTCCAGCGTCGCAGCATCGGTCTGCGTGTCGCTCACGCTCGCGCCGCTCATGCCAGCACCGCTCATGCCAGCACCACCAACGCCAAAGATAATTTCGTATTCGGGATAGTCTTGCAGGCAATGGCTACGGAAGCTGGCCATCATTTGCGGGTCGAGTCCGCGCAAGGGCTTGAGGATGGAGATGGGCGGTGTGAAGGCCGCGACTTTCGGCGCATGGTCTGCCGCGCGGGCAAAGCGCATGGCGCTCCACAAGCTGAGCAAGTAATAGCAAAGCCCGCCCAGAGTGCCCGCTAGCGCGATGATGAGGAAGATGGCCTGGGTGGTTGGCATGACTCAGCGTAGGACGATGATTCCAGACTATCAGAGGGATGTGGTTGGGTAGGGTTGTGCTACTGCGCGAGCAAAGGGGCTCTTCCGCTGTAGTTGCCCTGCACTCACCCCGCTCAGAAGGAGCCGTCAAAAAGAATCGAGTCTTGTTGCCTACTCGTGGCGCAGCGCTTCAATCGGGTCGAGATTTGCAGCCTTCCACGCCGGGTAGATGCCAAAAATCAACCCGATGGCAGCGGATGCACTGAAGGCAATAGTTGTCCATTTCACAGACATGGAAGCCGGGATAGATTCGAAAATTGCCCGCACCCCGTAAGTGATGATTGCACCGAGCGAAATCCCCAGAATGCCACCGACCAGAGCCAGTACCACTGCCTCAATGGTAAATTGCAGCAAAATGTCTTTCTTACGCGCGCCCATCGCCTTGCGAACCCCGATTTCGCGCGTGCGTTCCGTGACCGAGACCAGCATGATGTTCATCACGCCCACCCCGCCGACCATTAGAGCCACACTGGAGGCCGCGAGGCCGAACAGAAACAAGCCAAAGGTCAACTGATTCCAGAAGTCAGAGAAAGCTTCTTGCGTGAAAATTTCGAAATTATCTGGCTTGTCAGGCGGCACATGGCGGCGGCGGCGCAACAGTTCCCGCATTTCATCCTGCAGCTTGGGCATGTCCTCGTGAGACGTTGCTTTTGCAGAAATCCAGTGCGCCTTTAACTCCGGATGCAGTTTTTTCATCACGGAGAGGGGCATATAGACGATATTGTCGTTGGGGTTGTCACCTCCGCCAAAGGCGCTCTTTACTTTTTCCATCACCCCGATTACGACAAAGGTCTGACCCGCGATGTTGACTTCCTTGCCCAGCGGATCTTCCGTAGGGAAAAGAGTATTCGCGGTGTAGTGTCCAATCACGGCGACGGGCGAACGATGGTCATCATCCACCTGCGAGAACCAGCGTCCGGCTCGCAGCGAGAGGTCAGCGACCTCTTTCACCTCGGCTAAGTCGCCTTCCAGAATGGTGTTCTTCACCTTGCGCCCGTTGTATTCCACGGAAAAAGTGCCTACGCCGAGCTGAGGCTCAAAAAAGCGGATGGCGGCTGTAACCGCTTTGGCATGCGGCAAGTCGCGCATGGCAACGGCATCTTCGTAGCTGAGTTCGCGGCGCAGGCGAATCTCTTCGCTAGGGCGACTGAAGTTCAAGATCGGCAGATGAAAGGCGAACACAATATCGGTGCCAATCGAAGAGATAGCTGACTGGAAGTTATCCGTCATGCCTTGCGTAACCGAGGAGACCGCAATCACCACGGAAATACCGATGACGAGGCCGAGCACGGTGAGGCCTGAGCGCAGTTTGTTGGCGCGAAGAGTATCCATCGCCATCTTGAATATTTCGCCGAAATCCTGACGCTTTGCCATAGGGAACCTAAGAACTACATTTCAAATCGCAACGCTGTAATCGGATCCAGTCCTGCGGCTTGCCAGGCCGGGTAGGCGCCAAAGAATACGCCCACTGAGGTCGCGACAAACATGCCTGCGCCCACGGCCCATAGCTCAATAGAAGAAGGCAGCCCGATCAGTTGCGTCACCGCTAGCGCCACCACAATGCCGCCCAGCACGCCCATCAATCCGCCAATCAGCGAGAGCACCGCTGCTTCAATCAAAAACTGCCGCAACACGTCCACACGCTTGGCACCTAGAGCTTTGCGAATCCCAATTTCGCGGGTGCGCTCGGTGACCGAAACCAGCATGATGTTCATGATTACGATACCGCCGACGACGAGCGAAATCGAAGGAATGATGATGGCGACGATAAACAAAACGCCGCTCAAGCTGGCCCACAGGGCGAGAAAGTTGGCGTTGGTTTGCGCCTCAAACGTGTCGGGCTTGCCGGGAGCATCATGGCGGCGGGCCCGCAGAATCACCCGCGTCTGGTCAATCGCCTGTTCCAATTCTGTGCCCACGGCATTTGCTTTCGCCACGATGGCGATGCTGTGGTGCGAGCCGTATTGCGCCATGGAAGTAGTGATGGGGATCATCACATAGTTGTCGAGGCTCTGCCCCAGTGTTTTGCCACGGGCTTTGCCTACGCCCACAATCAGGTATTCGGTGCCATCCACGCGAAGCATCCGGCCCATGGGGTCAATGCCCGGCATCAGATGATCCACCAAGTCTGGCCCCACCAGTGCCACGTGCGAAGACGAGCGCAAATCGGCATCATTCAAGGGGCGGCCTACCGTCAGGTCAAGGTCGCGGATGGCGAGATAGTCCGGCGTTATGCCTTGCACAGTGGTGTCTGTGCTCGAGTTCTCCCCATAAACGATTTTGCCGCCTTCGTTGCGGATGCTGGCCGCAACGGCGCTGCAACGAGTGCAAGCTTCTTGTACCGCCTCAAAATCGTCAAGGGTCAAATCCTTACGCTTCATGCCTTCCAAGAATTGCTCGGGATCGGTGATAACCGGAGAGACCTTGGTGATGATGAATACGTCCGCGCCGAGGTTGAAGACCTTTTCGGCGACGTAGCGATTGATGCCGTTGATGAAAGTGACTACGGCGATCACGGCGGCCACACCAATCACTACACCCAATAGCGTGAGGACGGAGCGGAGTTTATTGGCCCACAGCGACTGCAGGGCGATCTTGACAGCTTCAGCCAGATGCATAGTGTGGGTGGCGCGGGCCCAAGCAGGGCCAACCGAGTCCTTAGTTTAACAGACGTATTCGCTGGTAAACGGTCTGACTAACGGGTCAAATCCCTCACATCTACATCTACTTCCAGCCGGTGTGCCTTGCGTCCCGCTCGCGGCATCTTCGCCGCATCCGGGTCGCGCGAGGTTAGGAACTTGGCCAACTGATTGGCGCGATCCACCAGTTCCACGGCCGCGTCGCGCAATTCCTTGCTGTTCTTCACGTCCACAACATTTTGCTCCATGTCCTCCGCCGTCCACCCGCGCGAGTGGGCGATGTAAGGAAACTGCGGAAAGCTGAAGCCCAGTTCCGCGAAAAACCCCAGCATTTGCCCGGCAACTGCCTGAATGTTGTCTTGCCCGCCGGTGATAATAAAGGCAGCAACTTTATTGCGAATCAACACGTTATCGCGAATTGTCACCTGATTCTGGATGCAGTTCAGCCGTTCTGCCATCTTGAAGTACAGCGAACTCGCCGAGCCCCAGCGAATGGGCGTGCTGACGACAATCACGTCGGCCCAATGCACCAGAGCTTCATACACCTGATCAAGCTGATCCGTGGGGTCCATTTGGGTGATGGAGCAGGGCCAGGTGCAAGCCTGAGCACTTTTCGAGTAGTAGCCTTCGCAATTGCGGAAATGCAGGTCATTCAGCCGGATGAGGCGCGCCTCATGGCCATCGGCCTTGCAGTGTTCAATGGATATTCCAGCAGCGCGTCAGAGGTGGAGTAACGCGGGTTCGCCGCATCCATGGCAGTAGTGGAGATACCAGCCACGCGAATCGGCCCCGATTCGCGCACCACTGGCCGGGCCAGCGGATGCCGCTCATGCGGAGCCTTGTGGCGCTGCGTCGCCGCTTGCACCCGCACCCACAGGTGCCCGCCTTCCACCTTACTCTCATAGCTGGGCACGCAATCCTGCTCAAATCCGGGCTCGCCTTGGCCAGTGCTGCGGTGGAACTTCCAGTTATGCCATGGGCAAACCACATATTCGCTATCGAGCCGACCTTCGCCCAGAGGGCCACCCACGTGGTTGCACACGCCGGAGATCACGCCAAACTTACCATCTTTACAGGAGATTGCTACCTTCCCCTTGCCTGCCGTGGCCTCGCGCACCTCACCCGCGGGGAAGGCTTCGACTGGGCCCAGATCTTGCCACGCTTGCGCTTCGGGACTGCTCATGCCAGTATCCATGCCGCGAATCGTACCACATTGCCCCTGCTCCGAGACTATAATAGGGGTGGTTGGCAGCCGGACCGGACGGTCGCTTCCGCGCAGGCGGGAGAGGAAAGTCCGAACTCCGCAGGGCAGCGTGCCGGATAACGTCCGGGGGGCCGGGGTAAAGCCCGGTTTACGGAAAGTGCCACAGAGAATATACCGCCTTGCCAGCTTTCGGGCTGGCAGGGTAAGGGTGAAAAGGTGCGGTAAGAGCGCACCGCTGCCGCAGTAATGGGGCAGGCATGGCAAACCCCACGCGGAGCAAGATCAAATAGGGAGGAAGTGCCTTGGCTTCGGCCTGGGCTGCGTGCCGGCCCGGTGCGCCAAACCTCCGGGTAGATCGCTAGAGCCGTGCCGTAAGGCCCGGCCCAGAGGAATGACCGTCCCACCCCAGCCCGCAAGGGCAAAGGCGGACAAAATTCGGCTTACAGGTCCGGCTGCCACCAACCACCCGCCTGCAAACTGCAGAGCTCAGCGCAGGGAATAGACGTTGACCGTGCCCGCGCCTGACTCAGCAACATAGATTGTTCCAGTCATGGCATTGACAGCGATTCCGTACGGTATGCTCCCCCCACTTATCTTGGCTACTGTCTGGTAAGTGATCTCGCTTGCCTGAACGAGCAAGTTCGTATCGTAGTCGTCGGTGACCAAGGCTTTTCCAGGTTGCCACACTTTTACGTCCAGCGGGGATTGGAACGGTGACTTCCCGCCGGTCATTGTGGCCAAAAGCGCGCCGCTGGTAGCATCCAATGCATAAATGACGGCATTCTGGGGCGCGGTAACGAAAAGCTTATTGGCCTTGGCGTCAAAAGCAACATTGCCTGGCTTTGCGCCTTGTGGCAGAGCAAACGTGCTGCTTACGGTTTGGCTAGCCGCGTCAATGACCGAGACTGTTCCGTCGTTGAGGTTGGCGACATACGCCAGATCCAACTTCGAGTTGATGGCAAGCCCATACGGCCCGGAACCTACTGCGACGGTTCCGACCACTTGGTTGCTCGTGCCGTCAATGATTGCGACACTGTTTGTGCCAAAAGCCGAAACGAATATCTGGTTTGTGACGGAGTTCACCGCAAGCTTATAAGGAGTCAAAAACCCGCTAACCGTCGCTGTGACCACGTTTGAGTTCCCGTCGATTACAGAGACACTGCCCCCGGAGGCGTTGGCGACGTAAATCACATTCGTAATTGGGTTCACATCTACACCAATTGGAAAGTTGCCAACCCCTACTGTCGCGGTTACCCTATTCGTAGCCCCATCGATTACGGAAACTAGGTTCCCGCTCGAACTAGAGACATATATGCGGTTCGTCTGCTCATTGACGGCCACGTACGCAACTGCGCCGCCAGCTATCGGGATGCTGGTGACTGTTACGGCAGACGCTTGCCCTAGCGCTGGCGCCAATGCAATACAGAAAAGAAATACTGTTGAGATGAACCAGCTTTTCATAAGATCTCCTGACTACAAACAAAGGGACAATGCGGATCCCTGACAATTGTTGATTTTATCGCGATAGGAACAGTCTCCACTCGCGCCCATCTGTGTTTGAACGCCAGAAGCGCACAAGTAACCGAGGCCAGCGCCGCTTCCGCTCAACCCAGTAACGTTCTGGGAAAAATCGTATTGCTGCGTCCCGCTGAGTCCGTTCAGCGAGCCAAAACTACCGGTGGAACAGGCGCTGCCCGACAAAACGCAAAAATTAGGGTCGAACGCCAGGTCGGCGTCAACTGAATACAGTTCAAGAACGTTCATGTGCCCACCACCAAAGGTCGAGCCACTCACTGCAAAGGGAAACCATTGCCGCAGGTCTCCCGCGTCGCCGCCCGGAATGCAGTTCGTGCACGTGTTGTCGGTCGGTTCGGCTGCCACCAACCACCCGCAACACCCGCAGAGCTCAGCGCAGGGAATAGACGTTGACCGTGCCTGCTCCCTGTTCCGCCACGTAGATTTTGCCCGTTACAGTGTTCACCGCAATGCCGAACGGCACGCTGCCGCCGCTGATCTTGGCCACGGCCTGGTTGCTGATCTCGCTCACCTGAAGCAGCAGGTTTGTGCCGGAGTCGTCGGCGACCAGAGCCTTACCGGTCTGCCATACCTTTACATCAATCGGGGATTGAAGTGGCGACTTTCCGCCGGTTATGGTGGCCACAAGCGCGCCGCTGGTGGCATCCACGGCGTAGATGACGGCATTCGCGGGCGCGGTTACAAAAAGCTCATTGGTCTTGGCGTCGAAGGCAATGTTGCCCGGCCTCGCGCCCTGTGGCAGGCTGAACGTATTGGTCACCGTCTGGCTCGCTGCGTCAATCACGGAAATCGTGCCATCGTTCAGGTTGGCCACATACACCAGATTCAGTCTTTGGTTAACAGCAAGACCGTAAGGGCCCACGCCCACGGGAATGGTTCCGATCACCTGATTCGTCGCACCGTCTACAATGGAAACGGTATGCGCGCCGAATGCCGACACAAATATCTGATTGGTTACAGGATTAACCCTAATCCCGTAGGGGAATGAAAAGCCGCCGATAGTGGCAACTACCGCGTTCGAACTTCCGTCAATCACCGAAACGCTGCCGCCCGAACCGTTGCCTGCATAGATCATGTTTGTGGCGGGATTTACGTCTATAGCGATGGGACAACTGCCTACCTGCACGGTCGCGGTTACTGTGTTTGTGGCACCATCGATAACGGAGACCTGATTTCCGAAAAGGCTGGTCACATAGATGCGGTTGGTTTGACTATTGACAGCCAGATACTCCAACGGACCGCCGCCCGGTACTGGAATGCTGGTGACTGTTACCGCGGGCGACGCCGATTGCGCGGCCACCGGCGCAAGAAAAAGAAACAAGACCGTCGAAATGAGTAAGCTTTTCATGGAACCCCCTCTTAGTTACAGTTTGAAAGTACTGATCCGTGACAGGCGTTGATCTTGGCGCTATACGAGCAATCCCCATTCGCGGCTCCTTGAGCCGAACTACCGCCGCAGAGGTGACCCAGGCCGACGCCGCTGCCGGTTGTGCCATTCGGCTGAAAAAACAACAATTGTTGGGCAGAGCTCAATCCGTTCAGCGCGCCGAAGCTGCCAGAGGAACACACGCCACCGGCGAGGACACAGAAGTTGGGGTCAAACGCCAGGTCGGCGTCTACAGAGTAAAGCTCCAGAACGTTCATGTAACCGCCGCCAGAGACCAGAGAAGCATTCACGGCGAAGGGAAGCCACCGCCTAAGGTCGCCCGCGTCAGCGCCTGGGACACAATTCGTGCACGTACTGTCGGTCGGGTCAGAATTGGCGATCTGCTGCAGCTCCAGCGGGCTCCCCCGCGGGTAATTCGTAACAAAGTTGGCACACCAGTTGGACGCGCATGGCGTCAAGGGCAAACCGATCCTGTCTGCCAAGCTTAACCCCTGACTGCCGAACCCAAAGGTCGAGCCATACGCGTTGCCGTGCTTGACGGCATCCGAAGCCTCATAGTCCGGGTAG
>JANXUR010000101.1 GCA_025356095.1 Acidobacteriaceae bacterium | reverse complement strand
GAATTTGATATCACACTCTGTAATGCGTTCGTGAGCGCCAATCCTCCTACCTACGTACAACAAATAGATTGGAACAGCGAACTGATCAATGGATTGATGATACGGCAGGCGCTCGCGATCACTACCCTCGCGGTGTTCACCGAGGTTCTTTTGCCAGCATGGGCGGAAGAGGTTGAGTCTCTTGACCTGCAGAACAAGCCGCAGGGTGGCAAACCATCAATGCACAACTCCCTAGGCGCTCCTGAGGTATTGAGCGCTATCCCCACTGTGCGGGCTGCTGAAGAATTTGTCTGCTATCACTACATCAGCTATTTTCAAAACATTCTGGCTCGTATGCGCACGATTGTGTTGGCCATTGTGGCCTTGTTTGTTGCGACCGCGTTTGCATTCGCTTTCTATCCATTCACCCCACGAACCACTATTGGGGGATTGCTGTTTCTTGTTCTCACCATTGTCGCGCTGGTGGTGGGGTGGGTCTATGCCGGAATGGAGCGTGACGAAACCCTAAGCCTCATCACGGATACGAACCCGGGGCTAGGCTGGGATTTCGTGGCAAAATTCGCTGCCTTCGCCGTGGGCCCGCTGGTGGGCCTAATTACCACTCAGTTCCCTCAAGCTGCAGACGTGATTCTTCGTTGGCTGGGGCCCGGGCTCCACTCATTCAAGTGACAGCTTGCGGAGGCGAGATTTATTTCTGCCGCGTCAGGGCACTCGTATTTCGTGTCCCGGCGCACGTTCAACTCTGCGACCCTATCTCGCCGCGCCGAATACGGTGCGCCACCTCGTCCAACCATCTGTGGCCTTGGCCTGTAAAAGTCCGCCGCTTGGCACGGGGCACAAATCCCTATAAAATTGCGGACTGGCCGTGCTCTGCGACTTTGTGCTTTCTTGTCGAGCTTCTTTCGGCCAAGCAAACGCTCTTCCATCGCCCATGCAAACTGAAGTCGGTACAGACTCCCGTCACCAGATTCTTCGCGCCGCTGGAGCGCTGTTCCAGCGCAATGGCTACGACGCCACTTCCATCCAAGACATCTGCAACGAGCTCAGCTTAAGCAAGGGCGCGCTCTACCACCACTTCCGCAGCAAAGATGAAATCCTGTTCGAGATCATGAGCCACGCCATGCAGATAACCGAAGAAAAGGTGATTGCCCCCGTGCGCGAAATGACCACCGCTGGCGGCGACCATGCTCACCGGGACTCGCCAGAGGGCGGAGGTCTGGCGGAAGCGAAGCTGCGGGCACTCATCCGTCTTCATCTGGAGACAGTGCTGCGTACGCGCGACCGGGAGATCACGGTGATGCTGCACGAGAATCATCCTTTGTCGCCCGAATTCCGCGGCAAAATCAACGAGCGCAAAAAGAACTACGTGAAGTTTGTGGAAGAAACCTTCACGGCGGCACAAGGGGAACGCGCAGCATCACACCACAACACGAATGGCTCATCCAGCAGGGTCGCCGTAAGCGCACGCGCCGCCACCTTCGCGCTGCTGGGCATGATCAACTGGATCTACCAGTGGTATAAGCCCGACGGCCCTATCAGCGAAGAGGAACTCATCCGCGAATATACCGAGATGGTGTTTAGCGGGGCCTTTGGGCGATAGAGCAAGCCCACACCTTTACACATTACGCATAATGCGTAAATAATTACGCATAATGCGTAATTATGGGACACTTGATGCCTTGTTCCCGGCCACGCGTCGGCGTGTGCTGGCGGCGGCATTTGCCCGACCGAAAAAGTGGTGGTATCTGACAGAACTGGCTGCGCACCTTAAGCTGACGCCTTCCACCTTGCAGCGCGAACTGGCGTCGCTAACAGCTGGCGGCATTTTGGAAGAGCGGCGCGATGGCAGGCGCGTTTATATTCGGCCCAATGCTGCCAATCCCATTTTTCCCCAATTGGACCAACTTCTCGAAAAAACTGCCGGGATCATCCCCACGCTCAGGGAATATCTTCGACCATTCAATGCAAAGGTTGATATGGCGCTGGTGTATGGGTCGGTCGCAAAGGGGCGGGAACATGGCGAGAGCGATGTTGACCTGATGGTGATCGGCAACGTGGGGTTGGCGGAGTTGGCCCCCGCCTTGCGGCGGGCCGAAAAGCGACTGGGACGAGAAGTCAACGCCAGCGTTTACAGGCTGGCAGAGTTCCGGCGAAAGATGCAAGTCGGCGATCATTTTTTGGCAGCCGTATTGCGCGGGGACACGAAATTCGTCATCGGCACACAAGATGAGCTGGACGAAATTGCTGGCAATCAACTCGGTGCAACATCACACCACGTCTAAGCAGGAACTGGATGGGATGCGCGCGCTGATCGCGCGGGATCTAGCCGACGCCGCTATCCCCACTCTTTCCGAAGACCGCTGCTTTGCCACCGCTTACAATGCCGCGCTGCAAGCCTGCACCATAGCCATTGCTTGTGCCGGATATCGGGTGACGGCAAAGAAGGGCCACTACATCGTCACCATTGAATGTAGCGTGTTGGCAATGGGCAAACCGGCGCGGGAATATGCCGACTACTTCGACAACTGCCGCCGCAAGCGCAACCAGATTGACTACATCTTCGCGAATGTCGCCACCGAGACGGAAGCAGATGAACTTTTGATTCAACCTACTACTTTTGTGGAACTGGTGGAGCAGTGGATCGCTCATCACCATCCGCAGTTCGCATAGCAGGCCATGGGGCTTAGAAACGGGAACTACCTACCGCGCATTCTCGCCTTCCGCGTAGGGCAGGGTGAAGATGAAGCTGGAGCCGTGGTTAAGCTCACTTTCGGCGCGGATGGTGCCGCGGTGGGCCAGCACGATATGTTTGGCAATCGCGAGTCCGAGACCGGTGCCGCCAGATTCGCGTGAGCGGGCCTTATCCACGCGGTAGAAGCGCTCGAACAGGCGCGGCAGGTGCTCAAAGCCGATGCCGCCGCCAAAATCCTGCACGTAGAACTCGGCAAAGTCGCCCACCGGACGCGCGCCGACCACAACTTTGCCCCCGGTTGCGCCATACTTCATCGCATTATCAATCAGGTTGGCAAAAATCTGGTGAATCGCCTCGGGGTCTGCCTTCACCGGGCGCTCCACTTCATTCTTCACTTCCAATGCAATGCCAGTGGCACGGGCCATTGGCTCAAAACTCTGCATGGCATCAGCCAGCAGTTCGGCGGGCGACACCGCCTCACGGTCGAAGTGGTGTTCGCCCGATTCCACGCGTGCCAGTGTCAGCAAGTCTTCCGTCAGCCGCGACATGCGCGAAGCGTTTTTGCGGATAATTTCTAGAAATTCGCGGGAGCCATCGGCTTCCGGCAGCGAATCGAGCAGAGTCTCGGTGTATCCCTGGATTGAGGTCAGCGGCGTGCGCAGTTCATGAGAAACATTGGCGATAAAATCACGGCGCATCTTCTCAGTGCGCTCGGTCTTGGTCAGGTCGCGGAGTACGGCCATCACGCCGCCGCCGGGCAAGGGCGCGGCGGTCACTTGGTGAAAGCGCCCCGGAACGATGGTGGTAGAGCGCACCACCTGCACGGTGCAGGTTTCGGCAGCTTCGCGGACCGCCGCGAGAAAGTCGGGGTCGCGAATGGTTTCCGCGACACCTCCCCCGATGCGAGGGTGCTGGTTGAGAATGCGGTTCATCCGCTGGTTCACCCACTGCACGCGTCCATGCTGCGAGATGGCAATGACCGCATCCTGCATGGAGTTTAGTAGCGTCTCCAGCTCGCGACGTCCGCGCTCAACAATGGCGAACTCTTCCCGCAGGCGTTCGGCAGTGTGGTTCAGGCTCACGGCCACGCGGTCCAGTTCGTCCTTATTGGCGTGGTTGATGCGTGCCGAAAGGTCACCCTGCGCAATGCGGTCGGCAAATTGGATGATGTCGTCTAGCCTTACGCCCACAGAACTGGCGCCCATAAATGCCAGCACTATGCTAATCGCGAGAGAGGCTGCTATGGTGACCCAGAAACTATGCAACGCCGCTTGCACTGCGAAGCCGGTTGCCCCGACTGCGAGAAACGCAATCAGCAGCTTGCCAAATACAATGCGTCTCACTTAGGACCTTCGAAGCGGTAGCCCGCTCCGCGAACGGTGCGCAGATAGCGAGGTCGTTCGGGATCGGGTTCAATTTTTTCGCGGATGCGGCGCACGTACACATCCACGGATCGTGGGGTTACATAGGATGTGTCGCGCCACACAGCATCGAGCAGTTGGTCGCGAGTAAAAACGCGCCCGGCGTGGCGAGCCAGATAGTCGAGCAGCCGGAACTCGGTTGCGGTGGTAGTCACTTGTTTGCCAGCCACGGTCAAGGTCATGGCGCTGGGGTCAATTTCAATTTCGCCAATTTTCACCGGTGCAGAAGAGAGTGGTCGCTCAAAACGGCGCAGCACGGCCTTTACCCGTGCCACCAACTCCCGCGGGCTGAAAGGCTTGGCGATGTAGTCGTCAGCACCAAGCTCAAGGCCTAGAATGCGATCGGCCTCACTGCTCTTAGCAGTCAAGAAAATCACCGGCACCATGCCCAGCATGGGGGTCTCGCGGATGCGGCGGCAGAGTTCCAAGCCATCTCCACCGGGCACCATGATGTCGAGCAGAAAAAGCGCAGGCACTTGTCGTTGCGCTTCGGCAATCACTCCCAGACCAGAGCCAAAGTGCCGAACTGTAAAGCCAGCGGTTTCTAGGTGGTGCCGGACGAGCCGGGCAATGTCCGGATCATCTTCGACGAAAAACAGGTTCATCTTCATTGGAGACTATTGTAGCCCGCGCGGGTTACAGCGAGCATAATCTGAGGCAGAGACGGATCAGAATAGGCCTAGCTTGGGGGTTTTCTTAGCCCCAACAGCATCGCTTCCGCGATATGCAGGGCCTGGCGGCCGGTGCCTTGGGCAATCTGCTCGCGGCAGCTAAATCCATCGGCAAGAATGAATGTTTCCGGCGCAGCCGCGCGCACTGCGGGCAACAATTCCATTTCGCCGATGGCGCAGGAGACTTCATACTTCCCGGCCTCGAAGCCAAAGGGCCCGGCCATGCCGCAGCAACCTTGTGCGGGCGCGCTCCAGTCGAGACCCATCGCGGTGAGCAGGCGATCTTGTGCACCGGAGTTCAGCACTGCCTTGTGGTGGCAGTGGCCGTGGACGAGCGCCTTGCCCGCCAAGTGCGGCACCGGAAACTCCGCTGCATGTACCTCTAAAAATTCGCTAAGGGTATAGGTCTGGCGCGAAAGCCGTTGCGCGCGAGCGTCATTGGGATACAGGTTCAGCAACTCGTCGCGAAAGACTGAGATACAACTCGGCTCCAGACCTACGACGGGGATGCCCGCATCAATCTGCGAGCCGAGCGTGAGAAGAATTTGCTGCAACAACCTCTTGGCCCGGTCGAGCATGCCAAAGTCGTAGAGCGGGCGACCACAGCACAGATGCGCTTTGGGCACAATGACGACGAATCCAGCAGCTTCTAGCACGGCAACAGCGGCTTGCGCGGTGCTGGGGTGGAAATAATTATTAAAGGTATCTGGCCAGAGAATGACCGGTTTGGGGTTTTGACTTTGCGGAACACTTTGCCGTTCGCGTCTGGCAAACCACCCCTTGAAGGTTCCGTGGGCAAACTTCGGCAACAGGCGCTGGGGTGCGATGCCTACCATGCGCTTGCCCAGACTTGCTATCATCGGCAATCGCGCAGCGACATTCGCCAGACCCGGAGCCCGCGACGCCATACGGGCGAGCAAATCCACATGGCCGAAGAGATATTCACGCAGCGGATGCCAATGGCCTTCATGATAGTGCGAGAGAAATTCGCTCTTGTAGGTGGCGATGTCAACGCCCACCGGGCACTCCGTCTTGCAGCCTTTGCAGGCGAGGCATAGGTCGAGCGCGTGCTTCACCCCCTCATCACGCCAGCCGTCGCGAATCACATCACCCTGCAACATCTCAAATAACAGGTGAGCGCGCCCGCGCGGCGAATGCTCTTCGTCGCGGGTGGCGCGGTAGCTAGGACACATCAGCCCGCCCTGTTCGCGGCGGCATTTGGCCACGCCTACGCAGCGCAGCGTCGCCTCACTAAGCCTGCCCTCGTCCTGCGGAAATTGAAAAATCGTAAGTGGCTGCCAAGGCTTGTAGTCCGCGCCCAGGCGCAAGTCAGCATCCATCGGACGAGCGTCCAGAAGCTTGCCGGGATTCATCTTGTATTGCGGATCCCACAACGCCTTGAACTCGCGGAACGCTCGCATCAATTCCGGACCAAACATCTTGGGCAGCAGTTCGCCGCGCGCTTGCCCGTCGCCGTGCTCGCCAGAGAGTGAGCCGCCATAGCTCAGAACAAGGTCGGCTGCATCGTGCATAAACTTTCGGAACTTTGCAATGCCCTCGCTGGATTTTAGGTCGAAGCTGATGCGATTGTGCACGCAGCCTTGCCCAAAGTGGCCGTAGAAAGTGCTGCGATATTCATAGCGTGTAAGCAACTGCTTCAGCTCTCGCAGGTAGCCGCCGAGTTTCTCGGGTGCAACGGCTGCATCCTCCCAGCCCTCCCACAAAAAGGGTTCGCCCGGCACATGCGAAACTGCGCCTAGCGCCGACTCGCGCACTTCCCAAACCCTTGCCCCTTCCGCGGCGTTGAGCAGACGCATTTTGGGCGGATGCGCGCTTCCCGCCAACGACTCCATCATAATGCGCGCCTGAGATTCGGCCTCTTGAATCGTGTTTGCGCCAAACTCCGCCAGCAGCCAGCCGCCGCCTTCGGGAAGCTGGGCGATGCCCGCCGGGTTCATCCCTTTGCGCTTCTGGCAGGTGATGAGAAAGTCATCTATGCCTTCGAGCCCAATCGGGTGATGTGCGATGATCTCCGGAACGTGGTCGCCGCATTGATAGATGTCGGGATAGCCCAGCACCACCAGCACGCGCTGCGGTGGGCTGTACACCAGGCGCGTGGTCGCCTCCAAGACAGTTACACACGTGCCTTCGGAGCCCACCAGCGCGCGCGCGACGTTAAAACCATTTTCTGGCAGCAGATAGCGCAGGTTGTAGCCGGAGACACTGCGGGGAATCTGCGGAAAGCGTTCGCGAATGAGCGGGGCATAGCGGTCGCGGAGGTCGCGAAGTCCGGCATAAATCTGGCCACAGCGTCCGCCTTGCGCCATGATGGACTGCAATTCGGCGTCGGAGGTCGCACCCACCTTCATGCGAATGCCGTCGTAGGTCAGAATGTCGAGCTGCTCGATGTTGTCGTCGGTCTTGCCCGCCATCACCGAGTGGATACCGCAAGAGTTGTTGCCCACCATGCCACCGATAGTGCAGCGGCTGTGGGTGGCCGGGTCGGGAGCGAAAGTCAGACCATGCAGCTCAGCGGCGTCACGGAGGTGGTCCAGAATCACGCCGGGCTGTACCCGCGCCCGATGATTCGCCGGGTCCACTTCCAGAATATGGTTCATGTGGCGAGAGAAGTCCATCACGACGGCGACGTTACAGGTCTGGCCCGCAAGCGAAGTGCCTGCGCCTCGCGAAAGCACTGGGACATCGTGATCGCGGCAGATCGCCATGGCAGCGATTACGTCAGCAATGTCGGCAGGAAACACCACGCCGATGGGTACGTGGCGGTAGTTGGAACCGTCGGTGGCATAGAGTGCGCGACCGGCGGAATCGAAGCGCAGTTCGCCGCGCAACTCGCGGCGCAGCGCCGCCTCTAGCAGACGTGCAGCTTCCGCATTGAGGGCGGCAGGAGCGGAATCAGTTGAGGCGGCCATCCATTCCTTCGGAGAGGATCACATCCAGTGTGGCAAGGAGACGAAGGGCACAGGCTGTGTGAGCCCTGTGCCCGCGTGGTACTTACATTGTGATGCTGCTGGCAACCGCATAGTGCGAATGGTTCCTAATAAACCTAGCTGAAGGCGCGACCCACGTAGTCAATGGACACCATGCCCAGCAGCAGAAATAGCCAAAAGACAGCAGACACGATCACGATGATGTTGACCTTGTAGGAGATGTATTTGACGTGCATAAAGAAGAGCACGACCAGCGTGGCTTTGACGGTAGCAATGGCCAGCGCCACCACCGCGTTTAGCGGGCCGGGGAAGTCCACCATGGAGGCGGCCACCGTGATAATAGTACCGAGCATGAGCGCGGCCCAAATCAGGATGTAGGTGCGAATTGGGGATACGTGACCGATTGACATGCTTTCCGCCTCAGAAGGTATGCCGTCTGCCAATCAAATACAGCAGCGGGAAAAGATAGATCCAGACCAAATCTACAAAGTGCCAATACAAGCCGGCATATTCAATCGGAGCGAAGTAGTCTCGACCGAAGGTGCCTCGCCAACTCATCCAAGTCAGCACACTCATCAGGCCGATGCCAATGATCATGTGCAGTGCGTGCATGCCGGTCATGGCAAAGTAGAGTGAGAAGTACATCTCCACACTCTTGGAGGATGCCTGAGCTTCCGGATGGTCCTTTGTGGACTCTTCCTTCGCCGTGTCAAAGTTGAAGGTAGGCCCCGGGACGTGATGGTTTTCCCACTTCTCGTGGTATTCGACCGCTTTGACGCCCAAGAAGGTTGCGCCCAGCAGAATAGTGCCGATAAGCCAGCCGACGAGTGCCTTGCGCTGGCCAAGTTGCGCGCAACGCACCGCCAGTGCCATGGTCAGCGAACTGCCAATCAGCACAACCGTGTTAAAGGCACCGTACTCTACGCTCAGCGCCAAGCTGCCCGCCATAAATGCCGCAGGATTGGCGTGGCGATAGATCAAGTAGGCCGTAAACATGCCGCCGAAGAACATAACTTCGGTGACAAGGAACAGCCACATGCCCATACTCGAGGCGTCGCGCTGCTGTTCTTGATTTACGAATTGGTGGCGGAGCGCCAGATCGTGTGAGCCGGCGATTTCGCTAGTAGGCAACCGGAACCTCCTTGATGTGCTCGTAGTCGTAGGCTTCCCAAGTGACGACGGGTGGCTCTAGGAAGTTTTCCGTCGGAGGAGGCGAAGTCGTCATCCACTCCAGGCCGACAGCGCCCCAAGGGTTGTCGCCCACCACAGGGCCGTACCGCAAGGACCACGTCAGGTACACCAGCGGCATCAGGTAGCCAACCGCCAAAACGGTGGCACCTGCCGTTGAGAGCACATTCCACACCTGGAACTCAGGAGCGTACATCCAGTAACGGCGCGGCATACCAAGGTAGCCAACGATGAACTGGGGAAAGAACGTAAGGTTAAATCCGACAAAGCCGATCATGGCAGAGAGTTTGCCCCAGAACTCGGGATACATCCGACCAGTGATCTTGGGCCACCAGAAGTGGATACCACCCAGATAGGCCATCACCACACCACCCACCATCACATAGTGGAAGTGCGCCACTACAAAATAGGTGTCGGTCACGTGAACATCGAGCCCAAGGGCAGCCAGAAAGAGTCCGGTAAGGCCTCCAATCGTAAACAGGCCCAAAAAACCGATCGCGTAGATCATGGGGGTGGTTAAAGTAACCGCACCCTTGTACATCGTGGCCGTCCAGTTAAAGACCTTGATGGCCGAAGGAACCCCGACGAAGTAGGTGAGGAATGAAAACACCAGCGCGGCATACAGCGAAATACCCGCCACGAACATATGGTGAGCCCATACCAGAAATCCAATCACCGCAATCCCGATGCTAGAGAGCGCGACGGCGGAGTAGCCGAAGATGCGCTTGCGCGAGAAGCAGGCGATCAACTCGCTGACAATGCCCATCGAGGGCAGAATCATGATGTAAACGGCAGGGTGCGAGTAGAACCAGAACAAGTGCTGAAACAGCAGTGGGTCGCCGCCGAGTGCCGGGTCGAAGATGCCAAGATGGAACATCCGCTCGAAGCCCACAAGCAACAGCGTGATGGCGATTACAGGCGTGCCGAGCACCATGATGACGCTGGTGGCGTAGTGCGCCCAAATAAACAAGGGCAGGCGGTTCCACGTCATGCCCGGCGCGCGCATGCGATGAATCGTGACGATGAAGTTCAGGCCGGTGAAAATTGAGGAGAATCCGTTGATGAACACGGCCACCGCTGCCATCACTACATTCGTCCGTGAGAACTGCGAACTGAGCGGGGTGTAAAAAGTCCAGCCGGTATCTACGCCGCCTAGTGCCAAAGTCCACAACATCAAGATGCCGGCTACGATGTACAAATACCAGCTCAGCAGATTGATGCGCGGGAAAGCCAGATCCTTGGCGCCGATCATGATGGGCACTAAGAAGTTGCCCAGCACCGCCGGCACCACTGGAATCAGGAAGAAGAAAACCATCACCTGGCCGTGCATGGTGAACACTTTGTTGTAAGTGTCGGCCTGAAGCAGGTCGCCCTGCGGAGTCAGTAGTTCCAACCGGATGAGCAGCGCGAAGATGCCGCCGATAAAGAAGAAGAACGTGACCGAAAGCAGATAGAGCAGCGCAATACGCTTATGGTCCTTGGTAAGGAGCCACGAAGATACGCTCGACCCGTTCGTAAGATAATTGCTGCCTGGTGCTGCCGCTGCCGTTGACATAACTGTTATTTCACCTGCTGGGGTTGAGCCTGCGCTACGTTGCTGGGCTGGCCTTCCGCCTTCAAAGACTTGACGTAGGCGACCAGAGACACCAATTGTTCTTCACTGACCTGCCCTTGGAATGTTGGCATGATCGGCTGGAAACCAGAAACGATTTTGGCTTGCGGGTTCAGAATAGACTCGCGGACGTAGTCTTCATCCACCTTGACGAGGCGGCCATCTTGCAGCAGTTGCTGCTTGCCGAACACACCAGCCAGCACCGGGCCGCGACCCTGCACATCACTTTTGTGGCAGGTGGAGCAGCCTAGTTCCGTGAACAGTTTTTGGCCGGTTCCTACTAGAGACGTGCGCCCGTTATTGCCGCCATTGAGCCACAGTTCGTACTCGGCTGGCTGCATCACTACAATCTTGCCAATCATGTTGGAGTGTTGGGTGCCACAGTATTCGGCACAGAACAAATGAAACTCACCCACCTGCGTGGCATTGAACCAGAGCGTGGTATACCGCCCGGGAAGCACGTCTTGCTTGATGCGAAAGGCAGGAAAGTACAAGCTGTGGATCACGTCTTGCGACGTCATAATGATCTTGATGTTGCGGCCCATGGGCACGTGCAGTTCGTTAATCTCGCGTTGCCCTTCCGGATGCTCGAATTTCCACATCCACTGCTTGGCCACGGCATACATCTCCACTGCATCGCGAGGAGGGGTGCGCTCGTCGAAGTAGATGGTGGCTCCCCATCCGAAGATGATCATGAAGACAATAAACGGGATGACAGACCAGATCAATTCGAGGATGGTCGAACCTTCGATCGGCGTCGCCTCTACGCCTTCACGACGGCGGTAAACCACCGCAAAGGTGATGGAAGCCGCGCCAATCAGCACGAACATCGCAATGGAAACCAGCACTAGAAAGATGTAGAGACCATCTACACTTCCAGCGAAGTTGGACGCCTGGTCCGGCCAAAGTGGAAAATACTTAAGCATAATCTTTGCGAAACGCCCCGCTGTTTCTTTGTTGGCTAGGTGGAGTGCGCAACTTCCTGCCGCCGCAGCAGCCCCACCAGCAGCACCAGCCCAAATATCGTGGCCAATGCCGCCAGCCGCAAAATGTTCATAATCGCAGCCCCATACTTGCCGGTGGCTGGATCATAGTGATAGCAGAACAACATCAACTGATCTACAACCGTCCCGATCTTGCCTTGAGACGCTTCCACCAGTGACAGTCGAATATCTTTGGGCGAAAACTCCACCCCGTAAAAATACTGCGAAACCTTGCCGTCCGGCGTCAAAATCATGATGCCAGCGGCGTGGGCATACTGCTTAATCTCGGTGTCGTACTTGTATCGAAATCCTACCGAGTCCGCAAGGGCAGCGATTTGCTCCTGCTGACCCGTTAAAAAATGCCAGCCTTCATTCGCTCCCGGTCTGGCATACCGCTTTACATACGTTGCATGCTTCTTGGCCGCCAGCGCCGAAGTGTCTCGTGGATCAATGCTCACCGTTACCACGTTGTACTCGCGCCCAATATCAAACTTCATGATCTGCAGCGCGCCCGTCAATCCATTCAGCACTTCGCCGCACAACATAGGACACGTGTAATACACCAGATTCAGCACCACTGGCTTGCCGTTGAAGTACGTCCGCAACGGAACTTTCTCGCCGTATTCGTTGGTGAACATCAGGTCAAGCGGCACCTGACTCCCCAATTTCTGGTCTAAACCTACATCCCGCAGCACATTCGGCTTCTCTTCCGAGTTGCGCGCCGCCAGTCCACTGGGTTCCCCTGAGGGAGGAAAGGCGAACGCCGCCACCGTCCCTAGAAGCACCACTGCGACCACTACCAGTTGCTTGACCCTGAACACTGCTCTCATCCTTCCGGCAAAACCGGGCGCCGGAACCTGCTGCTAAAACTTACGTTTACTGCATCACCCCAACCACGGGCGTTTTGGCCTTGGCTACCGGGGCGCTCTTCACGGCTGCCTTGGGTGCGGGCGGTAACGCTGACGAACCCTCTACTCTCGCGGGCAATCCGCGGGCGGCAATCAGTGCCATGGCCTGATCTATCGGAATGCGAACTTCGCCAGCGGAAGCATTGGCCCACTCCGGCTGCGCAATATGCAGCACGGAATTTTCCTTTAGATGGAGGTTGTTAATGTCGCCGGGCTTCTCTCCGCCATCGAGACGAGGGGTCGGAAAGTTCATGATGTCTTTTTCCTGCATCCGGCGGGTGTAGGTTTCCATCTTGCCTTCCAGCAGCGGGCTAGCGGGCTTCATGTGCGCGATGGTGTATTGGTCAATCGCTTGAAAGGCACCAAGCACGATGAAGATCACCACCAAACCAAATATGGCAAGCGCAATGAGGAAGCTGAAAATAGATTTGGGGCCAAAATCCTCGCGCTCGTAGTCGCCGCCACCGTGACTGTGGTGAGAGTCATGGGAATGATCAGTCATGAGCATGTTCTCCTTCTAGCACTTGCGTGGCAAAGGGTGCGTACAGCGGCAGCAACGGACGCTGACGCAGGTTCCAGAAGAACGAGCCCAGCCAGAAGCCGCCAATCGCAATGGGCAACAGAATGTCCCACGGGGTGATGCCAAACAAGTGCGCTTGACCGGGATGCAGCGACGCCTGCCAGCTCGGCTTCACATACCAGAACACGTCAAACAAGCGCATAAACAGGATCCAGCAAGCGATCGGCACCAGCGTCCGGGTGCTCTTCTTGATGTCTTGCGAGAGCAACAACCCCCAAGGCACGGCCCAGCCAAACAGGGCGAGGAATAAGCTGGCGTACTCCCACCCGCCTTGCAGGCGAATGCGGAAGAAGCCAATCTCTTCCGGCAAATTGCCAGCCCAAATGATGAGCCACTGCGAGAACGAGAAGTAAGCCCACAGCATGATCACGGCAAAACACCACTTGCCGTAGTCATGCAGGGTGGTGCGGGTGAGCAAAGTCGCCATGGGCTGATAGTTGCTGAGGGTCGCCGTCACAATAACGGTCAGTGCCATGCAAGCCAAGCCGGAGCTCGCAACGAAGATCAGGCCGTAAATACTGGACGCCCACGCCGGGTCGAGCGACATGCTGAAATCCACAACCAAAAACGTGCTGGTAAGGGCGAAAATCACCAAGCCCGGAGCCGCCACCCACTGAAAGGGTAATGCCTTACCTTCGTTTTCTGGCAGATCCTGCTCAGCAGACCAACGCCGCAGCAGAAAGGCCATCGCTATCCAAATGGCGAAGAAGCCGATGTAACGGCCCCAAACCCCACTCATCGAAAGCCACGCACCGGTTACATATCGCAGGTGCTCGTCCGCCGCGACTGCCGCAGGACGCGCCCAGATGTAGAGCTTGGGCAGGTTAAACAGAATGGGCAAGCCGAGCACAAACATCAAAGGAAAATTTGCGACCCCCGCTTCCCAGATGCGGCGTCCAATCAATCCCCAACCGCCGCGAGCGGCGATGTAGTGAATCATTAGCCAGCCCAGGCACCCGAAGGTAACGCACAGCCAGAACAGGTAGCCGACGAGGTAGGCCTGCATGAAGTTTTCCGCGCCGGTGATAAAACCAAATGCGGAGCCCAATGCAGCCACAAGCCCCACCACAAATGCGCGGGTACTCAACTTCTTTGCCACTTCAGGAGTGGCGACTGCGGACGAGGTCCACTGCGTTGTCACGCTCATCGCGCCTCTCCTTTCAAGGCTTTAGGAGCCATCGGCTGGGCAACCGCTTTGGCCGTTGTTGCCATTGGTGCGGCGGGCAACTGCGCCCGCTCCGCCGGAGTCAGGTCATACAGCTTGGCACCCTGACTCAATTGCAACGCACGAATGTATGCCACGATTGCCCATCGGTCTGCAGGCTGAATCTGATACGAGTAGTCCTGCATCTGGCCGAAGCCGTTGCTAATCACGTCAAAAAAGTAGCCGGGAGGCGATTTGCGCAAACGCTCCTCGTGATACGACGGCGGATGCTTCAAGCCCCGCTGCACAATCATGCCATTGCCATCGCCCAGCCGTGAGTGGCAGGGTGAGCAATAAATATTGAAGCGCTCTTGTCCTCGCGCCAGCATGGCCGCATTTACCGGATACGGGAAAACTTCGCCCGCTTGTCCGCTGACCTTGCCGGTGTAGAAGTAGGTGTCGTCGTTCAGGTGGCCGCGCGCGACCGTGCCCTCCACCGGAGCCCGGGCGGAACGCTGATCGGCGAAGAAGTCACTTTGTGCCAACGGCTTGTAGCGCGGCTGGTCATGCATATCCTGACGGCAACCGGCCAGCAGCAACAATGCTACTGCGCTCGCGCTTGCCAACAGAATCTTGCGGAGGTGGGTGTTCGGGTTAATAAGGCACCTCCGAAACCGAAGCTGGCTGCAGACTTTCCATGAATGCCCGCGTACCACTTGCGTCATACTTCGGATCTTCCGACTCGATGCAAAGGAAGAACTTGTCGCGCGAAGCTCGCTCAAATCGGTCGGAATTAAACAGCGGATTGTACGGCTTGGGCAGACCGTTCATTGCCAACATGCCAATCGCCGCCGTCAAGCCAGCAAACAGCACTGTCAGCTCAAAGGTAATGATAATGAACGCAGGCCAAGAGTTCGGCGGACGGCCCGCAATGTTGATCGGGTAGGCGAAGATGTTGACCCAGTACTGCAGACCATAGCCACTCAACCCGCCGATGATACCGCCAATCAGCACTGCCAGTGAGACATTGTCCTTGTGAAAGCCGATGGCTTCGCTCAACCCATGCACCGGGAAAGGCGAGTAAGCGTCCAGCTTGCGGTAGCCTTCCGCATAGGCACGTTTCGCTGCGGAAATCACCTCATGCGGCGAATCAAACTCAGCGAGGATTCCATACACAGGGGCGCTCATGCGTGATGCACCTCCGCTTCCGGAACCAGCGTCTTCATTTCAGCCATGTTGATCATGGGTAGCACACGAACAAAGAGGAACATAAGAGTGAAGAACAGACCGAGAGTTCCGGCATACGTCATCCAGTCCCAGATGGTGGGTACATAGGATCCCCAAGACGAAGTCACAAAGTCACGGGATAGGCTGACCACCACGATGATGAACCGCTCCAGCCACATGCCAACCAGAACCACGCAAGAAATCAAGAACAGGAAGATGGGCTGCAAGCGAATCTTCTTGATCCACAAGACTTGCGGAATCACGATGTTGGTCATCAGCAGCCCGATGTAGGCAAGTTGATAAGGCCCGTGCAAGCGGTTCCAAACCAGAAAGCGGTCATACTGCGCGCCGCCATACAGGGCCGTAAAGAACTCCATCAGGTAGCCATAGCCGACAATCAAGCCGGTGGCGAGCATCACCTTGGCGGCAAAATCCAGATGCTTTTCGGTAATAAAGTCGCTTACGCCGTAGGCGGCGCGAATCGGAATCGCCAACACCAGCACCATGGCGAATCCCGAATAAATAGCACCAGCCACAAAGTAGGGCGGGAAGATCGTGGTGTGCCACCCCGGAACGATGCCAACCGCAAAGTCGAAGCTGACGACGGTGTGCACCGAGAGCACTAGCGGGGTGGAAAGTCCGGCGAGTAATAAATAAGCCGACTCATACCGCTTCCAGTGCCGCGCTGAGCCGGTCCAACCCATAGCCAGAGCGCCAAACAGACCACGGATGACAGGATTCTTTGCGGTATCGCGCAATGTCGCCAAGTCAGGAATCAGCCCGACAAACCAAAATACGATGGAGATAGTTGCGTAGGTTGAAACTGCGAACACATCCCAAATAAGCGGACTGCGGAACTGCGGCCACACACCCATTGAGTTAGGCAGCGGGAACATCCAGTATGCAAGCCAGGGACGCCCGGTGTGCAGCAGAGGGAACAAACCCGCGCACATCACCGCGAAAATCGTCATGGCCTCGGCAAACCGGTTAATCGAGTTACGCCAAGGCTGCCGCAGCAGGCACAGAATTGCGGAAATCAGCGTTCCCGCGTGGCCAATGCCGATCCACCACACGAAGTTAACAATGGCGAATCCCCAACCCACGGGAATGTTGACCCCCCAAATACCAGTGCCCCGGTACAGGAGGTACCCAATCGCCAGGTGCAGCGCGCCGAGCAGTCCGAGGGCGGTCAAAAGACCCAGCACCCAGCCCAAGCCTATGGGACGGCGCAAGATGATGTCGGTGATCTTGTCGGTCACCGAACCTAAACCGTGGCCCGGACCAATCGGATTTTCGCGCGCCAAAGATACGCGTTCTACTGTTTGTGCCATTGCTTAGCTGCGCTCCGCCTGCTCGTTGGACTCGAGCTCAGGATTCGGGTTGCGTACTGCCGCCAGATACGTAGTGCGGGGCCGCGTGTTCAGGTCCGCCAACATGCCATAGTTCCGCTCATTCGCCTTCAGTTTCGCGACGCGGCTGTTCTTGTCGTTGATGTCGCCAAACACAATCGCATCCGCCGGACATCCTTGCTGGCAAGCCGTCTTCAGCGTGCCATCCACAATCGGCGTATCCGCCTTCTCCGATTCCATCCGCGCCTGGTTGATGCGTTGCACACAGTAGGTGCACTTTTCCATCACACCACGGGTCCGAACCGTTACATTCGGGTTGCGCATCAGCTTGAACTGCGGCGTATCCAGATCCTGAAAGCGGAGGAAGTTGAAGCGGCGCACCTTGTAGGGACAGTTGTTCGAGCAGTATCGGGTGCCGACGCAGCGGTTGTAAACCATGTCGTTCAGGCCTTCAGTGCTGTGCGCGGTCGCACCCACCGGGCAAACCTGTTCGCAAGGCGCATTCTCGCATTGCATGCATGGCACGGGCTGATACATCGCCTTGGGATTGTTGCGGTCGCCTTGATAGTAGGTGTCCACGCGAATCCAGTGCATGTAGCGGCCCCGCAGCACCTGATCTTTACCAACGACGGCAATGTTGTTTTCCGATTGGCAAGCCACCACGCAGCCATTGCAACCAATGCAGGCACCAAGGTCAATTGCCATACCCCACGAACGGTCTTTGTATTCGACGTTCGCGTAGAGCGTGTTGTCCCGCGAGGGCGCTTCTGCCATCTCCCCGGCGAACTTCGGATTCTGCTTGTACTCAGCCAGCGTACCTTCCCGCGCCAGCGGACGCGTACCTACGGGAGTTTCAATAGATTGTTGACCCTGGGTGGTGGCCAGCTTAAAGGTGTCACCCTTCTTCACCAGCTTGGCGCCCCGGATCGTCCACTGTGCGTCATGCGTGCGCAATGGGAAGACGTTAAAGCCAGCGCCGGTGCCGGTGCGGCCCGCACGCTCTCGCCCATAGCCGAAATTCAAGGTCACTGACTTGTCGCTGTGGCCCGCTTGAACCCATACTGCGCCCGTCGCGTAACGACCGTCGGCTTCAATGCTGACTACGTCGTTCGTCTCAATGCCGAGCTGCTTGGCCAGAGCTGGCCCCATCACCACCGCGTTATCCCACGTCAGCTTAGTCATAGGAGAAGGTAACTCCTGCAACCAGCCATTGTTGGAGAAGCGTCCGTCATAAACGCAGGGGTCGCGACGCAAATTCACTTCTACGGTATCCGCGCCTACGGCGACCTGTTCCGCAGAAGCCGCAATGGCAGTCTTCACGGCCAGCACCTTGGGTGCGGGTGCCGAGCCCGCCATCATGCCATCATGCAAGGACTTGCGCCAAGTGGCTTCAAAATCTGCGGGAACCGCGTCACCCGGCGCTGCCACTTTGCCGGTTTTTTCTTTTAGCCAGTGGAATTTGACGATCTCCGGGCCGGTGAAACCGGCTTGCCCCATTAAGACGGCCAACATCTCATGCGGGCTGCGGCTTTCATACAGAGGCTCGATCAGCGGCTGCACCACCGAGACCGTCCCGTCGTATGCCCGGGCATCGCTCCAAGCTTCCAGGAAGTGCGATTCGTTCACATGCCACTGGCAGAGCACGGCAGTCTCGTTACTGTGTGAACCCAGATACACCCGCAGAGGTACCCGATCGCCCTTGAACATCCCGGCGAAGTCCATATTGGACGGCGCGTCAAACACCGGGTTGCCACCCAGAATGAACAGCGCGTCCACTTTGCCGTCCTTGATGTCGCGCGAGAGTTCATAGATGGAACCGGTCTGGTTCAACGGGCTCGCTGGCACCGGGTCGGTGTAGGTAATGGTGCTGCCCACCGCGCCGAGGGCACCATTGATCGCATGAACCAAGGCATGAACCGCCGCAGGCTGATGGTCGCCGGTGACGACAACCGCTGCACCATGAGCAGCCTTCAAGTCTGCTACCAGAGCGCTTGCCCACTTGGCGTTTTCGCCATTTTCGCCATTTTTCCCGTTTTCCCCAAACGAACCGCCGCTCACCCCAACTCCGAGCGCCGCCGCCAAGGCACGGGCATAGCCTTCCACTTGCGAAGCCAACACCGGAAGGCGATGATCGGCCTTCATACCCGTCGGCGTCGCGCCGCTTTCCATCACATACAGGCGGTTCATCTTGGCTTCGCCGTCCGGATTGCGCCGCTTGGCAAAGTCACGCGCATAGCGCGTAAAGCCGGGGAAGTCAGCCGAAAGGAAGTCGCCATCGAGCGACAGTATGACATCGGCTTTGTCAAAGTGATATTGCGTTTCCACGGGCTGGCCAAAAGCCATCTGCGCGCCAGCGTACACGTTGTCGCGATTGCCCGGCTCCCAGGCGTGCCATTTCGCTTCCGGCATCTGCTCCAGCAATGCCTTGATCTGCGCCGCCAGCGTGGGGGAGGAGATAGTCTGCGTCAAAATCCGCAGACCCGCACCCTTCAACGCTTTCTGCGCATTCATCAGCCCACGGATCTCTGTGGTAAAGGCGCTCCACGAGCGCTGCTGCCCCAGATAGGTGATGTACTGCGCCCGGTCTGGGTCGTACATATCCAGCAGCGAGGCTTGGGCAAAAATATTGACGCCACCCAGACTCGCCGGATGGTCGGGATTGCCCTCAATGTGGGTCGGACGATATTCGTGCGCTTCCACCAGCACGGGATTGGCGTAGCCGCCAAGAGTCATTGCTGAGGCAAAATACAGAGGCCGCCCCGGAATCAACTCTTCCGGCTGGCGAACGTAGGGAACGATGTATTCCGTAGGCTGTTTAGTGCAGGCGGTAAGGCCAGCCAGCGCGACAGACGCGCCCATCAGCTTCATAAAGCCGCGGCGGGAGACGTCGTCCAGCCACTCCGAGGCGCCCTTGGGGAACTCGCGGTGCATGGACTCGCGGAACTCCGCGCTGCCCGCCAGCTCTTCCAGGCTGCGCCAATACTCCGGAGCGTCATCGCCAGCCAGGTGCTCCTGCAACTGCACCAGCTTGACCTTGGGGTCATCCTGCTTGCCGGGGCAAACTGCCTCAGGTTTACTCATCGTAGTTTCACTGTCCATCATTCGTCGTTTTCTGTTTCTGGCTGCTGCCGATCGTCCAAAATTGGTGTGACCTGCGCTGCCTTGGTGCGCTTTCCTACTGCTGCCGTGCTACCGGTGGCAGGTCGAACAACTGGTGATATCCCGTACCGACCGCAGCTTGTACTTATGCACCAGCGCTGTGCCTAGGGCGATCTGGTCGGTGTACTCTTTACCATCCACCGTCACCGGCTTGGCTTCGGTGGGCTGCTCGTAGGCAGAGTTGAAGACCTCTTCGCGGGGCCGCAAGTTCTTCTCCGGCGCGCGATGGCATTCCAGACACCACTCCATCTGCAAACTATTCTGCTGCAGCATCAGAGCCATGCCTTCCACTTTGCCGTGGCAGGTGTTGCAGCCGACGCCTTTGTTCACGTGGATGCTGTGGTTGAAATACACAAAATCCGGCAGGTCATTCACCTTTTCCCATTGCAGTGACGTGCCGCTGCGGTAGCTGTAGCGTACCGGCTCCAGCAAAGCGGCGTTAGTCCAGATCTGCGAATGGCAATTCATGCAGGTCTTGGTGGGAGGAATGCCCGCAGTGGATGAAACCTCCACCGAGGTGTGGCAATAGCGGCAATCAATGCCGAGTCCGCCCACGTGGTGCTTGTGGCTGAACGGCACCGGCTGGCTGCGTGCGATCTTTTGATTGGTGATGTAGGGCGACGTCATGAAGACGTAATAGCCCGCAAACAGTCCAATCGCCAGCACTGGGATCGCCAGAATGGTCGCCTTCGCGTAGTTATTCGCGCTGCTAGGAAAAATTTGAGCCATGCTTAACCTGTCACCTTACCGCGAATCACACTCATACCTTAGCCGCTCTCGCGGAATTCTACACACATCCATCACCCACAACCGTGACGCATGTCCTGCGAACTGGTGATTATAGCAAGAGCAAAACCCCTTGCTCGGTTAAAAACGCAATTAAATCCTTCTTGCACCCACTTCGCTGCAAAAACCTGCAAAAAGCCGCAAAACTTGAGCTGGTTCTGTCCCACAATGAAAAACAGATTCCCAAAACAGTCCAATTCCCCGCCCTCACCGCGGGTTCATCAGGTGCATCAGATTCATCGCCAGCAAGCGTGGCTCGGTCATCTCTTCCATTGCGTAACGCAGACCTTCGCGCCCCAGGCCAGACTCCTTCACCCCGCCATAGGGCATGTGATCCATGCGGAAGGTTGGCACCTCGCCCACCATGAGTCCGCCGACCTCTAGCACATCAAATGCCCTGAAAATGCGGGTCGCATCAGCTGTGAACAGCCCAGCCTGCAGGCCGTAGGGCGAATCGTTCACCGCAAGCAGCGCCGCATCAAAGTCGTCGTACGGCTCCACCGTCACCAACGGCCCAAAAACCTCTTCGCAGTTCACCTTCATGCTTGATGTGGTGCCGGTGAGCACGGTGGGCTCGACTATGGAGCGATGCGCCGCACTCCGTTTGCCGCCACACAGCAGCTTCGCCCCGCCTGCCACCCCTTCGGCAATCCACTCCTCAACCCGAAGGGCATCCGACTCCCGAATCAACGGCCCCACGTCCACGGTGTCATCCAGCGGGTTGCCACACTTGAGCTTAGCGACGCCCGCAAGCAGCAGTTCCACAAACCGGGCATATACCGCACGCTCCACCCAAATCCGCTGCACCGAAATGCAGGTTTGTCCGGCATAGCCAAAGCCGCCTGCCACGCAGCGTTCGGCGGCAAAAGCCAAATCCGCATCGCCGTGGACGATAACGCCCGCATTGCCGCCTAACTCCAGCGCGATCTTCTTCTTACCGCATTGGGCTTTGATCTGCCAACCCACCTTGGCGCTGCCGGTAAAGCTGATCATCTTGATGCGCTCGTCGCGCACCAACAAACCCGCATCTTCATTGGAGAGCGGCAGCACATTCATTCCCCCGGCGGGCCAGCCAGCTTCCTGAATGATTTCCGCCAGCATCAACGCGGTCACAGGCGTTTGCGGCGCGGGCTTCAGCACAAATGAACACCCTGCAGCCATCGCCGGTGCCAGCTTATGCGCCACCAGATTCAGCGGAAAATTGAACGGTGTAATACCACTAATCGGCCCAATGGCGAACCGCTTCACAATGCCCCAGCGCCCTGCAGTAGACGCTTGCCAATCCAGCGGCAGATATTCGCCGCCGAGACGGGGAGCTTCTTCTGCCGCCACCTGAAAGGTAAACGCCGCGCGATCCACTTCCACCCGCGCCGCTTTCAACGGCTTGCCCGCTTCGTGGGCAATGGTGGTGGCAAAGTCCTCTTTGCGCCGTGCAATCTGCTCTGAAACTTGACGCAACACTCGCTGGCGCTCGTAGCCGCCCAGCTTGCGTGTCCGCTCAAACCCGCGTACTGCTGCCGCAATCGCCGCGTCCGCATGGGCGCTGGTCCCTTGATGCACCTGCGCGAACACCTGCCCAGTGAACAGGTCGGGCACGTCCAGCACGCTGCCCTCTCTAACCCACGCACCATCCAGCAAGAACGGGCGGGGCTGCGGGTTGGCAGGTGAGGATGTCATCACAACTCGTCCTTTGGCATGCAGGTGCTTCGGTGGAACGTTTACAAGGTTTACAGCGTTTACAAGGTTTACAGCGTTTACAACGTTTACAACGTTCAGTGGCTTGAGACCGGATTAGGGAATTATATTCGCCTCAAGCGCGGCCAGCCAGTTACTATGGGCGCACACGCTGAAACTGTCACTCCAGCGGTAGCTTGGATTCCTCATGGACATCACATTTCTGACCGTTGCCGAAGCTAATGCCCTGATTTCTGCAGGTCAGCTCTCCCCTGTGGAACTCACGCAAATGTGCCTAGAACGCATTGCTGAGCTTTCCGAACAGAATCCCGCGCTGAATGCATGGATCACCGTGGCCGCTGATTCCGCGATGGAAGAGGCTCGTGCCGCCGAAAACCGCATGATGCTCGACGCCCGGCTTAGCCCGCTCGATGGCATCCCAATCGGCCTGAAGGATAACATTGACACCGCAGGGCTGTTGACCACGGCTGCATCGCATCTGTTTCGCGACCGTATTCCCGCTGAAGATGCAGCAGTAGTGCGCTTGCTTCGCCGCGCCGGCGCCGTGATTTTGGGCAAGCTCAATTTGCACGAGTTTGCCTACGGCGGCAGCAACGTGGTCAGTGCCTATGGACCCACTCGCAACCCGTGGAACCCCTTGTACCTGACCGGAGGTTCGTCTGGCGGGGCCGCTGTTGCCGTCGCCGCTGGCATGTGCCTCGCCGCCATTGGCAGTGACACGGCTGGCTCCATCCGCCTGCCTGCTGCCTGCTGTGGCGTGGTCGGCTTTAAGCCCACCTACGGACTGGTCAGCACCCAAGGCGTGATTCCCCTCTCGTGGTCGCTCGATCACGTTGGGCCCATCACCCAAACCGTGGAAGATGCAGCGCTGCTGATGGACGTGCTTGCCGACTCAAGCCAGGGCAGCTATGAATCCGGTTTGTATGAGGCGCGCCAGCAGGATCGCGCCCACGGATTGCGCTTGGGGATGGTGAAAGCTCACTTTTTGGAGAGTCTCGAGCCCGCCGTCGGCGAGGCCTTTCAGCACGCTCTGGAAGTCTTCCGCAGCATGGACGCCGAGATTGTTGAAGTGGAGATGCCGGTGAACACCGACCGCACCGTGCAAGCCGCCGAGAGCTACGCCTACCATGAAACATGGGCGAGTGATGCCGCGCCAGAAGGCCGCACCGGCGACTACCAACCGGAAACGTTGCGGCGCATCCGCAGCGGGGCCGCCCTTACCGCTGGAGAATATATTCGTGCCCGTCAAGTGATGGAAATTGCTGCGGCAGCCACGGACGCCTGCTTCGCCGACATAGATGCCATGTTGACGCCAACCAGCCCGATCTCCGCGCCAACTTTTGCCCAGGTGGAAGCCAATCCCGATCAGTTACGTCCGCTCGAGGTTGCGATGCTGCGCAATACCCGGCCGTTTAACGTGCTCGGGCTGCCAGCCATCTCGGTACCTTGCGGCTTCAGCAAAGCCGAGTTGCCGCTTGGCTTGCAAATCGCCGCCCGCCACGGCAATGAAGATATGGTGCTGGCAGTTGCGGACGCCTACGAACAGGCTACGGCGTGGCACAAGCGCAGGCCACGGCTGTAAATACAGCACTGTAGCCCCGAGGCGGCAGGGCTGCGGTGCGTGACTCGGGTGGGTGACTGAGGTGGGTGACTGACGTGAGGTCTGGCAGTCGGTGACGCTCATCGGGCGCTGGGGCCGAACCTCAGTGGGCTAGGTTCGAGGCTTCAGCGGGCTTGAACAGGCTTTGGGACAGGGATGCGGCAAGATTGATGCGATGGAAACACTGTTACGTTCGTCAATTTTAATCTATACGCACTATATTACTATAGTAGGGTATTTTGGAACCACACATTTCGAAAAATCGTTCTTCCTCGGCAAATCTCCGCCGTTTTCCCCGAAGCTGAGGCGGCAAAACAGGCTTTCATCGCTTCGTCGCTTTCAATGCTTCATCGCTTCAACACCCCAAGCGCCCCAGTGGCCGACGCCGCGTTATCCCGCCTGCACTGCCCCGAGTCGCTGTCGCGCTTTGGCTAGCGCCTGCTTCACCTGCGCTGGCGCCGTCCCTCCGGAATTGTCGTGGTATTGCAGCACCGGCTCCAGCTTGAGCGCAGCGAAAAAGCCCGACTCCCCGGCCTCGAACGCTGGATGAATGCTTTGCAACTCGGCAAGCGACAACCCGTCGAGCAGGCAGCCTTTTTCGAGCGCCAGTTGAACAGCGCGGCCAATACACTCATGTGCCAAGCGAAATGGCACACCTCGCGACGAAAGATATGTCGCCGCCGCAAATGCGTTCAAAAAGCCATCTTGCGCGGCGAATTGCATACGCTCATGCAGAAACTGAACCTTGGCAATCCATTGTGCCACCAGCGGAAGCAGCGTGAGCAGAGTATCCGCAGCTTCAAACAATGGCTGCTGCGTATCTTGCAAATCTTTGTTGTAAGCGAGTGGCAGACCCTTGGTAGCAACTTGCAAAGCGGTAGCGCAGCCCAGCACCCGCGCCGACTTCGCCCGCGCCAGTTCCAGTAAGTCTGGATTCTTCTTCTGCGGCATCGCGCTACTGCCAGTGGAATACTCCTCCGGCGGGTCAACCAAAGCGAACTCCTGCGTGGAGAAAAGAATCATCTCCTCCGCCCAGCGGCTTACGTGCAGCGCCAGCAACGAAAGGGCATTCACAAACTCCAGCGCAAAGTCGCGGTCGGCGGTCGCGTCCATGCTGTTGGCGGTGGGTCCGTCGAAGGCAAGAGCCTGCGCCAGCGCGGCGCGGTCAAGCTGAATCGTAGAACCAGCAATCGCGCCGCTGCCCAGCGGACACAAGTTCACCCGCTTGCGGCAGTCGGCAAGGCGCTCGGCGTCGCGCAGAAACATTTCAAAGTATGCCAGCAGCCAATGCGCCACCAGCACCGGCTCGGCGCGTTGCAGATGGGTATAAGCAGGCATAGCCGCTAGCCCGGCGGACTCGGCTCGCGCCAGCAACACGCTGCCAAGCTCAGCGATCTGCGCGATCAGTTGGTCAATGCTCTCACGCACGAACAGGCGAAGATCCGTGGCAATTTGTTCGTTGCGACTGCGCCCGGTGTGGAGCTTGTAGCCAACGTCGCCGATGAGCGCGACCAAGTTTTTTTCGACAAAGTGGTGGACGTCTTCGGCGTCGTCATCCTCAAGAAACTGGGGCGATGCGACCGATTGGGTGAGGATGGCGGCCAGCGCATCCACAATCTGCGCGACTTCAGCGGCAGTCAATACGCCCGCGGCAAAAATCGCTTCCGCATACGCAGCACTGGCAGCGACTTCTTGCGGCAGCAGGCGGCGGTCAAAAGGAAACGACCGCTGCCAGCGTGCGAACTCTGCATCGAGCGGTTCGCGGAAACGCCCCGCCCACATCTTCAAGAGGCGACTCCCTGCCCTGCTTCTTTCTCCTTCGCATCTTCTAGCCGCGTGGCCAGTGCTTGCGACCGCAACGGCAAGCCCAAAATGCGGATGAAGCCCGCTGCGTCCTTCTGGTCATAGCTGCTATCCATGGTGAACGAAGAAAGATCGGTGCGATACAGCGAGTACGGCGACGTCCGGCCCAGCACCGTCACATTCCCCTTGTAAAGACCAAGCTTTACGCTGCCCGTCACCTTCTGCTGCGTGCTGGCGACGAAAGCATCCAGGGCTTCGCGCAAGGGCGTAAACCAGAAGCCGTAGTAGACCATCTCGGCATATTTCAGCGCGATGCTTTGCTTGAAGTGCGCTACTTCGCGGTCGAGCGTCAGCGCCTCCAGCTCGCGATGCGCCGCCACCAGCAGGGTGCCGCCCGGCGTCTCATAGCATCCTCGCGACTTAATACCAACAAAGCGGTTTTCCACCAGATCAATGCGACCAATGGCATTGCGCCCACCGATTTCATTGAGCAATTCCACGAGTGACACCGGGTTCAGCTTCATGCCGCCTACCGAAATCGGCACTCCTGCTTCAAATCCAATTTCCACCGTCTCTTCACGGTCGGGCGCATCCTGCGGCGAGCGCGACATCTGCCATGTGCTGTCAAAGGGCGCGTGATTGGCATCCTCCAGCTCTCCACCTTCATGGCTCAGGTGCCAAAGGTTCTTGTCGCGACTGTGAATTTTCTCGCGGCTTGCAGCCACCGCAATGCCATGCGCCTCCGCGTAGTCGAGACAATCCTCGCGGGACTTCAGCGTCCAATCCCGCCACGGCGCAATCACTTGCAGTTCCGGAGCCAGTGCCTGATAGGTCAACTCAAACCGCACCTGGTCGTTGCCTTTGCCGGTGCAGCCGTGCGCCACTGCCTCCGCGCTTTCGCGCAGTGCAACCTCCACCTGATGCTTGGCAATCACAGGCCGTGCCAGCGAGGTGCCCAGCAGATACTTATGTTCATACACCGCACCTGCTTTGAGCGCAGGAAAAACATAGCCGGTAAGGAACTCCTCCCGCATATCTTCCACCACGACCTTGGAGGCACCTGTCGCATAGGCCTTGGCGACCACCGCGTCAATGTCGTCCCCTTGACCCACGTCGCCAACCATCGCAATGACTTCGCAGTCGTAGTTCTCCTTCAGCCAGGGAATGATGATGGAAGTATCCAGCCCGCCGGAATAGGCGAGGACAATTTTCTTTTTGGTGCGGGCTGAGTCTTGCGTCGCAGAATTAGGCACGGGCACTCCTTACCGGAATCTTGGTCGTCGCGCCACAAAGCAACTGCGCGAGAATGGCTTTCTGAATATGCAGGCGGTTTTCCGCCTGATCGAATACCACCGACTGTGCCGAATCAATCACTTCATCGGTTACTTCTTCTCCGCGATGCGCGGGCAAACAGTGCATAAACACCGCATGGGGCGCAGCACAGGCCATCAGTTGCACATTCACTTGATAAGGCTGGAACACCTTAGCCCGGGCGGCACTCTCTTGCTCCTGCCCCATGCTCGCCCACGCGTCAGTATAAACCGCATCGGCGCCCACCATAGCGGCCACCGGGTCGGTCATAACCTCAATCGCCGCACCGGTCTCCTCGCCGATTAACTGCGCCTGCGCCACCACAAAATGCTGCGGCGCGTACTGTGCCGGCGTAGCCACTTTCAGGTTGACACCCAGCGCCGCGCCCGCCAGCATCAGCGAATGCGCCATGTTATTGCCATCGCCCACATAGGCCAGCGTCAACCCCTTCAGGCTGCCGAAGTGCTCTTTCAAGGTCATAAAGTCAGCCAGCGCCTGGCAGGGATGCTCCAAATCAGTCAGCGCATTGATCACCGGAATGCTGGCGTGTTCGGCGATGCCCGTTACGGTCGCGTGGTCAAAGGTCCGCAGCACCAGCACATCCACCCAGCGCTCCAAATTCTTGGCGACATCCTTCAAACTCTCGCGCACGCCGAGCCGTGATTGCGTCTGATCCACAAAAAACGCCATGCCCCCCATGCTGGCCATGCCAGCTTCAAACGTCAGGCGCGTGCGCAGCGATGGCTTTTCAAAAAACATCGCCATCTGCTTGCCCGCCAGCGCGTGGCGGTACTCCGCCGGATGCGCCTTCAGATGCTGGGCGAACTCCAGCAGCGAAGCAGCTTCTTCAGGCGACAAGTCGGCGGCAGAGATCAAATCTTCTTGCCCGGCGGGGCTAGCCACGGGCATGGGATACAACGGGGAAGCGACTACAGGCTGGCTGCTCATCATGGTGCCTCTTTGGAAGATTCGCGGCGCGAATCAGAAAAATGGTGGTGATGCAGGGAATGCGGCAGTCAACCGCAGAAGTACAAATGGGAACGGGCGGCTCGCGTCAGGCGAGCATCGCTCGGACGCGTTTGGCGAGAGCCGTTGCAGTTTTATTGTCCGGCGTGATCACCAGAATGGTGTCGTCTCCCCCCACCGTGCCGACAATCTCATCCCAGTCAGCGCTATCAATGGCGACCGCCACGGGCGAGGCGCTACCCACGGTCGTCTTCAGCACCAACAAGTTCTGCGCTTCGCGGACGTCAAGCACAAATTCTTGAATCAGGTGTTCGACCGACGGCAGCAGCGGCCCGGAGTGGGATTCGCCCGAGGAAGCTTCATACCCCCGCGCGGACTTCACCAAGCCTAGCTTGCGGATGTCACGCGACAGCGTCGCCTGCCCCACCCGGAAGCCCTTGCGCCGCAGACGATGCTGTAACTCCTCTTGGCTGGGCACAGGGGCCTCATCCACCAGAGTTAGAATCGCATTTTGCCGTAGGCGCTGGTTCATAGATTCATCCGTGATAGTGAATACATATTCATTACATATGCATATTATCCATATGTCAAGCGGACGGCGAATCTTTCTTAAAACGAAAGGGCAGGCCGGTGGTAACCGGCCTGCCTCAAAAACATACGGCTGTCCCTGCGGGCTAATCCGGCCGCGTGGTTTCGGCGGGATAGAGCACCAAGGTGGGGATACCGCTGCTTACCGACAGAACGCAGCGCCGCACGATCTTCGCCGAGGTAGCATCGGGGAAGCCTTGCTGAAACGGCACGGCGCGAATTTGGGTCACAAAATCCTTCAACCCCGCGTCGCCGGAGATATAGCGCACATCTTCGGCAACTCCACCCGCTCCAAGCAACACCCAGAATTCAGCCTCCTGGAGCTGCGTGCCGCTGGCGTCCGCCGCGCGCTTTGCCGGATGATACGTTCGCATCGCCGACGACAACGCTCCCGACTCTGCTTCCAGATGGGCGATTTGTTTGTCGCTTAACATCTTCTGCAGGCGTTCGCGGGTTTCCGGACTTGGGCGGTCGCCCTTCAGCGCCAAACCGTAGGTCTCGATGGCCTTTTTCTTGTCACCTTTGGCCTCGTACACCTGTCCCAGGTGGTCGCCCACCTCGCCGCGCGGAGAAACATCCCATGAGGCTTGAATGTATTTTTGTGCGTTGTCCAAGTCTCCCTTTACGAAATACACCCAGCCCAACGTGTCCCAATAAGCAGAGAGTGAGTTGACCAGCGCCAGTTCCCGCAACGTGACCTTTGTCAGGGTCACATTGCGCAGCGCAGCCGCCACTGACGAAACTGCGGACTCCGAATATTGCTGCGCCTTGTCTAAATGCGCCTTCTTCAGCGAAAGCTGATACGCGATGTTGTTCCAGGTTTCCGGCGTTGGCGAAAGTTCTACGGCGCGGTCAAACGATGCCAGAGCCTTGTCATCCTGCCCCAGGTTCAAGTAGGCGTCACCCAGCGCCGCGTGATAGCTGGCCTCCTCCGGACTCAGCGAAATTGCTTTCTCCAGCTCCGGTGCGGCTAGATCATACTTCTTCCACTCGGCATACATACTTCCGAGTGCCCCGTGAGCATATTTATCCAGCGGATTCTGCTCCAACTGCTGGTGGAAAGCGGTGGCGGCTTCGTCGTACTTGCGCTGCAGCCAATAGGTACGGCCCAGTTCGTTGTGGGCAAATTCGTCATACGGATTTACCGCCAACTGCTTCTGGAACGCACCAATGGCCTCGTCATATTGCCGCAACGCCAAGTGCGCCCGGCCGAGATGAATCCAGGCCGCCGCATTCTTGGGGTCGGCTTCCGTGGCACGCTTCAGTAAGTCCAGCGCCACGGTCAGGTTGCCGCTTTGCAAGGCATCATAGCCTGCTTGGTCCAGATCTTCGGCTTTCAGGTTAATGGTAGAGCCAGCATTGCCAGCAGTGGCCGTTTCTAGCGCAACCCGCTGACCCAAGTCTGACTCCAGCGCGTGGCGGAAGTTTTGGTAGTCTCGCGCGCGGGTGGCAGGCATTTCCTTTTGTCGCAACACCAAGTGGCGGTCGGCGCTCATGGTCGCGGCAGTGGAGGCAGTGGCCGCATCGAGCTTGTACTCCGCTGTGTACTCGGCGTAGTCGCGTTTTAGAGTGAATGGCACGGGCAGCCGTGCCGTGTACCCCTTCGGCACCTCCAGCTTGATGCGATAGATGTAATCTCCTGGAGGCCCCAGCTTTACTGGCTCGGCATCAGGGCTGTCATCGTCATCCGCATCTTGCAAACTAATGAACTGGGTCAGCGGCAGGATCAAATCGGCATTCTTTCGCGTCCAATCCAGATAGTTCACCTTGGCCAAGGTGTAGGTCATCTCAAACGGCACGTGGGTGTCGGCCGAATCAGTGACCTTTACATCGGTCAAGTCTCCATCCACGCCCGCCATGGTGTTCATAGATTCCACCACCTTGTTCCATTGTGCGTTGGGCACGCGCCGGAAGATGGAACGGAAGAGCAGTTCGTTATCACCCCGCAGGGTAAAGTGCACTTTTGCAGTAAGTTTGCCTAGATCGCCAATCTTGCCATCAATTTCCTGCAATTGCAGATTCGGAAAGGGTGGGTCGGCGGGCGTCGTCACGAGCTTGCCTTTGCCATCCGGCGGCACCAACAGCGCCTGCTTGTCACGCAACTGGAAGGCCAGCAAGCGGAACGGCGCAATCTCTGCCGTGGTATCCATCCAGACCTGCTCGCCATTCAGCGGCAGCATACTAATCACGTGGTCAAACTGCGCGGGCGAGGGCACGTCTGCATCAAGCTTGCGCGAACTGTTGATTAGTACCGACGACGCATGGAAGCCAATTGCTTCCAGCATCCCTGCCAGTAGTGTGTGCTTGTCTTTGCAGTCACCATACTGGTTGGCGAAGACTTCTGACGCGGCGTGCGGCTGATAGCGTCCCAACCCCAGCGAAAGGCTGACATAGCGGAAGTTCGGGCCGACGTAGTCGTACATGGCCTCGACCTTTTCCAGATCGGTGGTTTTGCCAGCGATCAATTGCGCCGCCTTGGCCTTCATTTCTGGCGAAGGGGTGCGCCGGCCCGTTTCCAGACTCTCATACCACTGGCCTACCTCTTCCCAACTGGTAAAGGTCGTCATCTGGACTGCTGGCTGCTCAGCGTCTCGAATCGCCTTTCTGCGCTTCTTCTTCTTTTCTTTGGCGTCCGTCTTCTTGTCGTCGTCGTCGCGCTCCAGGTGTTGGCTGGTCCAGTGATAAATTTTGCGGTCGCCTTCGTCCCGGATAGTGGGGTCGAATTCCGCCTTGGACTTCAACTTCACCTTCCGCGACTTAGGGATATTCACTTCCAGTTCTTCGTTGAGCACGATGCTCGACTTGTCGAAGTCGTGGCTCATCCAGAACTGGTTGGGTGCTGTGGCCTTGGTGATTACGGTGACCACGTCATATTCCAGCGTGTCGCCGGGACGCAGTCCGGGCACCGATAGATGCTTTTGGTGGAAGTCGGTGTAAACCGGCGCTTCGCGCGCAACTGGGCCTGTAAGGTCTTGTACGGCATCGGCAGAGGCGGTCACCACGCTGCCATCAGCCTTCTTTACCCGCACATAGCGGAACTCAACCCGTTCGTTATCAGCACTATAGCCAACCACCAGCTGGCCCCACTGCTGAATGCCTGCCTCGCTCTGTACGTGCACCCTGCCCCGTACTTCGCGCTGGCCAGTGCCGTCATCCTCAAAGCGATACGACTCTTTGAGGTCTTCAATGATGTAGGCTTCGCCGGTAAAGCCGGTGGGAGCAGGCGTGGTAGGCGCGGGGCTGGTTTGGGCCGCAGCAGCCACCACTAGGGCACTCAAAACCGCCGAAAAAAAGAAAGAACGCAAAATATACATCGTCCGCCGTTTGTACCTTACTTTGACACCAAAGGCAACCTGTGTGCCGTCCGGCACCATCTATCGCTTGGATTCTGGCTTCTGCGCGAGTAGAATTCATTTCCGCCGGGACATTCCTTTTCCAAACTAAATGGCGTCAGGCAAAGGACTGTCTACGACACTAATTCCTAGGAGGCCCTACACCATGAAGAAGATGCTTGCAGTGCTGTTCGCGGTTGCCATCGCCTGCTCGATGTCGTTCGCTCAGCCCGATGACAAAAAGATGGACGACAAGAAGATGGAAAAGAAGGAAATGAAGCACAAGAAGCATAAGAAGGAAATGAAGGAAAAGAAGATGGACGAAAAGAAGGCAGACGAAAAGAAGTAGTCTGTCTTTCCTTCTTCCGTAAAGCCCCGGCAACGGCCGGGGCTTTACGCTTGCACCCCGCCAGCGCTCCGCAGCTGCGGCATGCTAGGCCTGCCATGCTTATCATGCCTGCCATGCCCGCCATGCCCGCCATGCTAAAATTCGAGTGTCTCCGGGCCTCATCCAACGACTTAGAAATCCAGAGAACTTTTTCGGCTGTTCAGACGGAATTGTAACGCCACAGATCGGACTTTGCCTTGGCCCGTACACCCAACCCCAAACCCGTCTCCATTACTTACGCCGATGCTGGCGTTGATATTGACCGCTCCAATCGCGCCAAGAATCGCATCAAGTATCTGGCGCGCAAAACCTACAGCCGCAGTGTGTTGAGCGAAATTGGCGGCTTTGGCGGTCTTTTCTCCATCCCCAAAAAATTCAAGGATCCCGTGCTGGTTTCCAGCGCGGACGGTGTGGGCACCAAGCTGAAGATTGCCTTCGCCATGAACTTCCACAAGACGGTGGGCGCCGACTTGGTGAACCACTGCGTCAATGACATCGCGGTGCAGGGTGCCACCCCTATGTTTTTCATGGACTACCTCGCCACCAGCCAACTGAATCCTGATGTGGCCGTGGAAGTGGTGGAGGGCATGGCTGATGCCTGCAAGGCCAACGGCTGTGCGCTGATCGGTGGCGAAACTGCCGAAATGCCCGGGTTTTATCCCGAGGGCGAATATGATCTGGCAGGCTTTATCGTCGGCGCGGTAGAGAAGAGCAAGATTCTGACTGGCAAAGCCGTCCGCCCCGGCGATGTACTCATCGGTTTGCCCTCGACGGGGCTCCACACCAACGGCTATTCGCTGGCCCGCAAGCTATTTTTCGAGGTTGGCAAGTACACCCCTGATTCTTTCATCAGCGAGATGAAGGGCAAAGTCGGCAATGAGCTGATGAAGACGCACAAGAGCTACTGGCCCATCGTGCGTCGGCTGCTGGAAGCCGACATGGTCACCGCCCTGGCTCACATCACCGGCGGCGGCATTACTGAAAATCTGCCCCGCGTGCTGCCCAAAAATTGCGGCGCCGTGGTGGAACTTGGCAGTTGGCCGGTGTTGCCCATCTTTAATGTGATGCAGAAGCTGGGCAACGTGCCGGAAGACGATATGAGGCGCACCTTCAACATGGGCATCGGCATGGTGCTGGTTGTGCCGTCGGTCAAGTTCCAAAAGGTGATGAGCCTGCTTGACCGCATCGGTGAGAAGGGCTACACGATTGGCAAGATCGTCAAGGGCGAGCATAAGGTCAGCTACACATAGCAGCCAGTTGGCGGTCGTCGCAAGAGCCGATTCCGGGGGCCAGGTCAACATGAAGATGGCGCGGATCATCTTATTCACGCCGCAAATGGACGTGATGCGTACGTTTTACAGGGAGGTCCTGCCGCTTCGACTGGTGAGCAGCGAGCCCGGCTGGTGTGAGTTTTCCGCCGGGGCAGCGCGCATCGCACTCCACTCCGGCCCCAGTTCACCCGGCAGAAAAGGGCCGAAAATCGCCTTTCGAACCGACGATGTGGATGCACTGCGCCAGACTCTGGTGGCGCGCGGAGCCAAGTTCGGAAAGGTCCGGCACGGTGACGTCTTCACCCTTTGCGATGGCAAAGACCCCGACGGCAACTGGATTCAACTTTCTAACCGGTAACCACTCCGCACCGCGATGCACCAAAGTGGTGTAAACTGGGTTCATGCGCACAACATCAAACCGCTCCGCGAGCGGCGTCCGACGTAGCGTCACCCTGCCGCCCGAACTGGCTCGGCGCGTGGGCACCATCGCCCGCGAACGGCGGCTCAGCGACAATCGAATTCTGGTGGAACTGATCGAAAGCGGCATCGAGGCCAGAACCAGTCGGGAAGAAGCCTTTTTCAGCCTGGCGAAACGCTTCCGCTCTGCCGACGACCCGGATCAAGTGCAAAAGTTGGGCGATGAACTGGGACGCTTTGTCTTCGGAGAGTAATGCCTAAAGTTGCTGCCTGGTCACAGATTCCGTCAGCGGTAAAGGCGCATCTGGTCGAGCGCATGCAGCAACGCGCAATTAGCCTTGACGACCTGAACCGCCTCCGCCTTTGGATTGAATCTCAGCCGGAAGTCCCCGTGGGCAAGTGGTTCAAGGACTTCGGCTCCTTCAAGCTGTGCGGCGAGGGTGCTCTGCCTAAGACCTTCCTGCTGATGGGACAGCCTGCGGTAGGGAAGCCCCTGTAATTCCTCCCAGAAGCGATGAGATCTTCTCCGCTTTTATCTGAGCGACTCGGCGTCCTCCGTGGTCAAAGGATTTTCTTTTAAGATTCTCTTATGAAACGAATCGGCATTCTACTTTCCGGACGTGGCTCCAACTTCGAGGCGATCGCCGACTCGGTCGCGGCCGGGCGTATTCCGGAAGCTGAGATCGCCATCGTTATCTCCAACAAGCCGGAGGCAGGAGGGCTCGACGCCGCCCGCCGCCGGGGCATTCCGGCGCGGGCCGTACCCTACGCTGCGCCACCCAAAACCGGCTCACCCGAAGATGACCGTCAAGCCCGCGAGGCGGCGCGTGAGGCGCATGACCGTGCCATGGTTGCCGCCCTGCGCGAGGCGGGTGTGGACCTCATCTGCCTGGCCGGTTACATGCGGCTGATCTCGCCGTGGTTCGTGCAGCAGTTCCCCCGGCGCATCCTCAATATTCACCCCTCGCTGCTGCCCGCCTTCCCCGGCCTTGACGCCCAACAGCAGGCCTTCGACTACGGTGTGCAATACTCCGGCTGCACCGTGCATTTTGTGGACGAGCACCTCGACCACGGCGTCATCATTTTGCAGGAGGCAGTGCCGGTGCTCCCCGGCGACGACGCCCACGCCCTCGCAGACCGCATCCTCGCGCAGGAACATATCGCCTACACCGAGGCCATCAATATGGTGCTAAGTGGAGAGTATGAAGTGGTGGGGCGGAGGTTTGTACGTCACTGTGAGCAACTCGAAAATTTGGGTTAGACTCGGCAACCGGAGGTATTTCCGTGAAGAGCAAGAGAATTGCTGGACTCGCTATGGTGCTGGTGGTTTCTTCCCTCGCGTCCGTTGGCTACTCTCAGGATTCTGCAGTCATCCCCTCGAACGAAGAGTTTCGGGAACTTCTATCCAAGGCGGATGAGAAGGTAACGGCATTCGAAAATGTAATCAAAGAGGCGCGTCCCCTCTTAGAGGTTCACAATCATGGCACAGCAACAAAATACCTTGAAGCAGCCGACACAGCGCACTATGCGATTAGGGAACAGCTTAAAGGCAAGAGCGACGGCTACCTCCTAGTAGCGACCGTCACAATGCTCGACGACTTGGCGCTAGACGCTGCGAAGGGGTCATTGCTTGTCATGGCGGACAGCGCTGCAGCCCGCGAGGCGGGTAGGCCTCTGGATCAACGCGTGCCTGTCGTCCTTACGGCCCTAGTGGACGCGCAATCGGCGATAGAGGATATCTCCGAGCTGCTTCTTGCTCCGACCCTCCGACTAATCGACACAGAAGAGAAGGCTCTAAACAGTTCTAGAAGACACCCTTAGTGCACAGCGGCTATCCTCCGGAGAGGGTGTGGCTTTTGGGTAGAGCCGGGCTTCCAGCCCGGCGTTT
>JANXUR010000070.1 GCA_025356095.1 Acidobacteriaceae bacterium | reverse complement strand
ACAGCCCCGCCGAACACAAAGCCGAACACAAATGCGTTAAGCATCGCGCAGAAGACGTACGCCATTATCGTTCTCATCTGCTGCTTGCGCGTCTTTCCTTCAGGCCACTTCATACCGTCATGCTACTCCAACTCGTCGTCGCCCTGACGCAGCGCTAGTCTTCTGGCGAGACGAGGCGCTTCAGCGTTGACCGCATGCGCCACAGGCTTAGGGCCGCAGCCAGCCAGAATGCAACTGCCATAAATATGTCGAGCCAGACACTCTTGCCGCCTTGAATGGCGTTGTCCGCCCGTGCAGACCACACAGCAGCGTCGTACAAGAACAATGCCGATATCACGCCAAGCGCGAAAATGCACGAAGTGATCTGCTGTCGTGTCTTACCTTCCGGCAATGCCATGACGAAAAGTCTACTCCGGTTCATCCCGGTCGACAATTTCGGGCAAGGCTGTAACGCCGACAGCGACGCGCCAGTCATCCGGTGATACATTAGGGTTGCAATCGAGGACAAGCCCCATGCCGAACGAAAGCACCGCCGCGCCCCAAGCCGTTGGCCCCGCCCGCCACGACACCTCCCTGCTGATGGAGCAGGACTTCCACCTGTTCAACGAGGGCACGCACAGCCGCATGTACGAAAAAATGGGCGCCCACCTGGGCGAAGTGGAGGGCGAGCCCGGCTGCTACTTCAGCGTGTGGGCTCCCAATGCCCGGGAAGTGTCCGTCATCGGCGACTTCAACGACTGGGCCCCGGCGGCACACTATCTTCATGCCCGCGGCTTATCCGGCATTTGGGAGTGCTTTATTCCCGGCGTAACCACAGGCATGCGCTACAAGTACCTAATCGTTTCGCACAACGGCGGCTTCAAGACGGAGAAGGCCGACCCCTACGGATTCACCTGTGAGCATCCTCCACACACCGCGTCACGGGTGTGTGAACTTGACTACAAATGGCAGGATGCCAAGTGGATGGCCGAGCGCAAACAGCACAACGCCCTCGACGCTCCCATGAGCATCTACGAGATGCACGTGGGCTCGTGGATGCACCGCAAAGAGGATCCCAAACACCTGCTCTCCTACCGCGAAATCGCCGCGCCGCTGTGCGAGTACCTCAGCAAGATGTACTACACGCATGTCGAGCTGATGCCAGTGATGGAGCATCCCTACTACGCATCGTGGGGCTACCAGACTACAGGGTATTTCGCGCCCAGTATCCGCTACGGCACCCCTCAGGACTTCATGTATCTGGTGGATCAGTTGCATCAAGCAGGCATCGGCGTACTGCTCGATTGGGTGCCTTCGCACTTTCCGAATGACGGCCACGGCTTAACCTACTTTGACGGCACCGCGCTGTACGAGCATGAGGATCCGCGGCTGGGATTCCATCCCGATTGGAAGACCTGCATCTTCAATTACGGCCGCAATGAGGTACGCAGCTTTCTGGTGAGCAGCGGCATCTTCTGGCTCGACAAATACCACGCCGACGGCCTGCGCGTGGATGCGGTCGCTTCCATGCTCTACCTCGACTATTCGCGGAAAGCTGGCGAGTGGATTCCCAACCGTTACGGCGGGCGCGAAAACATCGAGGCGATTGATTTTCTGCGCCAGTTAAATGCTTCCATCTATGAGTCGTTTCCCGACACGCAAACCATCGCGGAAGAATCCACTGCATGGCCGATGGTGTCGCGCCCGGCGTATGTAGGAGGACTCGGCTTTGGCCTGAAGTGGGACATGGGATGGATGCACGACACGCTTAAATACATGGAGCAAAACCCCATCTACCGCCGCTTCCATCACAACAAGCTCACCTTCCGCATGTTGTACGGATTCAGCGAAAACTTTGTGCTGCCGCTTTCGCACGACGAAGTGGTGCACGGCAAGGGATCGCTGCTCGGCAAGATGCCGGGCGACGAGTGGCAACGTTTTGCCAACTTGCGCTGCCTTTTCGGCGTGATGTTTGCCCAGCCCGCCAAGAAGATGGTTTTCATGGGTGGCGAGATTGGCCAGTATCGCGAGTGGGCGCACGAAGGCGAGCTGGATTGGAACCTGCTCGATTTTCCGCTGCACCGTGGCATTCAAAGCTGGGTGCGCGACCTGAACCACGCCTACGCCGCGGTACCCGCACTGCACGTGCTGGATGTTCGCCCCGAAGGCTTCGAATGGGTGGATTGTAACGATAACGAAGCCAGCATCATCTCTCTGCTGCGCTGGGGCCCGCAGGCCGAAAGCACTGGCTCGCCCGCAGGTGACTCCCCGCGCGATGCCGTGCTGGTTGCACTGAACTTCACTCCCGTGCCAAGGTCGGGCTACCGCATCGGAGTACCCCGCGGCGGCTTCTGGAAGGAACTGCTGAACAGCGACGCCAAAGACTACGGCGGCAGTGGCATGGGTAACTTCGGCGGCCTCGAAGCCGAGGCAGTCGAGCACCACGGGCGCCCCTATTCACTGGTGTTGACCCTACCGCCGCTCAGCGCAGTGTTTATGCGGTGGCAACCGCAAGCAGTATCGGATGCTGCATCCAGCCCCAACACCTCCGAGTGGGTGTAGGTGTGGGTGTAGGTGTGGGTGTGGGTGCACGGCTGCTTGTTTGGCAATTCTGTTTGCTTCCAATAAAGTTCGCATTGCAACCAGCACAACAGCCAAAGGGGACGGCCTAGGCCCTCCCCTGGTGGTTTTTGCGAATTTCAGGCAGCCAGAATTTACGGCTTCCACACTCCAATAAACGTCAACATCTCATCCAGCTCTTCCTTCTTCAGAATCTCAGCCACCGCCTTGTGGTCAATGTGCGGAGCAATCGCCGGACTCTCCGCCACCAGCCACGTCGTCATGGTAGAAACCGCCACGCCCGACTTGAAAGCAATCGTGTCCACCTTGTCATAAGTATCGCTGGCCTTGTGATGGATCTTGAAATATCCCGCCATATCCACCAGCAAATCAAGCGAAGGAATACCCTTCAGCATGAAGGGACCGTGATCCGTATCGAAGCTGGTTTCCAGTGAGACTTCGGTCGCGCCTAGGTCCTTCAGATATGCGTCCGCAACCGGCTGCATCGCCGCTTGGAAGTCTTTGCGGCCTTCCACCTTCCACCCTTTCACTTGCCCCGCACCGTTGTCCGTGTTCAGTACGGTGACACATTTATCCATTTCGGCGTCGTGCGCGTTTACATAAGCGAAGGAGCCCAGCAGGCCTTCTTCTTCACCGCCCCACAACGCAAAGCGAATTGTGCGCTTGGGCTGGATGCCCTGCGCCGCAATCACGCGCGCTGCTTCCAGCACGCTTACGCTGCCCGTGCCGTTATCCTGCGCACCCGTCCCGAAATCCCAGGAATCAAAGTGGCCCCCGATCAAAATCCACTCGCCCGAGCCGTCGCTGCCCGGAATCTCGGCAATCACATTGGGCACGTCGGTGGGGCCGGTGACCGTGTTCTGCGACTCCAGGTGCACCTTGATCGTTCCTTGTTCGGAGAGGTGCATCATCAGCTTGCTATCTTCCGCACCCAGATGGAACAGCGGCAGCGGCGCTGCCTGCGCCCGCCAACCCATGCTGCTGGCGTTGATCACGTTGTTGTCTTCGCGGTCGCCGCTCATCACGGCAAGCGCGCCACCTTCGGTAAACGTCGTCATCGCCGCCTTCAGCAGCGGCAATACCTTCACGTAGCCCGCCGCAAAAATCTTCTTGCGGTCCATTAGAATCACGTGGCCTTTAATCTCCGCCGCGCGACCCTTCAGTGCATCCGCCGAAATGTCGCTCACCACCGTCACGTCGCCTGTCACCCCACCCTGAGGCGTAGAGGGCGACCAGCCAATGGACTCCACGAACAGCCGCCGCGATTGCGGAGCCAACATCTCACCACTGGCGCGACCACGTTCCCAGCCATTCTCCACCTTGAAGGTCTCAATCTTCACGTTCTTGATGCCGTAGCTGTGGAACTTCTCCACCGCCCACGCTGCCGCAGCCTGATGCGCCCGTGACCCGCTGAGCCGGCCCCCGAACTTGTCGGTTAACTCGCGTAACGTTTCCATGGACTGCCCAAACCATACCGCCGAGCCCAGTCGCTCGGTCTGCTGCTTGAGTGCCGGGTCAGCCACCATCTTTTCAGCGGACGCCAAAGTCACCGAAAGCACTGCTACTGCCACCATTGCCGCCAAACACCGTCCTGCTACCCGCACCGTTAGTTGCATCTGTGAACGCATCCTCAAGACTCCCTCTACCCCAAAAATTCGCCGCACCGGCTCACTTTAACCGGATAAGTCGCGAGACTGGATTGTGCCTTGCTGAGTGGGTAAAACGCAACTCTCCGCCAATCTGTCGGCCAATCTGCTAGACTGCGATTACTTTGTAATGCGCATACTTTCCCGCTACATTCTCCGCGAAATTCTCTCGCACGCCGCCATCGGCACCCTTGTCCTTACATTCGTTTTGTTCATGCGCGACCTCAGCAAGCTGCTGGAATTGGTCGTCCGGGCCAGTGCGCCACTCCCCAGTGTGGCTGAAATTTTCTTCCTCACCGTCCCCGAAGCCCTTAGCCTGACCCTGCCCATGGGTGTGCTGATTGGCATTCTGCTCGGCCTCAGTCGCATGTCCGCCGATAGCGAAATCATCGCCATGCGTGCCTGCGGTCTCGGGGCGTGGAGCTTTCTCCGCGTAGTCGGAGGCTTTGCGCTGGTCGCCAGCCTGCTCGGCTTGGCGAACAATGTGTGGCTGGCACCACAATCGGCTGCGGCGCTGGATCGCCTGCAAGACCGCTTAAAAACCAGCCAGATATCCTATGAAGTCCAGCCCAGGGTGTTTTACGAAGGCTTCCACAACTCCATTCTCTACGTGCAAGATGCCAAGTCCGCCGAAGGCGGTGCGCTGTGGAAAGGCATCTTCCTCGCCGACCTCTCTAACCCGGCCACGCCCCGCGTCACTCTGGCCCACGAAGGAGTAATGCTGGCGGATAATCCCCACACCCTGCACTTGCACCTTACGGATGGGTCTCAGCACGAAAGCGACACCCGCGACCCGCAACGCTATTCCATTTCCACCTTCGCTGAATCGGATATCCCGATTGCCGTCACCTCGCAGGGGGCGCAACCGGCGCGTGAGCAGTTGCCGGTTGCCGAGATGCCAACCTTTTCGCTGCCCGCACTGGCAGCCAAAGTACCCGCCGAGCAAGGGCGCTGGCTGCTCATCGAATTCTACCGTCGCTTTGCCTTGGCCGCAGCTTGTTTCGTGCTGGCACTGGTGGGTTTGCCCCTCGGGTTGGCAACCCGTAAAGGCGGTAAGTCGGCTGGCTTTGTCGTCGCAATCTTTTTGGTTTTTCTCTACTACACCATTTCGCTTATTGGCATCTCGCTCGCGCGCAACGGCAAGGTGGCACCGGTCGTCGGAGTCGGCGCTGCCAACTTGCTGTTTCTAGGCTGGGGCTTGTTCTTGTTGTGGCGCGCAGAACGCCGCCCGATTGACCTCCACTTTTTGCGCACCATCCTAACCACGCTAGAGCGCTGGCTTAACCGCAAACCGGCACCTGTGCCCAACCCCGCCAACGGCGGCGCCGTCGCAGTCCGCGCCCCACGCCGCTGGACCGGCGGCTTCCCCATGATTCTCGATAACTACATTCTGCGATCCTTCCTGCAAAACCTGGCGCTGATTGTCGGCTCCTTTCTGGTGTTGCTGGTGGTGTTTACTTTCTTTGAGCTGCTAAGCGACATGCTCAAGAATCACATCGCAGCGAGCATTATGCTGGCCTATTTGTGGAATGTAATCCCCTATTTTGTTTACAAGACGCTGCATCTTTGTGTGCTGCTGGCGGTGCTGGTGACCTTCGGTGTGATGGCGCGCAACAACGAAATCACCGCCATGAAGGCTACGGGCACCAGTATTTATCGCGCAGTGGCACCAGTGTTTGCCATCAGTCTGGCGCTTTCTGCCGGACTGTTTCTGTTTGACCAGTACTATTTGCCGCAGGCAAACCGCACGCAAGATGCATTGCGCAACCAGATCAAGGGCAAGCCGCCACAAACTTATCTGCGGCCCGACCGTAAGTGGATTTTCGGCCAGCAGAGCACAATTTACTACTACGAGTTTTTCGACGCCGACAAGAATGAGTTTGGCCATATTTCAGCCTTTCAATTCGACCCCGGCCGCTTCGACATCGTACGGCGCGTTTACGCCGACCGCGCCCGCTGGTCAAATGACCTCAAAAAATGGGTCTTCGAGCGGGGCTGGAACCGAGAACTCAAAGGCTCGGCCATTGAAAACTTCAGCACCTTTGAAGTAGCCACCTTCGACGATTTGAAGGATCCGCCCGCCTACTTCAAAAAGGAAGTAATCCAGTCGTCCGAAATGAACTACGGCGAACTGGAACACTACATCGCCGATCTGCAGCAAAGCGGCTTTGATGTCGTGCGGCTACGCCTGCAGTTGCAGGAAAAGCTAGCCCTGCCGCTTGTCGTGCTTCTGATGGCGCTACTGGGGACACCCTTCGCGCTCGCTTCGGGCAAGCGCGGCACCCTTGCCGGTGTAGCCACCGCCATTGCCATCTTCGTGGCCTACACCGTGGTCTCAGGCATCTTCGAGGCCATGGGCGGACTCAGCCAATTGCCCGCTGCGCTGGCGGCGTGGGCTCCTGACGTGATCTTTGCCTTCGCAGGTGGCTACCTGCTGCTGAAAACGCCCACCTAGCCCGGTCGCCCCGCACTTCGCCCCTGCTACAATCGTGCTTACCCGCATGATTCCAAAGAAGCTCCAGCCCTTGCTGCCCTACATGCGAAAGTACTGGCGGTCTTACGCGTTTGGTGCCTTCTGCGTATTGATCAACAACGGCATCTGGATCTTTTTTCCGCAAGTGCTGCGCTGGACCATTGACGCGCTGCATCAGGGCGTGACTCGCCAGAAGTTGCTCTACTATTCGCTCCTACTGCTGGCGGTAGCGGCGGGCAAGGGCATCTTCCAGTTTCTTACCCGGTGGGTGCTGATTGGGGTTTCGCGCGAGGTGGAGTACGACCTGCGCAACCATCTCTTCGCCCATCTGGAAAAGCTTTCCTATTCCTACTTTCAGCGTACCCGCACCGGCGACATCATGGCCCGTGCCACCAACGACCTGAATGCGGTGCGGATGTTGCTGGGCCCGGCGATCATGTACTCCGCCAACACGCTGGTCTTCACCCTCGGGGCGCTGGTGTTTATGGTTGGCTTAAGCCCCAAGTTGACGCTGTATGCCTTTCTGCCCCTGCCCGTTGCCAGCATCACCATCCAGTACTTTGGCAAACGGATCCACGACCGCTTCGAGCGGATTCAGGCCATGTTCTCTGAAATCTCCGCACGGACACAGGAGAATTTCTCCGGCGCGCGCGTCATCCGCGCTTACGCGCAAGAAGAAGCAGAAATCGCACAATTCGAGCAGGCGAATTTGGAGTATATCCGCCGCAATCTGCGACTGGTGCGGCTGATGGGGATGCTCTGGCCTACCTTGGAATTGATGCTCGGTGCCGCCATCGCTATTGTCCTATGGGTGGGTGGACGCGAAGTGCTGCTGCACCACATGAGCGTCGGCGAATTCGTCGCGTTCAATACCTACATGGTGCAGCTTACCTGGCCGATCATCGCTCTGGGTTGGGTCATCAACATTTTTCAGCGTGGCACGGCCTCCATGGGAAGGCTGGCGGAAATCTACAACGAAGTGCCAGAGATTCAAGATTCCCCGCAAGCTCTCGCGTGGGCCGCGCAAGCTGGCGACATGCAACTGCAGGGCGCAATCGAATTCTGCCACCTTGATTTTTTCTACGGCAGCACGCAGGTGCTGCACGATATCTCACTGACGGTTCCTGCCGGGTCGAGCTTGGCGATTGTTGGCCCCACCGGCTCGGGCAAGACAACACTCGTTAGCCTGATTCCGCGCATCTTTGAATCGTCTGATTCGCACTCTGCCGGGGCTTCCCTGCTGGTGGATGGCCATCCCCTACGCGACTTCCCCATCGCCGCTCTGCGCCGCCAGATCGGCTACGTCCCGCAAGAAACATTTTTGTTCAGCGACACCATCCGCGAAAACATCGCCTTCGGCGCAGAAGGCGCGACGGACAAGCAGATTCGCTCCTCTGCCGAAGCCGCATCCATCGCCGCCGATATCGAGGGCTTCCCGAAACAGTATGAGACAGTGGTCGGGGAGCGCGGCATTACTCTCTCTGGCGGGCAGAAGCAGCGCACCGCCATCGCCCGCGCCCTGATTCGTAATCCGCGCATTCTTATCTTGGACGACGCCCTCGCTAGCGTGGATACGCAAACCGAAGATCGCATCCTCAACCACCTGCGCGAGGTAATGCACGGCCGCACCACCATCTTTATCTCGCATCGCGTCTCCACCGTGCGCAACGCCGACCAAATCGCCGTGCTGCACGGCGGTCGCATCGTAGAGTTAGGCACCCACGAGTCGCTACTATCCCGTAACGGCTACTACACCGAGCTCTATAGCAAACAACTGTTGGAAGAAGAACTGGCAACCGTTTAGCCCTTAGCACGGTCCGGGTGACTCGCTGCGTCAGCCGAGTGATTCTGCGAGCCCAGCGAGAAAACTGCCCCGATGAAACGCGTCGTCATCCCCGAACTGCTGGATACCGACAATGGCACCCCCGCCGAGATCGCCGCCAACCTCGCCGACTTGCGCGTGGTGAACCGCTGGGCGGGCGGAGCGGCCACCATGACCTCCCTGCTGCGCCGCGCCATCTCCGCAGCGGGTGGCAGACACTTCCGCTATCTTGAAGTTGCCGCGGGTTCGGGCGACGTTCCGTTGTATGCTCGCCAACAATTTGCACGCGAAGGCATCACGCTCGAAGTCACCCTGCTCGACCGCAGTGCGCTGCACCTGCCCAGTCTCCCCGCCCAAAATGACCTTCCGGCCCGGCCGGTTCATCCTCGCTCGGTCGCAGGCAATGCTCTCGCCCTGCCCTTTGCGGATGGCTCATTCGACTTTGTGGGATGCTCGCTCTTCGTCCATCATCTGGAACCGGAGCAGGTGCAGGCCTTCGCGTGCGAAGCGCTGCGCGTGGCTCGTCGCACGGTGCTGATAAACGATTTGGTGCGCAGCCCATTGCATTTGGCATTGGTCTATTTGGCGGCACCACTGTATCGCAGCCGCCTCACTCGCCATGACGCGCCTGCGTCTGTACGACGCTCCTACACGCCCGACGAACTCCGCCAACTGCTGGCCACTTGCGGCGCTAGTAGGCTGCAAGTCTCGCGGCACTACCTCTATCGCATGGGTGTGATTCTTTCAAAGTGACTTACAGGCGCCGCAAGCTGCCTCTACTTCACCAGCAACACTTCCCGCATGTGGTCCCGGGCCAGAAAAAATTTGACCGACGAGAAGTCGCGATACAGGTTTTCTATGTGGCGGTTGTGGAAGGAACGTTGCAACTGAAATACCGGACGCTTGCCGCCACTGGCGAGCGGCCTCACTTCCAGCGAGTCGTCTCCAGCAATGTGATAACGCCCGCACACCGTCTCAGGACCTGCTTCACGGCTGTGGAAGATTGCCAGCAGCACCCCTCCCGGCTTGAGCGAAGCCCACAGACGCTGCACTACTGGCCGCACCAGCGATTCTTCCATAAAGTCGGCCACATCCCAGCACAGCACTGCGTCAAATGTGCCTTCGGAATACACCAGACTCTGTTGTAGAAACAGTTCGGGGTCGGCTGCGGAGTTGCCTTCCCCGTTCACCACTCGCAACTCTGGCGCGGTAGAGGCTCCCAGCACGTCTTCACTGTAAACCTTGTAACCCAATTCGGTAAAGTAGGCGATGTTGTTGGGGGAAGTCGCGCCCAGATCGAGCAGAACAATACTCCCGCAGCCCGCCAGCGCGCGGGTCAATTCCAACAACCCACTGGAGTGCCGCAAGACGACAGGCGGCACCGCAGCCACCGGTGTCGCCTTAGCTGCGGCGCGCGATCCACGAAGTCTTTGCAACATATCCATGCTTAACCAAATCAATGCCTGTCATGGTGCCCACGCGGTAAGTGTTTCCGCCTACTCGGTTGTGCCAAAGAGACTCGCAGCGGGTGCGGGTGCAGAGGCAGCGGCAGCAGAGGCAGCGGGTGCGTCCGGTACCGCCCCCGATGCTGCAGTGGAGGCCACCGCTACTACCGCTCGCCGCACCTCAATGCTCCCTCGCAGAAACGCGCCTTCTTCAATGGTGACGCGGGCTCCCGCAATATCGCCAATCACCACGGCAGACTTTCGCAGCTCCAGCCGATCTGTAGCCACGAGATTGCCTTCGACCCGGCCTGCCACGATAATATTCTTCGCTTCCACATTGGCCTTCACCTCGCCCTGCGGCCCCACCGAAAGCGAGTTCTCCGCCAGATGTATCACTCCATCTACCTGCCCATCTACCAATAGATCACTGCTGCCAGAGATGTCGCCCCGAATGATGACCCCAGTAGAAATCACTGAAGAGAGTGCGGTTTGTGGCTGCATGGTAAGGCCCTGCTTTCTTCCCGGTCTAAATTTCTGCAAACTATTGAATTTTAGCCTATGGGTTGAGGAAAACTATTCGCCAACCGTGCCTATTCGAGTGTCTTTGTGTACAGAAAGTGCATCTACGTAATGGTAAACTTTGTCCGGCGGTTCGGTCGGGCATACCCCCCAGTGCAGGAAGTGGAGGAACAGACAGGATGTTGCGCAGCAAATTGCAGAGCCTCGTGAGCCTCGTGAGTTTCGTGCGGGCAATGGAAAAGGTGCGCTCCCTGCGTCGCGCATGGGTGCTGCTGGCACCTGCCCTGCTGGCTGCTGCCGCCTTTACGCAGCGCGCGAGCAGCCCGGCGCTGCCCACTGACCCGCGCGAGTTGGTTCGACTCGCCGTGGAAAATGACCTCCGCGGGGCCCATTCCTACCCCACATATTCGTTCATCTTCCGCAAGCAAAAGCCCGAAGCCACCCTAACCGAAGTGATGGTTGGCACCACCGATGGCCTGGCCGGCCGCAGCATTGCCGTCAACGACCAACCCCTCTCCGCGCAGCAGCAACAGGAGGAAGATGCGCGGCTGGCGGGCCTGGTGCAAGACCCTGCCCGTATGCGGGAAAAGATGGCAAAGCAGCGGGAAAATCTCGACCGCTCCATCCAAATCGTCAGCGCACTGCCCAAGGCATTTCTGTACGACTACGATGGATGGGAACAGCGTGGCAATGAGAAACTGGTACGGCTTACATTCCGCCCTGATCCCAAGTTCGACCCACCTACGCGTCTGGAGATGGTGCTCACCACCATGACCGGCATCATGCTGATTGAGCCCAAGCTACAGCACTTAGCTAGCATTGACGGAACACTGCAGGCCGACGTCCCCTTTGGCTGGGGGATTCTGGGTCACCTGGATAAAGGCGGCCACATTCTGCTGGTGCAAGATGACGTGGGGGATGGCACTTGGCAGCAATTGCACGGCATGATGAACTTCACCGGAAAGTTGCTGATCTTCAAGAGCATTGACATCAAAATTGACCAGACGCAGAGCCGCTTCGAGCGGGTTGCCGCAGGCATGACCTTCGCCCAAGGCGTGGCGTGGCTGAACCAGCACGCAGCCGAGCGGGCCATGGCACAGGTCGCCAGCAAGCCCAAGCCTTGACGACCTATGCCCTGATGACCTATGCCCTGATGACCTATGCCCTGATGACCTGTGCCCTAACAACGTGCGCCCTGCATTCGGCACCAATCTAGCCACCGTCAGCAGGGAGCTACTTCTTCTTTGGTTCCCAACCCGATCCACCGCAGTTCGCACAAGTCATCTGCCCATTGAGCCCGTTAGGACAGGTCTTGTAGCCACCGCTTCCCGGCGGGTCCTCAATCTGCCCTACCCCACCGCATATGTTGCAGGTAACAGTCTTGCCGCCGCCGCAAACCGTGCATAATTTTTTGTCGGCATCATCGTCGTTAAATGACATGAGTATTCCTCCTTGGACTATCGCATCCCATTCTTAGTGATTGCGACGCCAAGCTCTATTGCCCTCGTCATACGCCTTTTGAGTAGCCGCGTTCATCTTCGTCATCTCGTCAGCCGCGTCCCGAGCCATCTCAGCGGCCTTTTGCTGCAATGCCCGCTGATGTACGCAGTTGGCCGTCGCCATATCGCGGCAAATCACGAGCGCATTGGCGCGGTCAGCCTTCACTACCTTCAACCGGGCTGCAAATGCGGGGAGTCCTGCCGTCCGCAAGCGCTCCCCCACCGCGTCGAATGTGCCGTAGTAGGTCAGCCACCTCTGCATGGCCACCACGCTGTCAAGATACGCTTGCGCCGGGGCTGGCGGCTCCCACACCGGACGCGATTGCGCAGCCGACAGCCTCGCCATCTCCACGCTACGCTGCCGAATCGCCTCATTCAGACGCGCGGTGTTCAGGTGCTCGACTTCGACGAGTTCCTCCGCCTCCGGCGGAAGCGATGCCGCCCGCGGGGCAGGCTTAGGCGCGGCCAATTTCTCTGGCGGCACCAGCTTGAGGAACTTGTCCCATCCATCGTTGCTCGACATTTTGCACCCATCGCCTACCTTTGCTCGCTTACTACTCCCTGATTTCAATCTCAGCCTACCGCAGTGTCTCTTTGCGGACTGTGATCTTCTCGATGAATTCTCGCTTCACTTGATAGCCCATATCCACCGCGTCGCTGACCGGAATGCGACCGTGTGTGCTCACCTCTACTGCAGGCTCAACAATATCCTCATGCCAGTAGCGGGCTGACGCCGATACATCACCCGGCAGGGTGAAATTGGCCAGCGTGGAGAGCGCAATATTCTGCACTCTGCCTATGCCCGACTCCAGCATCCCCCCACACCACACCGGCACGCCGTGCCGTTGCGCCACATCGTGAATCTTGATCGCCTCACTAAAACCGCCCACCCGGCCTACCTTAATATTGATGATGCGGCAAGCACCCGTCTCCAGCGCCACCTCCGCATCCCGCGCCTGCCGGATGGATTCATCCAGACAAATGCTGGTCGCGATCTGCGCTTGCAGCTTGGCGTGATAGTAAGTGTCGTCATTAAACAGCGGCTGCTCCATCATCAATAGCTTGAACGAGTCAAAGCTCTTCAGATGCGCAAAGTCGTCAAGCCCGTAGGCAGAGTTCGCATCCACCGAAAGCAAAATGCTGGGCCAGCGGGCGCGAATTTTTTCCAGTACCTTTACATCCCAACCCGGCTTCACCTTGATCTTGATGCGCTGATATCCCGCAGCCACTTCGGTCTCGATCTTCTCCAGCAGTTTCTCCGGCGTTTCCTGAATGCCAATCGAAACCCCGCAGACAATCTGTTGCCGCGTGCCGCCCAGCAGTTTCCATAGCGGAAGACTCTTGGCTTTGGCCTCGGCATCCCACAAAGCATTTTCCAGGCCCGCCTTGGCCATACGATTGCCCCGCACCTTCGCCACCAGCGCCGGAAAGTCACTGCCAGCATTCAGCGTCTTGCCCAAGATCGCTGGAATCAGAAACTGCTTGCTCACGCTCCACGCACCGTCAATCCACTCTTCCAGATAGAACGGCCCTTCGCCTGCCACACACTCGCCCCAGCCTTCCGCGCCCTCACAGTGCACGGTCACCAGCAGAATGCGGCGCTGCGTGGTGCGCTCAAAGCTGGTCTCAAATGGATGCACCAGTGGCATCTGAATCTCGCGCAGAGTAACCGCTTCCACCTTCATCTTCCTATGCTCCTCTTGTTCATGGCCCGCATGGCCCGCGTGGCTAGCGGCATTATTCGCCCGCGTACGACCAATCTTCATCCCACTCGCCCAACTGGAAGACGCCCGAACCGTCTTCGAGGCGCTTGTAACCCAGTACCGCTTCGCCATTTGCAAATGCCGCCAAAAACGCCTCGCGATTTTCGGCCTGCAACTCCGCCGCGCGGTCGCGGGTTGCCTCAACCGCCTTCCATGCAGAAATCTCTGCTGGCACAACGATTTGCGTGCCCACCTGCGGCGTCTGACCCGGCGGCAGTACGTTCGTTGCCATCAGCATCTCCACCCTGTTCGACTTCAGCCACCATTCCGCTACCAGGCGATCCGTGGGCAAGCCGCCATGCAGGTGCGAGCGCGTAATCCCATATTGATTGATGGTGTATCGCCGCACAATCGCGCCCAGCCGCTCGATATTCAAAAACGCGTTCTTAATTTCGAGAGGGTCGAAAGTCCATTCCACCAACTCGATATCGCGAAGCAACGCTTCTTCCCGTTGCAAGAGCTTTAGCCTACGTCCCAGACCAAGGTCGCGATACTCCGGCAGCACACCCATCATGTGCGAATGTAGATACGGGCGGCCACCTCTTACTCCCGGCACCGCTAGCAGAAATCCTGCCATCTTCCCAGAGGTACCCGCCTCGCCTGCTCCGTTCGCGTCAAACGCCCCCAGCACCTGCCCGCCAATCTTGTCGGCCACCACGAACATGCGCAGCGGAATCAGTTCCACTTCCTCAAAGCCCCAAATCTTGCGCTGCAAGTCCATGCACTGCTCGAACTCGGCCAAGCCAGTGCATTTGCGCAACACCATGCTGAAGTCGCTCACCGCGTTGTCTCCCCGTTCGCTTTCCGAGCATCCGCCGCGACTTGTTCTGCGCCTTGTTCAGCGCCTTGTTTAGCGCCTTGTTTAGCGCCTTGTTCTGCGGTGCGTTCTGCCGTGCGTTCTGCCGTGCGTTCTGCGCCTTGTTCTGCCGTGCGTTCGGCAGCCTTCGCCACCAGCCATGCCGCTTCCATCTCTTCTAGTGAGGCCGAGCCCGGCGTTGATCCTAGGCCTAGTCCCTCAGCCCGCAACTGCCTCTCCACGGCACCAAAGCGTCGGCGGAACTTCCCATTGCCGCGCCGCAGAGCCATCTCGGAATCCACATGCAAGCGCCGGGCGATATTAGCCACCGTGAACAGCAGATCGCCCACCTCATCTTCCAGCCGGTCGCGCATCTCTGGCGTTGGCTTGCCTGCCCCTGCTCCCGCTTCCGGCACCAGCAACTCCTCCAGTTCCGCCGTCTCTTCGCGTAGCTTGGCAATCAGCCCGCTCAGCTCTGGCCAGTCGAAGCCTACACCCGCCGCTTTGCTGCTTAGCTTGTGCGCTTCCATCAGCGCTGGCATCGCGGAGGAAACGCCCGCCAGCAGCGATGCAGGGGCCCGCGCAGAATCATCCTCCGGCGCGCCAGTTGAGGCCTTGGCGAGTTTCTCCTTCGCCTTAATCGCTTCCCAGTTGCGCAACACCTCAGCGGACGTATCGGCTTGCACCTCGCCAAACACATGCGGATGCCGCCTCACCAGTTTGTCGCTCAAGCGGTCAAGCACATCGTCAATGCCGAAGGTGCCGTCCTCATTCGCCATCTGCGCGTAAAACAAAACTTGCAGCAGCAGGTCGCCAAGCTCGCTGGGCAACTCCTGCCAGTCGCGCTGCTCAATCGCCTCCAGCACTTCGTAGGTCTCTTCCAGCGTGTATTTGCGGATCGTGTCAAAGGTCTGCTCGCGGTCCCACGGACAGCCGCCCGGCGCCCGCAGCCGAGCCATAATTTCCACCGCCCGCTCAAAGCGGCCACCCGTGGTGGCAGCAGGAGCGGGTGCGCCCCGGTTGATTGGTGAGGAGTTGTCGTCTGTAGCTAGCATGGCCTAACAGAATACAGCGAAGCGCAAGGGGACTGCGCATCCGTTCAAAACATCCTTGTGACTTCGCCTGCTTTGGCGCTTGCCCGCACCGCCCGCCCTTGTTACGCTCGAACCACATAACCTCCAAGCAAGGGATGATGCTACTCACACTCCACGCGGCTACCACATGGATGCTGACTGGACTCATCTGGTTCGTCCAACTGCTGCACTACCCGCTGATGGCCGCCGTTAAAAGCAATTTCACCGATTACGAACGGGAGCACACGCGCCGCATTACACCGCTTGTAGCCCCCTTGATGATGGTCGAACTGGCACTTGCGGCTTGGCTCACGCTGCGTCCTGCCCCGCCACTCTCTCTGTGGATGCCATACACGGGCCTTGCGCTCGTGGCATTTGTCTGGGCTACTACCTTCTTGGTGCAAGTGCCACTGCATGAAGCATTGAGCCACACGCCGTCACAGAAAAATGTAGCCAAGCTCGTCAGCACCAACTGGTTGCGCACCGTGGCGTGGAGCCTGCGACCCCTGCTGGCACTCGCCATGATGGTGAATCTCGCAGGCTAGAAGGCGTTTCTGCGAACCACTGCCAACTGAGCGCTGGCAACGACCGGCTAACCTCTGCCCCTACTCAAAATCAAAGCCCCGCAGCGGCCGTCCGGTGTCGGGCGACTCCTTGGCCTTGCGCATCGCCTCCGCAAACTTCTTGTCCATCAGGTCTGCCGCATTCTTCTGCGCCGCCACCGACTGCGCAAACACATCGTCACGACGCTGCTCACGCTCATGCATCGCGCGCGCCGCGTCGTCCATGTCAGCAAACGTCTTCTTCTCCGGCGGAGGCGTGTGCGAAATCACCAACTGCATCACCGGATCCACCCGCAACATCGCCGAACAGCACGGACACAGCACTTCAAACCCAATCGCCTTCGCCTTTGCGTGCGCCTTTTCACTCTTGCCCATGCGAAAAGCATACTCTAACGTGGCGCAAAAACCGCGTAGATTTCACAAATGCCGACCCCCGTGCCTGTAAACTTTCTCCATGCCACTCTCTGCCATATTTTTCGATGTAGGCCAGACGCTTTGCTTTGCCGATTTCCCGGCCATTCTCGCGCCCCTGCACCGCCGTGGCATTTTCCCCTCAGAAGAGTTGTGGAAAGATACCCTGCGCGCCACCAAACCGATTCTCGACCAGGAGCATTCCCAGTCGGCTCTCCATGCCCCCGACCGCAGCTTCTGGCAGATGTACTATGACCATCTGCTAGCCGCGCTGGGCTTGCCCACAGAGGGCGATTCCCCGGAAGCGCTCGCCAATCTCGCCCTGCGCGATGAACTCACCCACCTCGTCCGTCAGTCAGCGCACTGGAACAAGCCTCCCATTGGCACCTTGGCGGTGCTGCAGCGCCTCGGCGAGCGCTACAAACTCGGCGTCATCTCCAACGCCGACGGCCACATTGAAGCCATGCTTCGCCAGTGCGGCCTCGCCGACTGCTTTCTCAACTTCACCGACTCCGGCCTTACTGGCATGGAAAAGCCCGACCCGCGCATCTTCCAGATAGCCCTGGAGCGCATGGGTTGCCCCGCGGAAGAAAGCCTCTATGTCGGCGATATTTATTCAGTGGACTATCAAGGAGCGACCGCCGTCGGCATGAAGGCAGTCATCATGGACGCAGCCGGCGTCTATCGCGACACCAGTTATCCCCGCATTGAGAGCTTGCTGCAACTGGAAGGTTGGCTGGAAACACACAATTTCTGAAACATGGCGGCAACCCGCACTTCTACGGCAAGACTGAAGCCGGCCAACTCGCACCATGGCCCGAAAGCTTAACCAATGCATCCGCAAAACGCCGTGGTGCTTGGGAATGAGCGCGAAAAAACAAATCCGGCTCAATCAACTCCAGCTCCATCAAACGAAACTCGCCATTCACTTCAACGCCATCCACGCGCGCATAGAGCATGGGGCCCGACACTTGGGCAAGCACACGCTCGGCCGCCGCTATCACCGCCGCTCTTGGTGTTTCATCTTCAAAGTATCCGCCGAATTCACTCTGCACCCGAAAGTCACCCACCTTGGCGCGCTTTAGCACCGCATGGCTATACTGCCGGTCAAAGAATATGAGTGACCACTCTCCACGGGTCTGCACTTCTTTCACGAATGGTTGAATCATCACTCCAGTGCGCTCCAGTTGCGCATCGAGCGTGCGCTGGGCCACCTCGGCTTCGCTCCGCGAACAGCCCAAGGAAGCCACCCACGTGCCCGTCGCACTGCCAGAGATCGTCGGCTTCACCACCGCCTGCTCCCAGCCTCGCGCCGACAGCAACTCCGCCAGATCCATACGCTCTGCGAGTTCCAGCCAGATCGTAGGTATCACAGGAATTCCTTGCTGCGAAAGTGCATGCAAATAGCGCTTATCCATGTTGGCGCGCACCATCGCTGCCGGATTCCACAAACGAACCTTTCGCACCTCCATCTCTGCCAGCCATGCGGCAAACTCCTGGGGACGCAGGTGGTAGTCCCATGTGGAACGCAAAATCACTGCATCAAACGCCTCCCACATAATGCCGGGGGCGTCCCATGCGAAGGCGCTCACGGGGAAGCCCGCGCAGACTAGAGCATCAAGCCCAATGGAATCATCGGGCGTAACCCCCGCTAATTTATTGCAAGTGACAAAAGCAATTTTCATGAGGTATTTGGGCAGTTCTACACCCGCACTATCTGATGATCAGGCGTATCCACACTCAGAGCCGAGGTGAGTTCCTCCAGCCAGTCAAATCCGTGGCGCGCCACAAACTCCACTCCGCTCAGTGTGCGCTCCTGCAATCCTCCAAATGGATACAGATTGCCCGCCAGAAGCTTTGCCTGACGCTCCAGCACTTCATTCCTGCGCAACTCGGCCCGCGCGGCGCGCTCGCGAAGCTTGTTCAATTGATACGCCATCTTCCACGAGGCCGTCTGCGCCGCACCAGTCAGCGTCGCATCAAGTTGCTGCAACTGGGCATGCAATTCCTGCGACGCCAGCCGTGCCGCCGCCTCAACTGCCGCAAAAGCATCCTGCAATTTCCCGGGCAACTCTCGTTTCGCCAGTTCCTGCGCCAGCACACCGGAACCAACGAGCAAGTCGGGCAGCCCAACGGCATAGCGATCCAGTAGCTTCGCAGCCTTAGCCTCAATCAGCGTCGCGGAAATCCTCGGCAGCACCATCGTCCGCCGTCCCAGCAGTGCGTCGAATATCACAGCACTCTGGGCGAAATATGCAATCTCCGCCCCGCCGCCCACATACGCCAGCGTCGGCAATAAATAATCCTGCACCACCGGACGAAACAGCGCGTTCGGGCTTAGCATTTCCGGCGAATGGTCCGCCAAATGCCGCAACTCCGCCGGAGTAAACCACTGCTCGCCCGCCGTAAATGCCGGCTCCCCGCTATGCGGATGCGAACGGTGAATCACCAGCCGCACCCCAGCGCGCATGGAAAATAGCGGCGTAGAAGTAGCCGTAACCTTCACCTGCGCATGGTAGCCCGCCCGCTCCAGTTCTTTGCCGCGTGCCAGTAGCGCCTCGTTGATCTCGCTTGCCCGTTCTACCGCCTGCACATACAATGGCTGCGCCACCCGATCTAGCTCTGGGTCGCTGGCATCCAGAATAATTAGTCCCCAGTGCCCGGTGAGCTTCGTCCACAGCTTGCCGTAGGCGCTGGCAAAGGTCTCGCCCGGCGCATAGCACGCGCGCAACGCGGCAAGAATCTCATCCTCGGCAACATTCGGCCCGCCCGCCGAGTAGCCATGCAGCGCTTCCGCCGCCTCCGCCACCGCGCGCTCTATCTCTCCGCCAAACACAATGCTGCCCACCGGCGCATCGGGCTGACCCTTCGACCCAACCTCAATGCGGCCCGGCCCCACTGCGCTGGCCAAATACGTGTGATTCACTTCCGCCAGATCGTGGTCCTCCGCTGCCAGCCAAAAAATAGGGACGGTGTCCACCCCCGCAGCCGTCGCCTCTGCCGCCAGCTTCACCGCCGTCAACGCCTTGAGCAGGCAATACAGCGGTCCGCCAAACAACCCCACTTGCTGCCCTGTAACCACCACGTGCGAACCCGCACGAAAACGCCCCAAATTCGCCAACGTGTTACTGCTTGCACTCACTCCCGCGCCAAGTCCAGCTCCGGCTCCGGCCCCAAACTCGCGATTCTGCCGCTCCAAGACGTCCGCAATCCGCGCCCGACGCCCCGCAGGATACGCCGCCGCAGAAATCGCCGCTCGCGCAGCCTTCCAGTCGCGTGCAAATGGTGCGCGCGCATACCACTTTTCCACTTTCGCAAAGTCGTAAAGATAATCGAGGAATAGGCGAGAGGTGTGGGGAATCTCGCGAAACGAGAGCGTTCCAGTTTCGACGGCGCCAGGGGCGCGGGAAGGTTGAACTACAGACAAGCCGTCACCTCCCGACATCGGGTGGCGCGGCCAATCGCAGCCCTCCGCAATCCTTCCGCCTTCAATCGCCCCATCTCCAACAAATCCCACTCGTTATCACGGATATCGCGCGGTGAGCTGCAGGGTTTTTGCCTGCACAACCCGCCTGTCGCGTCTCCACAGTTTAGACGAACTCTTCTATGAGATGTTGGCGAGCGCTGTTGGATGCAGGAAGGTTCCGGCAGACAGGTGAAGCCATGCAGTGCGTCAAACGCTAAGCCAACTCGGGCCAGCCGCATGCGCTGCAGCAGACAGTTATTCTTTACACGTCCAACTTCGCCTTACGGAAACCCTCTCACGATTACAAACCGCAGGTCTCGGTTTGCCCACCGGAGCAACCCTGCAAATAGCCTCACTTCTTTAAGCTGTTGGCTTTAGCCAAAATGCGCTGCGCCCTCCATAAGGCCAGCGCTCCAACCACAAAGGTCACAATGCCAAGCACCGCCGCCACACCGCCAGACAATAAGTCCTCGATTGCATCGAATGGTTTTGTTCTGCTTCCTCCGCCACCGGTGTGAATGGGGATCGTACTGGCAAAAATGGCCACTTGACCAGCCGTTGGGGAAACCACGGCTCCCACATTCATGGCGTACTCCGCTCCATTGTTCGGATCAGCGTTAACCCTGCCGAGGCAATAGGTCCAAGCCACACCATCGGTGGACGCCACGCCAGCGGGCGAGGAATTGTCCAACAAGGCCAAAGCACGTCCACCATCTGAGAATGGCGACTGCAAATTGGTGAACACGTCCGGGCTTGTGGTTCCCCGGCCGAACACGACTGTCAGTTTTAGCGACAGCGTGTTGGGCTTCACCACCGGGAACATCCGCACCACCAGATAGTCGCCATTATTCAGGTGCAATGCACTTGTGGTAACGCTCACAGGACTCCAGTCCTGCTCCTTTAACGGGTGAGTCACCGGGGCGAATGAATCTACCACATCAGCCGGAAGGCCATTCGGGCCATATTTGAGCCACAGCAGGCTTCTGTTCAGGTTATTGCCGGCAGGCGAGGAATCAAAGTTTCCATCGGCCAGGTGACTGGCGTCAAACCTAAGGTTTAGCAGATAAACCGACATGCAGAATCTCCTTTATGCCCGCAGATAGCAGAATAGAAGAGTAACAACCAGCTTTACGGCCGCTTTTTATAACAGCAGGCGACCTACCTAGACAAGATACTACTGCCCGAAAGTAGACCCTTAATCCGAAGCTAAGTCAAGCAATTTTGCAGGACGCAGTATCTATTTTTTGAGTCAGCGATTCGATGGCGGCAGACTATCTTGCCGGGATGCCACCGCCTGTATGTATCCCTCATCTTGTCGCAACCGGTCTAAGTCGGGGTCGTTCCGCATGTCTGTCAAGCTAAGGCCTTGCGCCATAGCGAGCTTTAGCCGGTCCAGGGCTACTGAGCGCTGGCCACAGACCTCATACGCAACCGCCTCAGTCAACAGTACATCGGGATTTTTTTGCGGGATGCTCTCCACTCGGGCTAACTCCGCCAACGCCCCCGACTTATCACCGGACTTAGCAAGATAGTTCGCCGCCAGCGCGCGTAAGTCCGAACGGGCAGGCTCCCGCTCCAGTCCAGGGCGCAACAGCCGAATGGCGTGCTGAAATGCTTGAATCGAGTCAGCGCTGCGCCCGGGTTGCCAGCGGTAGGCATCGCCCAGCGCTCCCCAGTCCTCGAACCGATCCGACTCTAGGTCAATTCCCTTCTGGAATGCACGTGCCGCTTCCTCGTAACGCCTTTGCAGAAACCTTACCGCACCTAGATTGATCCAGGTATCTGGATGGTCTCGAATCGCCAGCGCTTGCTGCAAGATGCTGGCGGCGTCGGAATAGCGCTCCAGCCGAATATAGGCTCCGCCCAGATTGCGCAACGCCAGAACATTGTCAGGCTCCAGTTGCAGAGCTCTTTCCCAGCTCTTGGCAGCGGCATCGAATTGGCCGCTCTGCAGTTGGTTTTGTCCCTGCTCCAGCCAAATCTTCCAGTCGTCGGGTTGCAACCTCTGGGCTTGCGCCAGTTCCGCCGATGCTCGGTCTTGTTGATTCGTAGCGTCATAGACCACTGCCTGCCAGAAGTGCCATTCGCCGTTATTCAGGTCCATGTTCTCGGCGGTCATGAACTCTTTTTCCGCAGACCCCATCCGTTGGTGCGCGAACTCCACCAGTCCCTTCGCGGCGTGGGAGGCTGCCAGCTCACTGTTTTCCCGCAGCGCTGTGTCGGACGATTCTTGCGCCTGATCGAGCCACCTGTGGTCGAGCGTCTCGCGAAAGCGCCGATAGTAAGCTTCAGTCAATCCTGCGTACGCCGCCGCGTAGTCCGGCCGCACCGCGATTGCCTGTTTCAATAGGCCCACCGCGTGTTCCGCCCGGCCTTCTTTATCGTAGTGCCGCAGGTCTTCCCGTGCTGCCTGAAGCAAGGCAAACGGGTCTCCTGCGGGGGGAAGCCGGTGCGGCCACCCGGCGCGCAGACCCGCCCAACTAAGGCCAGCGATAACGAGCAACAACACAGCCCCCACAATCAAACTCGTCTGCTGGTGTCGCCCCAGCATACGGCGTACCGTCAGCCCCGCGATTCGCGCCCGCACGGGAACCCCGGCCGTGGTTCCTTGCGGCCCCAACCGTAAGCGCTCTGCCACCGCCGCCATGCTCTGCATCCGGTCTTCTGGCAGCTTTGCGATCATGTGCTCTACCAAATCAACCAGCCATAGCGGTGTGTCGGCGTAAAACTCGGCTACATTGCGCGGAGCGCTAAAGTTAAGATGGTTCACAAACGAGGCGACGTCACCCCCCACAAACGGGCGTTGCCCGCTTAGCATCTCGAAAAGCATCACCCCAAAGGAAAATACGTCTGAGCGGGCGTCTGCGTTCCGGCCCTGCGACTGCTCCGGCGACATATAGGCCAGGGTGCCGAGCGCCACGCCGGGGCGTGTAATCATGGGCTCGGTTTGGCCGAATGGGTCGCTGGAGCTAACGGTCGCCACGTCGGTTTGCTTGGCCAAGCCAAAATCCAATACCTTCACCACGCCTTCGGGCGTAACCATCACGTTACCGGGCTTCAAATCGCGATGAATGACTCCTCGCTTGTGCGCCTGTTGTAAGGCGTCCGCAACCGGGATGGCCCACTGCAGGACCTCTTCCACCGATAGTCGCCGTCCTTGCAGCAACTCGGCCAGCGTCTTGCCCCGGATGTACTCCATCACCATAAACTGGGTTTCGCCATCAGTTCCAAATTCATGGATGGTGACAATGTTGGGGTGGTTGAGCATCGCGACCGCCGCCGCCTCACGCTCAAAACGCCCCGGCGCCACTCTTCCGTCCCCCACATCCTGGGGCAGCAACTTGATGGCGACTTCGCGCGGCAACTTGATGTCTTGCGCACGATACACCTCACCCATGCCCCCCCGGCCAATCAGGTCGAGAATTACATAGTGCGAAATGATGCGACCAATCGGGGGAGTGCGAGCGTCCATGGGCGAGATTTTACACCCTAAACTTCCAGAAATGAGGATGCTGGCGGCTTCGGGCTGCGGTAATTTGGTCGCGCACCAGCGCATTGGTGGTTGACTTAAGCCGCCTACGCGCCGAAAATAGAAGAAGTGGGAAATCCGTTCGCGGATCCCCGCTGCGGCTTCGCCTTTTTTGACAGGAGGGCGAGGTTTGCGCCATTAACCGTTTTACTGCATCATGGGGGCGTCACGGTTTCGACGGGGACGCTAGCGGTTAGGAGGCATGCCGGTGCGCATTCGACCGAAACTGGTGCAAAACAACAGTTGCCAACACTGAACTGGCCTACGCAGCTTAATTAATTAAGTTGCCGTCTCTTGCGGCTTTGCTCATGGGCTGCATACAGACGTCATACGGTGAGCTGGCTTTTGCGCTACGTCTGGGCGCTTAAGTGAGACATTCAGGCTAGTCGTCCGCGTTTCTTGTCCGCTCTGAGCGCGTACGGCGAACGTCTTTGGGTAATGCCAAAGGCATGAACGGACTAAGCATGTAGGCTCCTGTCTGACTACTTCTTCGGACGCGGGTTCGACTCCCGCCGCCTCCACCAAAGCCCCCAAACTCTCATGGAGAACTGCGCCGCCGACTAGCATGCCGGCCGCAGTGAGCGGCAGAATGCTCACCACTTCTCCCACCACTTCTCCCGCTACTTCGCTAACTGCACCACCATCTTGCCAATGTTATCGCCCTCAAACAGCCCGCGGAACGCGCCCACCGCGTTCTCAATACCCTGCACCACGGTTTCCTTGTCCCTGATCTTACCCGCCTTGTAGTAGCCGCCAACTTCCTTCACAAACTCGCCCTGACGGTCCATCCAGTCACTTACAATCAGTCCCTTCATCGTTAGCCGTTTGCTGATGAAGTACATCATGTTGCGTGGGCCGGGTGCGGGCGCTTCGTTGTTGTAGCCAGAGATGCTACCGCACGCAATGATGCGGCCATGCACCCGCATCGCCGTCAGCGCAGCTTCCAGCGTCTCGCCGCCGACGTTGTCAAAGTACACATCAATGCCGTCCGGCGCCGACGCCTTCAATCCCTCTGCCACCGATTGCGTCCGGTAGTTGAAGGCCACGTCAAAGCCGCACTCATCCAGCAGAAACTTGATCTTCGCGTCTGAGCTTGCTGACCCAATCACGCGGCAGCCACGCAGCTTGGCAAGTTGCCCTGCCACATTACCTACCGCTCCCGCCGCGCCAGAGATGTAAACCACATCCCCAGCCTTGGCATCCACCATAGTCAGTCCAGCCCAGGCAGTCATTCCAGTCATGCCCAGCGTGCCTAGATACACAGACAGCGGCTCGATCTCACGGCTCACGATCCGCAAATCCCTAGGCGTCGCAATGGCATACTCCCGCCAGCCAAACATAGAAAGCACAACATCGCCGGGCTTGAACCCCTCCGCCCGCGACTCCACCACTTCGCTCACCACCCCGCCCTGCAACGGTTCACCCAAGGCAAATGGCGGCACATAGGAGCGTGCATCATTCATCCGTCCGCGCATATACGGATCTACCGACATGAATAAATTGCGCACCAGCACTTGCTCCGCTTGTAGCGACGGCAACTCGGTGGTGGTCATGGTAAAGTTATCGGCGGTAGGCATCCCTTTCGGGCGTGACGCTAACCGGATCTCTCGGCTGTTTACTGGCATATATCTACTTACCCTTTCCACTTACTTGCGTCAAAGTAAATCCTGCTGCCTGAAAATCGCCGAATAGGAGCGCATCTACCCCATGCGACATCCAGAAAGCTCCGCTGGCGCTGGCTGGCACAGGCTGCGCAGCCTTGCCCTCAATCCAATCTAGCCGATATTCAGCCGCAGCATCCAGCCCCCGCAACCGAATCGTAGGGTACGGATACAGCAGCGAACTGGAGTGCAGAAACGCAAAAACCACAGCTTGCGACTTATCGGGCGAGACCGACTCCGTCACCGACTGCTCGCTTCCGCCCACCGGCGAAATCAGCCGATACAACGACCCGTGCTGCACCGTCTCACGCACGCTCTTATACGCCGCGATCAGCCGCTTGGCAGTAGCAAAGTCTTCCGCTTGCCACTTATTCAAGTTTGCGCCAATTCCCAGCCCGCCCTGCATAGAAGACAGCATCCGGTACTCCAGCGAAGTCGTCCGACGATTCGCCCAGTTCGGCGAGTCCGTCACCCACGCCATCATCGCGCCCGGAGTGTAAGCATAGGTATAGCCATTCTGAATACTCAAACGATCAAACGGATCGGTATTATCCGAAGGCCACACTTCATCCGTGTAATGCAAAATGCCGAGATCCACTCGGCCCCCGCCGCCCGAGCAGGATTCTATCTCTACTCCGGGATGTTTCGCTCGTAGCTCCGCCAGAATACCGTATAAGTTCTGGGTGTACTTCACATACAGTTGTTTCTGCTCAGCATTGCCCACAGCGGGCCAGCCCGGCTCAGACCAGTTACGGTTATAGTCCCACTTAAGAAAAGCAATTTGATTCTCCGACAGTAGCTTGTCAAGAAAACCAAGCACATACTCCCGGACGTCCGGTCTTGCCAAGTTCAGCACCATCTGGGTTCGCCCCTCGGTGCGCGGCCTTCCCGTAAAGTGGATCACCCAATCCGGGTGCTTGCGATAAAGATCACTATCCGGGTTCACCATCTCCGGCTCCACCCACAGTCCAAAGTCCATGCCGAGGCCATGAACTTTGTCTATCAGCGGCTTCAATCCGTGCGGAAATTTATCTGGATTCACATACCAATCGCCCAACCCGGCGTGATCCGTCTTACGCTGGCCGAACCAGCCATCGTCCATCACAAAGCGCTCTACACCTATACTGGCTGCCTTCTCCGCCAAGGCCACCTGACCCGGCTCATCCACATTCATCTCCGTGGCTTCCCATGAGTTGTAGATCACCGGCCGCGGCTTGGGTGCAGGCGCTTGCGGCAGGATTGTCGTCAGCTCAAAGCGATGTAAAATCCGCGAAGCCTCGCCCATGCCCTCATGCGTATATCCGCCATAGAACACCGGTGTGGCCAACTGAGCGCCAGCGGCAAGGGTATAGCCGAAGTCAAAGGGATTAAAACCACCCGTGACCTTCACCCGCTCCAATTGATCCTCTTCCACGGTGATGCGCCACGAGCCGCTCCAAGCCAGCGCGCCAAACCACACGTCCCCCGAATCCTCGTCCCCGCCGACACCGCGCTCAATGGCGAACCACGGATTGTTCTGGTGCCCAGTGGAACCCCGGCGGCTTTCCAGCACTCGCGCGCCTTCGTGAATCGCCTCGCGCTGCAACTGCGTTTCCCCCGCCCAACGTCCCGTCAAATAAAACAGTGTGTAGTTCTTGTCGCTGGGTAACGTCCATGTGGCAGCTGCGGCCTGCTCCAGCACCACCGCATCCTTGGTCCGGTTCTCAATCACCGCCGAACGGCCTAGAATTCCTGTGGCTGGGTCAATCTCATACTTCAGCGCAACCAGAATGTCGCGCTGAACATCCTTCATCGAAACAATCAGTGCATTACCCGTCGTCTGATGCGACACATAGTGCAGCACCAGGTCGCGATTGCCGTCGGGGAACGTCAACTTCAGCGCTGGCTCCACATACAGCCCTGCCCCCCATCCCGCAAACTCCTGCGGAGTTGTGGTCTGGGTCAGGTCAAATGAAGCGTGATCAGGAAAAGTGTGCGCGGGCGGAAGCGCGTCACTCGCCGCAAGCCGTGCGCCCCAGTACAGCGGCTGCAACTCGTTGCGATCGTTGATTCCGAATGCGTAAGAGACGCCCGCCGCATCCAGCCGAAACACCTTGGACTGCGCGTCAAATGTAATGCTCGCCTTGGCCGCTTCAACAGCGGCATAAGCGGCAGAGGTGGCGAAAAGTGAAACGGCAAAGACAGCGACGGCTGCAAGGGCGCGAAGTTTTTGTGTTCTCATGGCCTTAACACTGTAACCAATTTAAGGCCCAGTCGGAAATACCTCTCTGCGCTTCCCCACATTCCGCCCCACGCCACTTCGCCGCTTGTCCGCTCCTCACTGCTTGCCAAACTGCACCTTCACCGGCCGTACAAGATCAAGACGTAGGACGCTTCTCACGCTCAAGCGGATGCGCTAGCTCTCGCTGGCAACTTTCTTCATCTTCCACAGCATCTTGCGCAACATGCCCAGCAGGTGCTCGACTTGCTGCGAGGAAAGTTCCGCACTTTGAATCAGTTGCCGATTCTGCGACTGCACCAGCGCACCAGTGTCGCGCGTCAAATAGCCGCTCAGTTCCAGACACTCCTGCAACAAACCCTGCAAGCGCTCACGCTCTGCCCCGCTGGCGCGAGTCTCAGCCCTGGCGTCCTCATGTGCCTCCGGTCGAGCTTTCGCTGCGCGCGCAGCATCTGGCTTGTTTGTGCAGGCAATGGCATACAGGCACACCGCCACGGCCTGTCCCAGATTCATCGAATCGTTCTCCGCACTGGTGGGAATGCGCAAAATCCACTGGCAGAAATTGAGCTCAGTGTTCGAAAGTCCCCGCTTTTCCGACCCAAACACCAGCGCCACGCGGCTGTACGCGGGATTCCCGGCAACGTGCTCGCGCACCTGCACTGCCGCCTCCGGCAGTTCCACCACCGGTATCGCCGGATTGCGTCGGCTCGCCGACCCCGTACCCACCACCAACGTGCAATCCGCCACCGCATCCGCCACGCTGGCGAACTCTTCTGCTCTCGCCAGCACACTGGCAGCACCCACCGCCGACTGCGCCCGCTCGAGCGCGGGACCAAACGGGGTGACCAGCCGTAAGCGCGAAGAACCAAAGTTGCTCATGGCACGCGCTGCTGCGCCGATATTCAAAGGGTTGCGGGTTGCTACCAGCACCACACACAAATTTTCATCAGAGATGGTCAAGGGGTGATTCTATCGCGATTAAAGCCTTCAAGGCTGCATCCTTTTTCGCTGCCGCGACTCCAACACCGTGCAGGATTGACCATCCGCTGCTACCCTATCGTGCAGACAACGCGCACGCCCCGCACGGTGGCGAACCGAAGGAGTTTTTCGCAATGCCTGAAATCCCGGAACGAACCGTCTTTCTGTTCGACGTTGATAACACCCTGCTCGACCACGACCGGGTGACCGCTGACCTGCGCAAACACTTGAACACCGCCGTGGGCATAGAACGGGCCCAGCGCTACTGGGAACTGTTTGAAGCGATCCGCACCGAACTCGGCTATGCCGATTATTTAGGTGCCCTGCAGCGCTACCGCATAGAGTATCCCCACGACCCACGCTTGCTGGCCGTCTCTTACTTCCTCATCAAATATCCTTTTGCCAATCGCCTGTTTCCCGGCTCGCTCGATGCCGTGCAACATGTCTCGCAGTTCGGCCTGCCGGTCATCCTGACCGATGGCGATGTCGTCTTTCAACCGCAGAAGGTTTATCGCTCAGGGCTGTTCGAGATTTTCCAGGGGAACGTGCTGATCTACATCCACAAAGAGTTTGAAATCGAAAATATCGAAGACCGCTATCCCGCCAAACACTACGTGGTGGTAGACGACAAGCTCCGCATCCTGAATGCCATAAAGCAGCGCTGGGGCCATCGCGTTACCACCATCTTCGTGCGGCAGGGCCACTACGCCACAGACGCCGCCATCGCCGGTTTGTCTGCCGCTGATATCACCCTGAACCGAATTGGCGAGCTACCCACTCTCACCGCAGAGCACCTCTTTCCAAGACACAACCACGATGACCAATCTTCTAGTTACGATATCTCTAGTTAATCGTAACCGGTATCGTGACTGTTCGGTTCAGGTTGCCATTGTTTGAGAGGATCGTTACCGGAAAAGTACCCTTGGACGCTGTACTGCTCGCCGCAAGGGTAACCGTAACCGTACCCGATGTAGTAATGGTAGATGGGCTGAAGGTAATCGTAAGTCCCGTCGCGCCACCCGCGTCTGACGAGAAGGTTACTTTGCCGTTAAAAATCCCCAGCGGCACTACCTGATAAGTGTTCGCAACGCTCTTGCCACGGGTTACAGTCAACGTCGCGGTCGCGGCAATCAGCCAGTAGTCCGGACTGTCCACGGCTACTGCGCAACTCGCGGTCGGGTCTGGCGGCTTTGCCCACGTCGAACTGCTATCTTGCCCGGTCAGACTCTGCCAGCCAGCAAAGGCATCGTTTGAGCCCGCCCGCGGACTCGGCACCTTGAAGCCATTCGTATTCGAGCTGTTCCACCATGTGTTCTTGCTAGCTATCAGCGTATTCTTGAAGGTAGTCCAGTCACCGTTGACCAAATAACTGTCGCTGAACACATACTGCGTCGCACCCACACCATAGATTGAATTACTTTGCAGCGTCAGTGACTGTGACACCAGATTGTAGCTCTGCCCGGTCTCCCAGTTCGAGCCCGTAATGCCACCCTTTTGACCTTGAATATTTACGTTGCCGGGGCCGTTGTTATAGAGCACTCCGTTGGTAAAGCTTACCTTCTCTGAGTTACGAATCTCCAGCCCACCTTGGTAAGCCGAATTGTCATGCGGCGCAGGATTGTTGGAGCATACGTGACTCGCGTCAATCGTCACTGGCCCCTCACTTACTTCCACAAATAGTCCATTCAGCAGATTGTTTGCCGCCGTCACGCTGCTTGCAGTGATGTTGGCGTTGTCCGTATCCCAGTGCACTCCATGCGTCTGGTTATAGGCGATGGTCATGCCGCTGACGGTATCATTGTGTGCCTCAAACAAATGCACACCGCTGCTGTTCCAGAAGTAGTACCCGCCCTGCGCCCCGCGCCAGTTGTTGTAGTTTGCGGCGACGTTTTGCCACAAGATACTCTTGGTCTGCGTCGCTCCCATCCCGGACTGCCCATTATGATTGGCGCTTACATTCGACACCGTAGCGTTCACGACTGGGTTGCTCATTTTAAAGCCAATCGCGTTGTTCCATACAAACAAATCATTGTCAAAAATAACGTTCGAAGCACTACCAGAAACGCTCACCGCTGCTTGATCGCGGCAGCTATTTGCGTACTCAAACACCATGCCGCGCACCACAAACTGGTCGCGCCCTTGCAAGCTGAATAATGAGGGCTGCGTCGCCACTTCCACGTCGCCGGTTGTCATATTCGTTCCCGAAGGTGGCCATAGGTAAATCTGGTTTGCCTTCTCATCCACATAAAACATTCCGGAATGCAACACCTGCCCCAGCGACAGCACTTGCGTCAGCGGTGTCGTGTTCACAAACACCATCTCCTGCCGCAAAACAATATCCTGCGCCGCGGGTCCACCGCTGTTGGGCGAGCACAGCCCAAAGTTGTTGACCCACGAGTTCGTATAAATCGAGCTATTTCCCGAATACACCGCCCACCCCGTGTACTGCACCGCACCGGTCACAATCGCTGTGCCGCTGGTGGCGGCCTGAATGGTGATGGGCTTGGAAGTATCGCGCGAACTGCTGCTCGCCGTCACCGACTCCCGGTACGTTCCCGGGTTCACAATCACTTTTGTGCCAACGCTGTTTTGGTTGTTCGTGATCGCCGCCGCCACCCCCGCACCGATGGTCTTCAGCGGCTGCGCCGACGTCCCGGGATTGCTGTCGTTTCCCTTCACCGCATCCACATAGAGCGTGCTCGTTTCCAGGCTTTCGTTCACCGTGGCTTGTGCAAAGCCCAGTGACGGAAGCAGAAAGATCATCAAAAGTATTGCTACAGTCTGCGAAAAGCGCATAGATTCCACCTTTAATTGCGATTCAGACGAAGCATGGCATCCCCAGGCGCGGCCTCGCCCGGCAAAAAAGCGTGCGGCCCTAAGGCGATGCCTCAGGGCCAATCATTCAAGCTGATTCTTTTCTTATAACACTGCCACAGGCGGGTCTCGAACTCAGAGGTTGCTGTTGCGGCTCACTGGTAACCGGCGGGCTAATGCATCATCACTTCACTGGACGAGCCTGATGTTTTCTTCCGCCGCTTCATCAAAAAGGCCAGCGGCACCATCAGAGCAGAAATAATGGCAAATATATACAGCACATCTAAATACGCCAGCACCGCTGCTTGCCGCTGCACATTCAGATACACGCGGAGATACGCTTGCTGGGTCGCATCCGCCGCCGCCACCCCCGACTGCCTGAGCGCCTGCGAAATTCCTGCAATCGTAGCTCGCATCGTCGGGTCGTACAACGTCGCGTGCTCCACCAGATCATGCTGATGGGCTTGCGACCGCTGCGACAGCATCGTCAACACCACCGAAATTCCCACGCTGCCACCAATGTTACGCATCAGGTTCGTCAGGCCCGACACTGCGTTGTTCTTTTCCATCGGAATATCGGTGTAAGAAAGCGTGTTGATGGGAACAAACAGAAAAGCCATGCCCAGCGCCTGAATTACCCGCAGCCACAACACATAGCGGAAGTCCATCTCCAGACTCAAGCCGGTCATGTGCCAAAGCGCCGCAGCCGTCACCACCCATCCAAAGGCCAGCATATAACGCGGGTCGGTCACCCCGATCAAGCGGCCCACCAGCGGCATCAGCATCATCACCACCAACCCGCCCACTGAGAGCGCCATTCCCGCCTGCTGCGCGCTGTACCCCATCAGGGTTTGCAGCATCTGTGGCAGCAATACGGTAGTGCCAAACAGTGCCAGCCCCAACATAAACATCATGATGCAAGAGATCGTGAAGGTCCGATTCTTAAACAGCCGAATGTCTATAATCGGCTCCTTCTCGTAGTACTCCCAGATGATGGCCACCACCAGACTCACCACCGTAATCACCGCAAAACTCACAATAAAGTCGGAGTGGAACCAATCCTCGCGTTCGCCCTTATCCAGCATCACCTGCAACGATCCCAGGCCGAGTCCCAGCAGGCCAAAGCCAACGTAATCAATCCGTGTAGCCTTTTTCCGCTCCACCTCCAGATGCGGCGGGTCTTCCACGAGCTTGTTCGTCAGGTACAGCGAAACCAGCGCCACCGGCACATTAATCAGAAAAATCCATCGCCAACTGAAGCTATCTGTAATGTAACCACCCAGGGTAGGCCCAATCGCCGGTGCCAGTACGACGGCCATGCCATACACCGCGAAAGCTACGCCTCGCTTCTTGGGCTCGAAGGTATCGGCCAGTATGGCTTGTTCGCTAGGCGCCAATCCCCCACCGCCCAAACCTTGCAGCACTCGGAAAAAGATGAGTGCCCCCAGATTGGGCGCGAAACCGCACAGTAAAGAGCTAATGCCGAACAACACCACGCAGCCCATGTAAAACCGCTTGCGTCCCAACCGCGTCGCCAGCCACGCACTCACCGGCAGCACCACAGCATTGGCCACCAGATAGCTAGTAAGCACCCACGTGCTTTCATCCTGCCCGGCAGAAAGATTGCCCGCGATATGCGGCAACGCCACATTGGCAATGGAGGTATCCAGCACCTCCATAAACGTCGCCAGCGTCACCGTCAGCGCAATCGCCCAAACGTTATATTTGGGGCGCCACACCTCCGCTACGGCCTCGCTCATCGCACCGATACCTTGGGCACAACTGACATACCCACCCGCAAGCGGCCCTCGGAGTCCTGATTCGGGTCTAGCTTGATCCGCACCGGAATCCTCTGCACTACTTTCACATAGTTGCCCGTAGCGTTTTCTGGCGGCAGCAAGGAGTAGCGCGACCCCGTCGCCCCGCCAATGGCTTCCACCACCCCCGTCAGCGACTTGCCCGTGGAATCTACCTCAATCTTCACCTTCTGCCCCACTTGCATGTGCCGCAGTTCGGTTTCCTTGAAGTTGGCCGTCACAAACAGTCCACCTACCGGCACCACCGCCATCAACTGCTGGCCAGGACCGACGTTTTGCCCAATCTCCGCCGTCTTCTTGCCCACAATGCCATCTACCGGAGCCACGATGTTGCAATAAGCAAGGTTCAGTTGCGCCTGTTCCAGCAATGCTTGCTTCTGCGCCACCACCGCTGCCGCCGATGCCGCTTTCGCCCGCTTCATCTCCAGCATTTGCGGGCCAGTCGTGGCAATGTGGTAGTTCGCCGATGCCTGTTCCACCCGGGCTCCGGCTTGGTCAATCGTCTGCTGCGCAATCTTTACGTTCTGCTCAGCCTCCACTAAGGTTGCCTTCTGGGCATCGGCTTCCGCCAGATTGGCCGTAGCCGTTGCTACGGCGGCGTCATATTGCTGGCGCGAGATCTCGTCTTTCTCCACCAACGCCTTATAGCGCGCCAAATCCTGCGACGCTCGCGTGGCATTCGCCTCAGCCTGCGCTAATCTTGCCTTCGCCGCATCCAAACGCGCCTTCGCTCCGGTCAACTGTCGCTCCGCCCCGATGCGCGCCGAGGCCGCATCCTGTTGGCCGGCCCGGGCCGAACCAAGCTGTCCGGCGGACGTGATCTCGGTGGCGGGCACGTCGGCTTGCGCGCTTCGCAAACTCCCCTGCGCGTCGGCAAGATCAGCCTGCGCTTTCGCCAGTGCCACCTCGTAGTCCTTCGGGTCAATCTGCACCAGCAGATCGCCAGCCTTCACCACTTGACCTTCATGCACCGGCACACTCAGTACGTTGCCGGTAATGCGCGCACTAATGGGACTGACCGAGCCATCCAGTTGTGCGTCGTCCGTAGACACCGAGCCGGAAGCCCACCACCACAGGCCAAATCCGATAAGCAAGAGGGTCACAACTACGAGAGGGGTTAGTTTGCGGCGGTCCATTAGCGTTTCTCCTGCGGCTGAGCTTGCGTCGGGTCAACAACAACCTCTGACTTTGCATCTGATTTCACTTCAGGCTTCACTTCTGATTTCACTTCAGGCTTCACTTCTGCGCCAAAGCCTTCCATCCAGTACTTCCAGTTGTCTTCGGCCTGTCCCAGCGAGCGGGCTGTGGCCACTTTGGCCAGATTGTGTGCGAACACCCCTGAAATATAACTCTCTTCGGCGCTTGCCAACTGTTGTTGCGCTTGCACTACTTCCACACTGTCACTCACGCCCGCACCAAAACGGTCACGCGCCTGCTCGATGGTCTGCCGGGCCAGCTCCAAATTTACCTGGGCTACTTCCACCTGTTCCCCCGTCGCGCCTAAATCCAGCAGCGCGGTGCGAACGTCATACTCAATGTGCGACTTCAGGTCTGCCAATTCGGCATTCCGCTGGCGTAGCGTGGCGTCCGCTTGCAGCATATCGCCGTGAATGCGGCCTCCGTCAAATATGTTGAACTTCACCCCGCCAATCACGTCAAACGTGCCGTGGGAGTGCCCGAAGGTCTTGCCAACGTCGCCATAATTACCTTGTGCCACAAGCGTCGGGTAATACTCAGCCCGCGCCGCAGACTTGGCACTGCCCGCCGCACGTACCAGCGCCAGTTGCGCTTGATAGTCCGAGCGATGCGTATAAGCCTGCAGCAGCGCCTCTTCCGGAGTCAGGTGGCTGACAGTTTTGAAGTTCGCTTTATCGGCCAACTCAAACCGCTGCGCCATCGGCAACCCAATGATTCTCGCCAGCGTCAGCTTGTCTTTGGCAAACTGATTGGTTTGCACCACCAGCAGTTGCTGGTCGCGTTTGTACTCCACTTGCGCCCGCAGCACGTCAATCCCAGCCGAGACGCCCGCCTTGCGCTGCGTTTGCGCCCGGTCGAACACCGCCTTCGCCGAATCGGCCTGCGCTCGCAGCGAATCCACCCGCGCACTTGTCGCGATCACCTGGAAGTACCCCGCCGCCACCGCCTGTGCCACCTGGTCGCGAGCATCTTTATAAGAGAGCTTCGCCGCCTGCGCCCCGGCGCGGGCCGTTTGCAGATTCTTGATTGCCGTCCAGTCAAACACCGTTGCCGAACCTTGCACCCGCGCGTCCGAATACCCGTAAGGGCCCACAATCGGATTCAAACCCGGAATGCTGATGCCCAATGCGTTCAGGTTAGTTTGCGCCGCCGTCTCTGAGACGCTCCCTGTGATCTGCGGCAACAAACCGCTCGTGGCCCGCCACACTCCACCCCGCGCACTTTCCGTGCCCGCGTCCCGCAACAGTACGCCTAAATTGAACCGCAGCCCCCGGCCCACTGCGTCTTCCAGCGTCAGCGAGAGAGTTTCGCTCGTCGCTTCGCCGTCCGCAGCGCTCCCCTGCAACTGCGCTGGAGACACCGCCACCAACCCCGGTGCCTGCACCACTTGGGCAGTCGGCGGATAGCTGCCCAGTCCCGTTTGCCCCTGCGCCACGCCGAGGGCCAGGCCCATCACCGTAAGGCTACCCAGCCTCAGGCTCCGCAGTTCCCGCAAATTCACCAATATCCCCACAAGATGACCTCCCAACTCGCTAGTATTTATATTGATGTTACAAGCAACAATTTGGACTAGGAGCAACAGAGTGTTGCTATATTGGAACAATGGCCGCAGCTTGCACACATAATATATTCCTGAAGACGTCTCTTGTAAGGGAACTGAATGCGTGACTTAAACGAGATGGGCTTTTTTGTGGAAGTGGCCCGCAGCCTTAGCTTTACCGCGGCGGCGCATCGCCTGGGGGTTCCCAAAAGCGCGGTCAGCCGCAGCATTACCAGCCTGGAGCGCCGCCTAGGCGTCCGCCTGCTGGAACGCACCACGCGCCGCGTGGCCCTCACCGAGGTGGGCGAAACCTATCTGCGCCATTGCCATCGTCTGGTTGAGGAAGCCGACGACGCCGATGCGGCCATCAGTTCAATCGGCGCCGAACCGCGCGGGTTGCTGCGTGTCGCGGCCAACGTCACCTTTGCCCGGACGGTTCTCGCCCCCGCTCTGGGCGACTTCCTTAATCGTTACCCCGAGTTGCGCCTCGCACTTCACCTCGAAGGCAACAACGTAGACCCCATTCAAGCGAACGTAGATGTCGCCATTCACGTCGGCCCGGTCGCCGATTCAGGCCTTGTGGTCAAGCGCCTCGCCGTTGGCCAATTGGGCATCTACGCCAGCCGGGCTTATTTGAAGCGCCGCGGCGTGCCCACCGCACCAGACGACCTGCGTGACCATGACTGTGCCGCCGTGGCGGAAAGCGGCCTTGGCTCCACCTGGACTCTGCATCGCCAGGAAGAGACCGTGCGGGTGCGCCTTAAACCCCGGCTGATTGTGCGTGACCCGGTGCTGCACATGGAGGCCGCGCTCAGTGGCGCGGCCATCGTTTCCCTGCCCGGCTTTCTCGCCTTAACCGCCGTCGCCGATGGACGGCTCGTGCGCATCCTGCCGGAGTGGGAACCCGAACCAATGCAGATCTACGCGCTCTACGGCTCGCGTCTGGGTATGACTCCCAAACTTCGCGCTTTTCTCGAGTTCCTCATCGAGCAGATTCGCCCCTTCGCCGCTCAGGACCTGGGCCCGGCACCGGGAAGCACCGACGGTTGGGCTTAGTTCTTCTTCGGCGCAGTAGGGGCAACAGCCTTGGTCGCAGGCGCAGCATCTTCCACTACAGGTGCCGGCTTGCCAAACCGGCTGTCGTCATGCAGCGTGTTCACTTCAATGCGGTTGAACCGAATCTTCTGCTGGAATGAGCCCAGCGAATCGGAATCAATCGCGAAAGCAAACATCACCCCATGCACCGGGCGATAGTCTGAAAAAAACGACTCCACCCCTACCTGACCTTTGGCGTCGAGATTGCCTTCCCACTTCACTTCCAAATAAGACTCGCAGTCCACAAATTCGTTGCGTTCTATGCCCGACGCTTCCATGACGTGCAGCTTGTACGCACATTTGCCCTGCACCTCTGCTTTGCCGATTAGCTCCACGGTGTTGCCGCGAGCTTTGTAGTCGAGCAACGGGCCATCAATCGCCGTCGCACCGCCGTGCATATTCTTCAATCCTGCCTCGTCGAGCGGTGTCGCGTCGTTTTGCCCAGCCAGTGGGTTGATCACCCATCCTGCCTTGCCATCGGTCACCTGCACCATGCGCTTGCCATGGATCGTAATCTCACTTCGCATCTTCGCCGGACGCCGGATCTCCACCAGAAACGCCCCTTCACTCTCTGGACTGAACGAAATCGTTCCGATCAAGCGCTGCGACTCCACTGCACGAATCTTTTCCACGCCACCACGCGCCGCAATATTGCGTGCCACAATCTCTTCCACAGAGGGAGTTTGTGCAACCGCCACCGCAACCAATATCAGAGGCATCGCGAAGCAGACACTGAGCCATCGCAGGTCGCAAGGGATACGATTCATAAGCAGTGCCTCCGGAATTTACGCCACTCCCAACAATACACGCGTCAGACGAACCGACTGAGGGCAGGTTAGCATATCGTCAAAGCGCTGCAACAAGGCCATCCCCTGGTCCTTCGCGCCAGTCCTACGCGCGAGTCCTTCGCGCAAGTCTTCGCGCAAGTCTTCGCGCCGCTTTGGTGTCCCCCATCACAGGGCGGCTGAGTTGCAAAGCGGTAGAATGACCTATTGCCCACGCGAAAGGATTTCTATGTCTGAAACGCACCAACCCAGCCCCGCACATGCTCTCCCCGCCCTTCCCCTAACTCTGGATGGGGCCAGCGTCCTGCACCAGATGGTGGTGTTCAACTGGCCCGCGTGGCGGGAAGTCAGCGGTGACGAGCAGCAGTGGATTCTCGACGAGGCCATGCCCGTGCTCACCACCATGGAAGGCCAGAACTCGGCGCTTTTTTCCATGCTAGGACATAAAGGCGACCTGATGTTTGTCCACTTCCGTGACTCATTCGATGCGCTCAATCGGGCTGAGCTCGCGCTCACCAGACTCCGCCTCAATGACTTCTTGGACGTACAAACCTCTTTCCTCTCCGTCGTAGAACTCGGCCTGTACGAAAGCACCGTGAAGCTCTACCGCGAACTGATCGCGAAAGGGCTGGCTCCAAATAGCACAGAGTGGGACGCCGCAATCAAAGAAAATCAGTCGCGCCAGAAAGAAGCTATGCGGCCCCGGCTGTTCCCCACCATCCCCGATGCGCGCTACCTTTGCTTCTATCCCATGGACCGCAAACGAGGCGAAGTCAAGAACTGGTACACCCTGCCCATTGAAGAGCGCCAGCGCCAGATGCACGAACACGGCATGATCGGCCGCCGCTATGCAGACGATGTGCGCCAGATCATCACCGGCGCGATTGGCTTTGACGATTGGGAGTGGGGCGTGGACCTATTTGCCGAAGACCCGCTCGTCTTCAAGCGGCTGATTTACGAAATGCGATGGGATGAAGTGAGCGCCGTCTATGCCCTCTTCGGCGACTTCTTCGTAGGCATGCGCTTCCACGCCAAGGATTTCGCTCAATGGGCCGCTGGCGAACTCCCCAATAAATAGCTTCATGCGGTGCAGCAAGTGTGGGGACGGGCACCTCGCCCGTCCCATCGGGGCAAAGCCCCCAAACTTCGCGGCGCAACGCGAACGGGTAGCCCACTCTAAATTCGGCGCACTTTGCCCGACTTAGAGTGGGGTGTTTCCCTGCGTCACTTCACTCGCCGCCCAAACTTATGCTCATGCAGCGCAAGGTTCACCTTTCGCCCTCGGAAGCTGACCCCTTCGGACTCCAACATAAACCGCTGCTCCATCGCACTCTCGCCGCGCAATTTGATCTCGCCACCCGCGCCTAGAATCCGCTGCCACGGCAGCCCCACAGCTCCATGCAGCACCATCGCTACCCAGCGAGCCGCGCCCGGCAATCCGGCAGCCCGGGCCACCGAGCCATACGTCGCCACCTTACCCCTAGGCACTGCCCGAATGGCAGCCCGAATGCGGGCATTGTTCGCGACCGAAGCATCACTCTTCGTGTTGGCGCTGAGCTTGCCCGTTGCCTTCATCCCAATCCCATTTTCACTGCCCGCTACAGCGCCACATACCCCGAGCGAATCAGCCACAGTGACACCAGCGAAACAATCAGCCACAGCACCACGCCTTGCAGCATGGGCCGCACCCCTACCTGTTTCAACACATACTTCGAGATCCCGCTGCCAATCAGAAATAGCGTCACAGTCAGCCCGATTTTCGCCAGCTTCGCCAGCCAGCCAAAGCTGGTGAGACCACCAATGAGCGGCCCTGCTGGCAGATACGTATTGGCCACTGCCGCCAGCACAAATAATCCGATAAACCACGGCCACTGCATCTTGGCTTTGACTTTGGCTTTGGCCTCCGACTGCCCGCCAGAACCCGCCCCCCGCACCACCGCCGTCACCAGCGCAACCGGCACAATCCACAGCGCGCGCGCCAGCTTCACGGTGGTACCAATGGCTAACGCCTCGGCTCCGAACTTAGCGGAAGCCCCCACCACCGAACTGGTGTCATGAATCGCCAGCGCCGCCCACAACCCGAACTGTGTTTGCGAAAGATGCAGCGCCGCCCCAATCGCCGGAAACGTCAACAGCGCTACCGAATTCAGCACAAACACCGTTCCCAGCGAGACCGCCATCTGTTCCGCCGAAGCTTCGGTGATGGGGCCGATCGCGGCAATGGCGCTGCCGCCGCAAATTGCAGTGCCTGTGGAAATCAGAAAGGCTTGCACGCGGTCCACGCGAAACAGCGCACCCAACGCCATCCCCACCGACAACGCAAACACAATGCCGCCCATGGTGTAGAGAAAGCCCGAGCCTCCCGCTCGCAATACCTGCGAAAGGTTCATGCCAAATCCCAAACCTACCACCGAGGCTTGCAACAATAGCTTGGAATAATGGCGCGTTTCCGCCGGATAAGGGTTGCCGATAAGCAGGCCCATCGCCAGACCAAGGGCCAGAGCCATCGGCGGCGACGCCAGAGGAGACACACAGAGCAACAATAAAAGCCAAAAGAGCAATCGTGAAGCCATCGCCGACAAGCATACCAGCCAGTTGCCCGCCAAAGCGATCACAAATTTTAAGCAGACTTACGGCTTGCGGCACCCGGAAAGCGCCGCTTCCACTGTGTCGGCCGTATCAAAAAAGTTGGTGAGCCGGGTAATTTCCAGCAAGTCGCGAATGCGCGAGTTCAGGCAGGAAAGTTTGATGCTGGTGTTGACCGCACGCGCCGCGTTCACCACCGCCACCAGCGTACCCAGCCCGCCGGAGTCTATGTGGTTGATGCCCGCAAGGTTCAGCACCACAATACTGTCTCGCTGAATCAGCCCACGCAATGCATCGCGTAGCAACGCCGACTCCTCGCCAAACAAAATGCGGCCTTTACAATCGAGAATCAGAACACCTTCAACGGTTCGCTCATTTAGCTCAAGCTGCACAGAAACTCCCGCCACCCCGCCCGGCTTCCAATGGGCAATTCGCAAACCGCTCACCGTCCGCGGTAAAGCCGTAGCTCGCAAATCAGTGGTGCCAACACTGTACTTTACAAAGCCCGCTTTGCGCCACCACAGAAACGCACGATTTCCACCGCGCCTCTTCCCGTATAATCAGGCGTCCGCGCAGCAGCAGTGAGATGCGCGACTCCCTTATCTATATTTATGGCATCTGGTTATCAGGTTCTGGCGCGCAAGTACCGGCCGCAACGCTTTGTGGACGTCATCGGCCAGGAGCACGCCACCGACACGCTCAAGAACGCGCTCACCCAGGGCCGCATTGCCCACGGCTACATCTTTAGCGGACATCGCGGCATTGGCAAGACCACCGTGGCCCGCATTTTGGCCATGGCGCTCAACTGCCGCTCGCAAGAAAATCCCGTCGCGGAACCTTGTGGCGTCTGCGATAGTTGCGTGGAGATTCGCGAAGGCCGCTCGGTGGACGTGATGGAAATTGATGCCGCCACCAATCGCGGCATTGACGAAGTCCGCGAACTGCGCGAAGCCGCCCGCTACCGCCCCGCCCGCGACCGCTATAAGATCTGGATCCTCGACGAAGCCCACCAGATTACCGAAGCCGCATTCAACGCCCTGCTCAAAACACTCGAAGAGCCACCCGCGCACGTCGTCTTTATGCTCGCCACCACGCAACCTGAAGACATTCCGCAAACCATCCGCTCACGCTGCCAGCACTTCAGCTTCCGCGCCGTACGCTTTGCGCAAATCATGCAGCAACTGCGCGACATCGTGAAGAGCGAAGGCATCGAGGCCGATGAAGACGCCCTCGCCCTGCTCGCCGAAGCAGGCGACGGCTCCATGCGCGACGCCCTTTCTCTCATGGATCAGGCCATCGCGGGTATTGACACCCACCTGAGCGCCGCCCATGTGCGGCTATTGGTGGGCTCCTCGCCTTCTTCCACCCTCGAAGAGATGATGGCCTCTATTGAACGCGGTGCCAGCCAGGAAGTGCTGGAGCGCGTGGATACCCTGCTCGCCGAAGGGCAAAACCCTTCACACTTTGCAGCCCAGTTGGTACGCTTTCTGCGCAATGCTATCGTCGCCAAAGTGGCGGGAAGCGATTCCGCCCTGTTGCAAATATCTAGCGAAGAGCGCGCCCGCACCGCCCGAGTTGCCGCCATGTTTGGCGAGGAAGACCTCACCCGCCACCTGCAAATCATGCTTCGCACCCACGGCGAGCTTGGCTATCGCAACGAGCAACGCTTTCTGCTGGAACTCGGGCTGTTGAAGATGGTCCATGCCCAACGCTTGCTGCCGCTGGAGCAATTGCTCAGCGGGCAATTGCTCAGCGGACAAATCCCGCAATCTGCCGGCAACACTCCACCCGCAACGCGCGGCAGCGCGCCCCTAAGCCCACCAAGCCGTGACCTGCGACGCGAGACCACCGGTGCATCAGGTCCGGCAGCACCTGCCCAGCCAAATTCCCAGCGCAGCACCTCGCCGCCCAGCGTCTCTCCTTTTGCCGCAGACTCCGCACGCAAAGGTAATATGCGCAGTGACGGCGTACCCGAGGGTGGCCCCCGCCCGGTCACACCGATCAGCGGGCCACAAGTAATCATGGGTTCCGCCGCTCCCGATTCCCGTCCCGACGCCTTTGCCATACCACAAACCACAGCCGTCGCGCCCGCCCCGGAACTTACTCTGGCTCCCGCGCCACAGGCCACAGAAAGCGATCGCCCCGCCCCATCGCCCGCCAGTTCGCCCGACGCCGCTGCCTTGCGCGATGCGATTTGCACCGCGCTAGAACAAGCCAATCAATCCATGGTGGCGGAAATGGTGGAAGACGCCGTCGTTACCCTTACGGGCAGCGAACTCTCCCTCCGGCTCGCAGTGCCGGAATCGGCCGCCAGCGTCACCTTCGGACAAGCTGCCCGACGCATTGCAGCCACCGCAGCCTCTAACTTCGCGGGCAAAACCATTACCGTAAAGATCAGCGGCGGCGCGGCGGCGGCCTCCACTGCCGGGCAGGCAGGTGCAGCGAAAACGAGTAGCCGCCCGCAGGCTGCGGGCACCGCCCGCGCCCGCGCCGCCCAAGACCCCATGGTGCGTAAGATGCAAGAAACCTTCGGCGCAGAAATCCGCACCGTCATGGATCTTCAACGCGAGAAGTAGCATCACAAATAACGTGGCCCATAGCTGTGCAATCACGCAGCGGGTTCAGACATCAGTGCTTTTTGCAAGGTAGGATTCACCCGTCATGAGCTCCTTCAATGTGCAGGAAATGCTCGCCCAGGCGCGGCATCAATACGAAGAGTTACAGCAGAAGATGGCGCAGACCCTTGTGGAAGCATCCTCCGGCGGCGGCGCGGTTACGGTGAAGATGGATGGCCGTAAGCACGTTCTGCGTGTCACCATTGAAGCTGAAATGCTTAAATCTGGCGACAAGGAAATGCTGGAAGATTTGATCGCCGCCGCCGTCAACGCCGCAGGCCAGAAAATTGACGACGCCATGCGTTCGCAGGTCAGCGGCATGATGGGCGGCGTCAAATTGCCGGGCCTGATGTAGTTCGCAACTGTGCCGCCCGCCCCTGCGCGTCCCGGACGATGCAGTTCACCGCAACACTGCTCATAACAATTTGGGGGGTACCTTGTCACGATTTGCAGAGCCAATGACCCGGCTGATTGACGAACTGAAGAAACTGCCCGGCATCGGTGCCAAGAGCGCTCAGCGACTCGCCTTCCACATTCTCCGTTCCACCGAAGACGACGCCGAAAAGCTCGCCGCCGCAATTCACGACATTAAAGCAAACCTGCACTTGTGCTCAATCTGCAACAACATCACTGAAGAAGACCCTTGCGTCTATTGCAGCAACCCCACCCGCAGCCATGGTGTGGTTTGTGTCGTGGAAGAACCCACCAACATCGGCACCATTGAAAAGACCCACTACAGCGGCGTGTATCACGTGCTGCATGGCGCGCTTTCCCCGCTCCACGGCGTGGGCCCCGAACATCTTCGCATCCAAAACTTGTTAGCTCGCGTGGAGTCTGGCGACGTCGAAGAGGTGATTCTGGCCACCAACCCCACCGTGGAAGGCGAAGCCACTGCCACCTACCTGTCGCAGCAGTTGCGCCGCGCCGGGTTAAAGGTCACACGCATCGCCACCGGCATCCCCGCCGGTAGTGACATCGAGTATGCCGATGAGGTAACGATGCAGAAGTCCATGGAAGGCCGCCGCGAACTGTAGCACTGCTGCCCCCTTGTCTCCACGCTTGCCTTTGCCTCTTAGCAAGCCACCCCAATCACACCATACAGCAGAAACTCACGGTTCCCTTCCGTCCCGCGAATCGGCGAATCAATCACATCAATCTTCTGAAAACCAAGTTCACCAGCGCAGGCCGCCACCCTCTCTGCCGCCCCCAACTGCGCCGCCTCGTCGCGGACGATTCCCCCTTTACCCACCAGTCCCTTTCCCACTTCAAACTGAGGTTTAACCAGCAGCACCAGTTCCAACGCGGTTGGCTGGGACCGGCATCCCAGCACCGCCCTCAAAACGGCCGGTAGAACCAATGTCGCCGAGATAAACGACACATCCATCACTACCAGCCCAATCTCTGCCGCACCCGCAAGTGGCGCAAGGTTTGCCGCTTCCAGATACCGCGCATTCATCCGCTCCAGCAGCGTCACTCTGGCGTCAGCCCGCAGCTTGGTATCAATCTGCCCATAGCCCGTATCCACGCCAATCACACCCGCTGCACCATGCTGCAGCAAGCAGTCGGTAAACCCCCCAGTGGAAGTTCCTATATCCAGCGCAGTGATGCCATCCGTGCCAAGACCCCAGTGCGCCAAAGCTCGCTCCAGCTTCAGCCCGCCCCGGCTCACATACCGCAGATCATCACCCAGCAAGCGGAGTTCCGCCGCCACCGCCACCTTGGCACCGGCCTTTTCCACCTTCTGCCCATCCACCAGCACCTGCCCGGCCATAATCAAGGCCTGCGCCCGCTCCCGCGACGGCACTACCCCTCGCGCCGCCAGCAGCACGTCAAGCCGAATCTTGCCGAGTTTCGTCACTTCTTCCGTCATTCGCTCACCACGCCTCGTCCACTCCTCCGCGCATTTCTCACTTCGTCTTGCCTTCCCAACCAGTATCAGCAATTTCGATATTCCTCATCCGTTTATCCGATTCCACCATCCTTGCTGCCCGCGCGGTTTCCGCCATCGAATGAGTTAAACTATTGAGGTTCCGAAACAGTCGTAAAAAACCTTTCACCCACGGACGTAATGCTCATGGCCTCTAAGACTGCGCCCAACGCCAAAGCCCGCGGCTCGGCTGCTGCCAACTCCGCCGTTATGGATCCCGGTATTGACCGGCTCGACGAAGCCACCCTCCGTCGGCTTTATTCCTTCATGCTCAAGTGCCGCACGGTGGAAGAGCGCGCCCGCACCCTCTTTAAGCAGGGTCGCTTCCATGGCAACTACTACGCCGCCGTCGGCCAGGAAGCTACTCAAGTCGGCACCACCATGGACCTGCTGCCAGAAGACACGGTTGCCCCTTCGCATCGCAACTTCGTCACCCACATTATGAAGGGCACCCCGCTCAAGTATATGTACGCCCAGCTCTTCGCCCGCAAGGATAGCCCCGACCAGGGCCGTTCTTCGCCAGCGCACTGCGGCTATGCCCCGCTCAATATCATCACCCCGGCTTCCACCATTGCCGCCCAGCTCAACATTGGCACCGGCATCGCGCTGGCCAACAAGTTGCAAGGTAAGCCCAACGTCGTCATGGCTCTTTCTGGCGACGGCTCCACCAGCCTCGGCTTCTGGCATGAGGCCGTAAACTTCGCTGGCGTCCACCAGCTTCCCATCGTTTACATTGTGGAAAATAACCTGTGGGCTGAATCGGTTTCCACCAGCCTGCAGACCCGAGTGAAAGATATCAGCCTCAAAGCCATCGGCTACGGCATCCCCGGCTTCACCGTGGATGGCAACGACGTACAGGCCGTCTACAAAACTGCCCGCGAAGCCATTGACCGAGCCCGCTCCGGCGGTGGCCCCACCCTCATCGAGTGTAAGACCTATCGCTGGTATGGCCACTCGGAAATTGATCCCGCTAAGTACCGCGACCCCGCCGAAGTAGAAGAGTGGAAGGCCAAGGATCCCATTCCGGCCTTCGAGCACGTACTCACCGGCCTCAAGCTGTTTACTCCCGCGTGGAAGGAAGAGTTGCTCGTCGCCATCAATGCCGAGATTGACGAAGCCGTCGCATTCGCCGAAGCCTCGCCCCATCCCGAACCCATCGAGTGCCTCAACCACGTGTACTCCTTCAGCATTCATGACCGCGAATTGAACCGGAAGATTTATACCGCTTCCATCCCCTCGCCCGCCAGCGGACGCGGATAAAGGATCTCAATATGGCTTTGACTACTTACATTGACGGAATCAATAGCGCGCTGCGCGAAGAGATGCTGCGCGACGAAAAGGTCTTCATCATCGGCGAAGACGTCGGCGTTATGGGCGGCGCTTTCAAAGCCACCAAGAACCTCTATGAAGAGTTTGGGCCCGACCGTGTGATTGATTCGCCCCTCGCGGAAGGCATCATCGTGAGTTCCTGCATCGGTGCCGCGATGTCTGGCATGCGGCCCGTGGCGGAAATTCAGTTTGCTGACTTCATCACCCCGGCCATGGACGCCATCACCCAGCAGGCCGCCAAGCTACGCTATCGCTCGGCTGGCACCCAGACCTGCCCGCTCACCGTGCGGGTTTGCTACGGCGGCGGCGTGCAGGGCGGACTCTACCACTCCCAAACCAACACCACTTGGTTTGCCCATGAGCCCGGCCTCATCGTCCTCACCCCCTCCACCCCAACCGACGCCAAAGGTATGCTCAAGGCGGCGATTCGCGGCGACAATCCGGTGATTTACTTCGAGCACAAAAAGCTCTATCGCTCAGTGAAAGAAGAAATCCCCGAGGGCGACATTGTGGCCGACTTGTTTAAGGCCGCCATCCGCCGCGCTGGCACCGACGTCACTGTGATTTCCTACGGATACACACTCACGCTGGCCTTGCAGGCAGCAGAGAAGGTGCACGCCGCGCACGGAATCAACTGCGAAGTCATTGACCTGCGCGTGTTAAACCCGCTCGATCGCGACACTTTTCTTGAATCCGTCGCCAAAACCAATCGCGTAGTGATTGCCCATGAGGATCACCGCACCCTCGGTATTGGCGCGGAAGTTTCGGCCATCATCGCCGAGCAAGCCTTTGACTGCCTCGATGCCCCCATCGCGCGCGTAGCCGCTCCCGACGTTCCGGCGATTCCCTTCGCCGCCTCGCTCGAGAAGTTCTACATGCCCAACGTGGATCACATCATGCAAGCCATCGAGCGCACCGTAGCTTACTAACTGCCTCGCCCCCACACCCATCGGGTGCCCCATCCTAAATTCGGCGCACTTTGCCGAATTGAGGGTGGGGTTTTTCGTGCTTCCCGTTGTCATCCTGAGCAAAGCGAAGCACCCCCACCGCTGTCATCCTGAGCAAAGCGAAGCACCCCTACCCCGCTACCACCCTCACCCTCGCCCTTCTGAACCACGTTCGGCACACCCAACCTAAGCAGCCTACTTCAGCCGATCCCGTAACTCCCGCCGCAGTATCTTGCCACTCGGGTTCCGCGGAATCGCCTCCACGAACCTTACTTCGCGCGGAGCTTTGTAATTCACCAGCCGCTCGCTCACGTGGCCCCTCAGTAACTCAGCGGTATGCGCATCTTCTGCAAAACCCGCACGCAGTACCACAAACGCGCAAGGCAGTTCCCCCGCATCGTCATCCGGCTTACCCACCACGCCACAATCACGCACTGCGGCATGCTCCATCAGCACACCTTCTATCTCTGCCGGAGCCATGGCAAAACCCTTGAACTTGATCATCTCCTTGCGCCGGTCCACGATTGCATAAAACCCATGCTCGTCACGCACCGCCACGTCGCCGGAATAATACCAGCCATCCTTCATCACCGACGCCGTCGCTTCCGGCGCATTCCAGTATCCCAGCATGAACTGCGGCCCGCGCATAATCAATTCACCCGGCTGGCCATCCCGTACATCGTTGCCTTCTTCATCCACCAGCCGGCAATCAGTCAACGCCACCGGATGCCCGATCATGTGCGGCCGATACCAAGCTTCTTCAATGAATCCAATGTGCGTCACAGGCGACGCCTCGGTCATGCCGTAGCCCTGCAAAATCGGAATCCCTGTATGCTCCGGAAAGCGCCGCGCTAACTCCGGCGGCAGCGGTGCCGCTCCACTTTTCACCCAGCGCATGGCATGGTCCTTGGGGAACTTGCCCTCCTCCGCCAAGTGCACCATCGCATTCAACGCCGGAGGCACAAATGCCGCCACGTGGATGCCTTCCTCAGTAATCAGCTGCGCAACCTTATCTGGCACAAAACGCGGCATCAGCACCAGCGTCACCCCCTTCGCAAAGGCCAGATTCAGCAGCACCGTCATGCCATAGATGTGGTACAGCGGCAAAAACCCCAGCATGTGGTCACCATCGCGAACCGGCGTGCCATTCTCTCCCAGAATCTGATACACATTCGCCACCAGATTGTGGTGCGACAGCATTACTCCCTTGGGCAGCCCCGTCGTCCCGCTGGAAAACGGCAGCGTTGCAATCATTTCGTAGCTACACAACGTCGGCGCAGGCAGCGTCGCTTCCACTGAACGCAGTAATGTCGCAAACGCCTCTGAATTGCCCCCATGGTGCCGCGTGGTCCACACCTTGCGCAGATTGCCCAGCCCGCTCAAGTCCATCGCGTGCGAAAACCCATCCGCAGGCCCGATCTGCGCCCCATCGGTAATCAGAGCCACCGCAGTCGAAGCCTCCAGTTGGTATCGCACCTCGCGCTCGCGATAACTGGGATTGAACAGCGTCGGAATCGCTCCCGCTAACTGAATCGCGTGGTACGCCACGCCAAACTCCCACGAGTTCGGCAGATAAACTCCGACAATCTCGCCCGGCTGTATGCCCGCCGCCACCAATCCTCGCGCTACTGACTCCACCATCGCGCCATAGTCGGCATACGAAATGCGCCGGTACGGCGTCAGCGACGTGTCCACAATGCAGATGCGCTCGCCATATTGGCGACATCCATTGAGAACAAGGTCATGCAAGAAAATGTCAGCCGGGTCGGCAAAGAGTTGTGTGCGTTGCATCGCTAGGGATTGTATCGGAAGTGTGGGTGCGAGGGTAAAATCCTAATATGGCAACCAACGCAATTCGCCCTCTAGCCAACCGCACCGCCCTCGTCACCGGAGGCGCGCGCCGCCTCGGCCGCGCTATCGCGCTCAACTTGGCCGACGCTGGAGCCAACGTCGCCATCACCTTCCGCGACTCCGAGCGCGATGCCGTCTCCACCGTCCACGCGTTGCGCAACCGCGGCGTCGCCGCCTTCGCCCTCCATTGTGACGTCACCAGCGAAGCCAGCGTCCGCTCCGCCATCCCCGCCGCCATTCGCGAGCTTCGACGCCTCGACATCCTCGTCAACAACGCAGGCAACTACGAAACAGTCCAGTTCCCCGACATCACCGTCGCGCAATGGGACGCGATCTTTGCCTCCAACACCCGAGGCCCGTTTCTCGTCACGCAAACTGCCCTGGCCGAGCTCAAGCGCCGCAAAGGCCGCGTCATCAACCTCGGGTCGCTCGGTGGCATTCTCCCTTGGGCCAGCCACCCACACTATTGCTCGTCGAAGGCCGCACTGCACATGCTCACCAAGGTATTGGCCAAAGCCCTCGCCCCTGAAATCGCCGTCAATTGCGTCGCGCCGGGCATGATTGACCTCGCCGACCGCTCCGCCGACGCCGACTTCTTCGCCCGCATGGCCGCCAAAACTCCCATGCTCCGCAACGGCACCAAAGAAGAAATCGCCGCCGCCGTCCGCTTCTTCGCCACTGCCCCCCACTTCATCACCGGCCAAATTATGACCGTAGACGGCGGCCTCAGCCTGGGCTAAGTTCCCTCACTGGAATCCCTATGTTTTCCTCAGCCACAAATCTACCCACCCTCACCTTCCGTCCCGCTTCGGCCACGGCAAATCCGCCACCAACTCCGCCCCTTCCCCCCGACTCATCTTCCTCACCAGCCGCTGGTCTCTCCGCACTTCCAGCGACCCCATCCCCATCGTCCGCGCCAGCCGGCAAAACTGCCAAAATACCGGATGCAGCTTCCCCTTCCTCCGCTGGTAAAACCACCGATGCCCCTCCGGCCGCCGGATCAGCAGCCCCAACTCCCACAACTCTTTGAACCCCCGCGACACCTGTCCTTCGTCCACCTCTATCACCCGCGCGCAAAACTCCGCGCACAGTTGCTCCCCCCACACTAAACACAACAACCGCAGCGGAACGCTCTTCCCCAGCACCCCAATCAGGTTCGCCACCTCCTCCACTTCCGCCGCATACCTCGCACCCCACATTCCGTACCCCGACGACCGCCCATCCAGCGCCATCTCCCCCGCCGCCACCGTCCAACGCTCCCGTACCAGTCGCATTCACCACCCCCTACTTCCACCCTACCCACTCCGCCGACCTTAAGTCACCCCTTTCCCCCATCCATCCCAAAATTCCCCTCCCATTTCGGGACGAGGCGGCACTCTCCCCACTTCCCGTGTCATCTCGACCGGAGCGTGGCCGCGAACCACGCGACCACGCGCAGTCGAGAGACCCTTTGTTTCCCCGCTGCCGCGCCCACTCAAGCCTGCAAGTTGGCTTGAGTGCGGGCAGCAGAGATTAGCGCCGCGCACCGCATCTTCGCCCCGCTCCAGACATAGGCTCTCGCACCCCAATCACCAATCCATGGCGCCCCACCCTCCTCCGGCTCACTCTGCCGGACGAGGATTTGGATGCAGCGCGAGGCACGACGAGGCACGACGAGGCACGAACGGGTAGAGCGGGACTTCCAGTCCCGCGTCTCCGGCTACAGGAAGTATTCGGCTTCAGCCGCTGGGGTAAACCTCCGCCGAGGAATGCTCCGCTCTTTGTCTTCCTTCCTCAGCCACTACTCGGGGTGCCCATTCTTGCCCGCGACGCATTTCGCAAGCAAGTGTGGGATGCATATTGCATGGATCCCCCCTTTTGGTCTGGTGGCCCACTCAAGCCTGCAGTTGGCTTGAGTGGGGGCGCAATCTGTAAAGCCCACCGCGTAAGCAATGGGTACGCTGCGTGAAAGCCCAAGCCCTGAGGGGCGGCACCCTTCGACTCTCAACCGTGTCATCTCGACCGGAGCGTGGCCGCGCCCAGCGCGACCACGCGCAGCGGAGAGACCCTATGTTTCCCCGCCCCTGCAGCGGCCTATAAGTTATCTTCCCGCCTCAGGTCGGCTGGTGGCCCACTCAAACCCCGTTTTCCCGGCATTAGCAAGCGCGGACGCGGTACCAGCAAGACTCCTGCATTTTGCGCCGTCCAACGTAACGGCCAGATTCGACGCCGCGTGGTGGCCGACGGGACGGCCTCAACACTCAAGGGGGCAATTCGCGAGGAAGTGGATAGACAGGCCCGCATCCTTACCGATGAGCGTTCTTCGTATAGGGGGATCGGGCGGGAGTATGCGGGCGGTCACGAAACAGTGTGCCACGGGACGAAGGAATATTCTCGCGGAGACGTTCACACCAATACTGCGGAGAGCAGCCATGCACTCGTGAAGCGCCGGCTGGTGGGCATGTATCACAATGTCAGCCGTGAGTATCTGCACCGCTACCTGTGGCAGTATGACTTCCTGTGGAACACTCGCCAGATGAATGATGGCGAGCGCACTATCGCCGGAATCAAGGCCGCTGAAGGCAAGCGGCTGATGTACAGAGACCCAATTCGTCGCAGCGCTACAATGTAGGCTGTGACTAAAAAGGACGCAACCGAAAACGAGATGGCGAAAAAGAAGCCGATGGTTCGTGGCCCAAAACCAGAGACCCTGAAACTAGAGGGCGACTGGAAAGATGCCATGAAGAAGTCGCTCAAGAAGAAGAAGCCCGCAAGCGGCTGGCCGAAATAGACCGGGCTACCAAGGCTGCTGGGCAAGTACCTTTTGCATGAAATCCGATGGCATAGAGGTTGTCGCAAGCTCCGGCATCACCAAAGAGCCATCCTTTAATTTCCTGATGAAATATGGAATGGTCGCACCGATTAGAGTGTTTGTCCCTCGCTCGATTCGCAAGATCGCGCCTGACGCTGTTTCTACGAATAGGCACGGCCCTGCATTTGCCTCAAATGCAATATGCAGAACATCAGTCTCGTCGTCATAGCAGAAGGTCATTTCTTCCCCTCCTTTTTACGATCGGCCATCCAGAAGATTTTCCCAATATTTCCCCCGCTCGGGGGAAATGGAACAAACGCAGTCATAATCCGTCCCTCTTGGCCTCCGTGGACGAATTCAGGAGAGTCAAAAAGCACAGGCACACGCATCAACATCGTCGTCCCTGTGATTATGCGCTCGTACACCCCGGTGTCTTGACCATGGTGTTCATCGGTACTGTATCGAATATGATCTGGGTTTTCCACGGTCGCCCGAACGGATTCAAGATCACCGACGTGATCTTGAGCGTCATGTTTCGGTATCGTATGCCCTTGCCAAGTTCTGTGCGTGAGGTGGATGTTATTGCCCAACGGACATACGACGCTAAATATGCGATTGCTGGGCATTGTCCTAGCCTTTGGATGGCGCTGAGCTAGGCTCGGTCTTCGCCTGTTCCGCTTGATGCGCAAGAGCGGATGTAATAAACTGTGCAAGACTGGCAGCCTGCTGAAACGGAATAACGACATTGGCCCTAAGCACTTTTTCTGCGGGCGGATTCGCTTCCGCTCCAAAAACCGGGCCGATCTCCGCAAACATTAAACGTATGTCAGTTGATGTCAATGAAATGCCAATCTCATTTGAATACACCGCCCGCACGCCGTCGGGGTTCGTCAGCTTAAGATCGTTCGAGTCGATTACTGGTTGCGTTGCCATCTCGCGTTGTTCCGCCATTTTGTGCCTCCGACTCTAATCATACCGGACTCACCTAGGATTCTAGCATGACTGGCGCGCCCTCCCATTTTTCACGGACAACGGCGGGGCGGAAAGGGGGCGGTTGTGGAGGGGTTGCGTAAGTGCATACTTCCGTTTTCAAAAAACACGTCGCCACAAC
>JANXUR010000038.1 GCA_025356095.1 Acidobacteriaceae bacterium | reverse complement strand
CGCCGTGGTACCGCCCTGCGCGAGCTCGGCATTATCACCGATGGCGCGGTGCTGTGCGTTGGCGGCAAGATCGTTTCGGTCGGTACCACCAAGGACGCGCTGCGCGACCCGTGGGTGAAAGCGCAGCGAGCCAAAAAAGGTAAGGGCAAGCTCACCGAGATTGACTGCACCGGCAAGGTCGTGTTGCCCGGCTTTGTGGATTCGCACACACATCCCGCATTCATACAGCCACGACTTATAGACTTCGAAAAGCGCGCAGCGGGTGCGAGCTACGAAGAGATTGCGACGGCTGGCGGCGGGATTCGCTCCAGCGTGGCAGCGGTGCGCGACGCAAAGCGGTCAGACCTCACTAGCGTGATTTACGCGGCTTTTGAGCAGATGGCGGCGCAGGGTACCACGACCATCGAAGCCAAATCCGGCTACGGGTTGAGCCATGAATCGGAAATGAAATCGCTGGAAGCGATTCGGGATGCGGGCAAGTTGTGGCCGGGAACAGTCGTGCCCACGTTTCTGGGTGCGCACGTGGTGCCGCGCGAATTTGCCGAGATGGGGAAAGACGGGTCGCGCGCCTATGTTGACATTGTCTGCAACCAGATGCTGCCAGAAGTATCGCGGCGTAAGCTCGCCGCATTCGTTGATGTATTTTGTGATCGCGGGGCATTTACGGCGAGCGAGACCGCCCGCATCTTTGCGGCGGCGGCAGCGAACAGACTGGCGGTGCGCGCCCATTTGGGACAACTGAGCGAGACTCGCCTCGCTGAGTTGCTAAAGTTTCGCCCCGCCTCCTTCGACCACATGGATTACGTCAACGATGCCGACCTGCCGCGGTTGGCGAAGTCGGATACAGTTGCGTCGCTGGTGCCGGGCGCCAACTATTTTCTTGGCCTCGATCGCTATCCCCCTGCCCGCAAGCTGATTGAGGCGGGCGTCGCCGTAGCGCTGGCCACCGACTACAACCCCGGCAGCTCGCCCACGCCGAGCATGAGCTTTGTGCTATCGCTGGCCTGCACACACATGAAGATGTTACCCGCCGAGGCGATTGCGGCTGCCACCATCAACGGCGCGCACGCCCTCCGCCTCGCCGACCGCAAGGGAAGCATTGAGCCCGGCAAAGACGCCGACCTCGCCATCTTCGATGTGAAGGATTACCGCGAGATTGCCTACTGGTTTGGCGTAAACCTGTGCAGCGAGACAGTGATTGGCGGCGTGGAGAGTCAGAACCAAAGTCCAACGCTGAGGCACTGAGGCGCAGAAACGCAAAAGACTTACATTTTTATCATTTTACTGAATTTGTCCACAAAAAAGGCGGCGGAGCCATAGGCTCCGCCGCTGCGTCTTGCACGCCTCATTTTCTACGCCGCGCAAGCATTGACTCTTACTGGCACTGCACCGCCTTCGGTGCGTAGCAGCCCGAGGGGTTCGTCAGTTGCACCGTATTGCTGCCGATGCCCGTTACGCTGACGGTCGCCGTACGTCCCGTGACTGGTGCGGTATAGCTGGCACCGTTGATGCTGAAGGTTAACTTGTCGCCGTCGTGGGCCAGGCCAGTCAGAGTGTCAGTTGCCTTCAACTTGTGGTTGGTGCAGCTAAAGGTTGGCGGGGTTACGTCCGAACACTTCAGCGGCACGTAGCCGAGTGAGCAATCGGCATTAATGTTCTGCGCATAGATGTCGGTCTGCGGATTGCGGCTGTCCTCCCACGTGGTCAGGGTCATGCCTGTAGCGACGTTTATGGCGGCGCCGGGGCGCGACTTTGAAGTCACGAACGATGACTCGTAGAACTGCTTGCAGGCCACGCCTCCGGCATTGTCATAGCGTGTCGCACTGATCGTATCCTGGCCAAATGAGGGCTCGGAGATCCAGGAAACCAGCGCGCCGTCCTGACTCTGCACGTTATTGACAAAAATCTGCGAGGTGGATGTTTTCGGTACCACGGTCACGCCATTGTTGCCCCACTGGCGGGTGCCGATTGCGTCAAACTTTTGCCCAGAAACCCCGATTACCGTCTGAAACTGATCTTCTTCGGTCCAGAACAAGAAGACCTCGCTGGTCGCGGCACGATAGGAGACGGAAGGCTCCACCTGAATGTCTGCACCGTTGGTGGAGCCAAGCGCCCCGTTGTGGGGGTAGAGCTCAGCGCCATTGGTATCCAAATGCTGCGCGAAGGATTGCAGGCCGGGGCTGCTGCTGTACCAGCCCAACACTGCCCCACCCGCGCCATCGGAAACAAACTTGGGGAAGTTGCCGAACTGCAGCGAGCCGCCGTCGAACACGGCAACGCCCTGAGTGCCCCACATCAGCTGCGCCGACGCGGAGATTTTGTTGGCCAGCAGGTGACGGTTGCTGAAGAATCCGGTGTCGCGCACATAGCTGATAATCACGCTTCCGTTACCGGAGGCGTGCAGGTCTGCCACGCTGTAATTGGCACCAGCCTCACTTAGGGTGACTCCGTTGCCCCATAGCGGCAAACCATTCGGGTCGAGCTTTTGCAGCACCACGCTGCTGTTGCTGATCCACGCAACCACTGCGTTGCCATCGGAGGTACCCACAATCTTCGGATTCCCGTGGAACAGGCTGTCGTTGGTCATCCTGATGCCGAGCGTGCCCCAAGGCTGCGTACCGGAGGCAGTGATCTTGGCTGCCGTAACCTGAGCATTGGCATGGCTGTTGCGGTCGTCGAGAAACGCCACCAGACCGTTCCCGGAGCTGTCCTGATCCAGGCCGTAGTCCTGCGTGGAACTGAGGCCCAGGTCGGCGATGAGTGCCCCGCCTGCGAACTGACCCACCCCGCCCGCATCAAGGCGCTGTACATATACGTCGTATCCGTAAGCCGGGTTGCCGTTGGGATTGTTGTCGAACCAACTGACGTAGAAGCCGCCATCAGCGCGCGGAGAGATTTTGGACTGGAACTGGCCGCCGCTGCGGATGATGATGGGCGTGTTGCTGTTGGCGCTGCTCGTCCATTGCGCTTGCACTGGAATCGAGCTGACGATGAGAGCGAGCAGAGCCGCCATGGCAAAGTGGGTACGTGGAAAAGAGAACAAGGCCGATGCCTCCTGAGATGGTTGGTTCGAATGAAACGGAAACCGGGGTAATCGGAAGAATGTACGCCTTCCGGAAGGTTGCGTCAATGGTGTGAGTGAGGCCCGCGGTTGCCCCACAATTGGCGCGGTATTTAGGCTAATTGGGTTGAGACTCTCGGCGGAGCTTCCAGAGTGAGCATGGCCCGCAAATGGCGGCAGATCGCGGAAGGGCCGGGCAATTTGTTATACTATTTTTTCGCCACCAGCTTGCGGCGCGCGCAGAAAATGGGGCGCGTCCGGCTAGAAAGTCCTCAGCGTCTGCTGCTGGATTTGCGCAATGTGGCCAGATAGCTCAGTCGGTAGAGCGCGGCCCTGAAAAGGCCGGCGTCGGCGGTTCAAGTCCGTCTCTGGCCACCACTTCTTTCCGGTCAGCAATCAGCGCTCTCCGCTACACTTCCCGTTGCAACTTGTCTAAATCCATCCTGCATCAATCACGCAGTTCTGGTTTGTGATGGCGGCGCTGTCGTCCGCTGCCAAAAACAGCACCAGCCGCGCCACCTCTTCAGGCGCAATCATGCGCTTGAGCGCCTGCCGCGCCAGAATCTCTGCAACATATTCTTCGGTCAGCCACAGCCGATTTTGCCGATCGGTCGTCACCGCGCCCGGCATCACACAGTTGACGCGGATATGATCCGCACCCAGTTCATGCGCCAGCGTCCTCGTGATGCCAACGATGCCAGCCTTTGCGGTCACATACACAGGCAGGCCAGTCGAGGGAATTGCCCATGCAATCGAACTCATGTTGATGATGGACCCACGCGCCGCCTTACGCATCGCCGGAATCACAGCCTGAGCCATAAAGAATTGCGCCTTCAAGTTAATGGCGATGCACTGATCCCAATAAGCGGGGGTCACATCCGCGACGGCGTGTCGGGTGTCGTTGCCCGCATTGTTCACTAGAACATCTATCGTTCCAAAGCGCTGGACGATTGTGCTAACGGTCGCCTGCAGCGCATCCACGTCCGTCAAATCGCAGTGGTAGTAGGCGGGTTTGGTGAACTCTGCGGCTTCGAGGCGTTTTACCAGTTGCTGTGCTGCGGCATCCTGCACGTCGAGAAATGCAACCTGCGCGCCTTGCGTGGCGAAGGCTTCCACAATCGCCTCGCCAATACCGCTGGCGCCGCCGGTGACGACTACTACGCGGCCCCTTAGGCTTGGATAGCTCGCAAACATCCTTGTACCTCCCATAAGTCCAATTCAATTGTTGTTGCGCTGGTGTGCAGCGCCAGTTGTGCACCAGTTAATGCGATTCGCGGGTGACGATGGTGCCGCGGCGGCCCACCAGAAAATCCAGATCGGCACCTTCTGACGCCTGCATCACGTGCTGAATATACATTTGCTGGTAGCCGCCGTTCTGCGCCGGCAACAATGGCTGCCATTGCTTGCGGCGACGCTCCAGCTCTTCGTCCGAAACGTCCAGATGAAGGCGCCGCGCGGCTACATCCAGTTCGATCATGTCACCATCGCGCACCAGAGCCAGCGGCCCGCCCGCAGCGGCCTCGGGGCAAACATGCAACACCACCGTGCCGTAGGCTGTGCCACTCATCCGCGCATCAGAAATGCGCACCATGTCTGTGATGCCCTTTGCCAGTACCTTGGCAGGCAGGCCCATGTTGCCCACCTCCGCCATGCCCGGATATCCCATAGGTCCGCAATTTTGCAGCACCATCACCGAGTTCTCATCTATGTCAAGAGTTGGATCTGCGATGCGTTCGTAGTAGTGCTCAATGGTGGAAAACACCACGGCCCGGCCTTTGTGCTGCATCAAGTGCGGCGACGCTGCCGAGGGCTTCAGCACTGCGCCGCCAGGTGCCAAATTACCCCGCAGCACAGCGATACCGCCTTGCTCTACTAGCGGCCGCGTTATAGGCCGGATTACTTGTTCGTTCCAGTTGGCAGCATCTTTGCAGTTCTCCGCAATCGAGATGCCCGTGACGGTGAGTGCATCCCGGTGCAACAAATTGTGTTCAGCCAAGGCGCGCACCACTGCGGGCACCCCGCCCGCATAGTAAAAGTCTTCCATCAGGAATCGGCCCGAGGGCATGATGTCCACCAGCGTCGGCGTGTTGCGGCCCACGCGGTCCCAGTCGTCTAGCGTCATCGGTACGCCAATGCGACCTGCAATGGCAAGCAAGTGGATCACCGCATTGGTGGATCCGCCCAGTGCGCCGTTCACGCGAATGGCATTTTCGAATGCCTCGCGCTTTAGAATCTTCGAGAGCACCAAATCCTCGCGTACCATCTCCACTATGCGGCGTCCGGACATATGTGCCAGCACCTTGCGGCGGGAATCCACTGCGGGAATGGCTGCGTTGTGCGGCAGAGTCAATCCCAGCGCTTCCACCATCCCAGCCATGGTGGAGGCGGTGCCCATAGTCATGCAGTGTCCGGCGGAGCGCGACATACAGGACTCCGCTTCGCTGAACTCCTCCTGCGACATGGTGCCCGCTTTCACTGCTTCGCTAAAGCGCCAAACATCAGTGCCCGAGCCGATATCTTTGCCGCGGAACTTGCCGTTGAGCATAGGCCCGCCCGAGACCACGATCGCAGGGATGTCGCAACTGGCTGCGCCCATTACCAGCGCTGGCGTCGTTTTGTCGCAGCCGCACATCAGCACCACGCCATCCACCGGGTTGCCACGAATACTCTCTTCCACGTCCATGCTGACGAGGTTGCGGAAGAGCATAGCCGTTGGGCGCAGGTTCGTCTCGCCAGTGGACATCACCGGGAACTCCAGCGGCAGTCCGCCTGCCTCCCACACGCCGCGCTTCACCCGCTCGGCCAGTTCGCGCATGTGAGCGTTACAGGGCGTCAGTTCAGACCATGTGTTGCAGATGCCAATGACCGGGCGCCCGTCAAACACGTCACCGGGCAGCCCTTGGTTTCGCATCCAACTGCGATGGATAAAGCCATCTTTGTCAGTGCGGCCAAACCACGCCGTCGAGCGCAGAGGCTTCGTAGCGTCGCTCATTCCGCCTCGCTTCTTGAAGAAAATAGACTTGTAAAGTACGCACAAAATTCCATGCGCCACGATATCCTGACTGCCGTATCATTAGCAATCCCAAGTGGGGAGACGAGCCGTGCCAAAGCAAGAGACTGACTGCCCCGAAGTGCAGCCTGAACTCATCGCGGACTATGCCTGCGAGATTGGGGAAAACCCGCTGTGGCACCCCATCGAGCAATGTCTCTATTGGACGGACATTCCTACGGGCCGACTGTTCCGCTTTGACCCAGCTACTAGAAAGCACGAGCAGTGTTATCAGGGCCGTCCCGTGGGCGGGTTCACCGTACAAGCCGATGGCACATTGTTGTTGTTCATGGATCGTGGCACCATTGCGCGAAGGCGCGCGGGCGTCCTGAACGAGCTCGTGGCAGAAATAGCAGAAGAGCGAGCCACGCGATTCAATGACGTGATCGCCGACCCGCGCGGGCGCGTCTTTTGCGGCACCATGTCCACAGCCGAACGCCCCGGCAGACTCTACCGCCTTGACCTTGACGGCAGCCTCCACTTACTGCTGGAAAATGTCGGGTGCAGCAACGGCATGGCATTCACTCCCGATAAGCAAGGCTTCTATCACACCGACTCCTTCGCCCGAGAAATCTGCCAGTACGACTACAACATAGAGAATGGCGCCATCAGCAATCGTAGGGTGTTTGCGCGCTTTACCGAAAAGGACGGATTTCCAGATGGTGCCAGCTTGGATGCGGAGGGGTATCTGTGGTCCGCGCTATGGGATGGAGGACGTCTGGTACGCCTTCGACCGGACGGCACAGTGGATCGGACGATTAAGTTCCCGACCGGCAAGACATCGAGCCTCACCTTTGGCGGCGTTGGCTATTTCGACATTTACGTTACCACTGCCGGTGGGAATTGCAAGAGTCAGGATGATCCGCTGGCAGGGGGTCTTTTCCGCGTGTCAGGGCAGACGCCCGGCCTACCTGAGTTCTTTTCCCGCATTGAATTCCCGCATTGAATTCCCGCATAGAGTATCAGCCTTGCGTGGAATCACTCATTCTGCAATGGCCTCGATCATGCTTACCAGATTGGGTGAAAGTGCAACGTCGAGTGCGGCGATATCTGCGCGCATATGCTCGGGGCTTACAGTGCCAGTCAGGGGCAACATCCCGACGGCGCGCGCGAAGGCGAAGAGGATCTGTGCCGGGGTGGCGTCGTGCTTCGTTGCCGCACCTTGAATGAGCGGGTGCCTCAAAGCCGCAGGATTCGCCGTTAGTAGTGAAAACCCTTGATAGATGATTCCCTGCTCGCGGCAAAAATCGCGCACCTCGCGATCCCATCCCATAACTGCATAGCAGCGATTTTGCACGAACGCAGGCGCCTCTCGATGCGCCTCCATCATTTGCTGCAACTGCGGTAGTGCGATGTTGCTGACGCCGAGGCAGCGGGTGCGGCCAGCATCACGTTCCTGCTGCATTGCCTGCCAGACGTCAGCGTCGGCGTCCGTCCACCCGTAGCGCGAGGCCGGGCCGTGCAGCACATAGCTGTCCACGTAGTCGGTGCCCAAGTGTTCCAGAGAGCTTGCCATGGATTGCGCCACTTGTTCCGCGAGTGGCGCACGCGGATCGTAAGGCAGACGGTGATCTTGCCCAGCCTGATAAGTAAATTTGGTCTGTAAAAAAACCTCGCCGCGCGTGACGATGCCATCGCGATAAGCAGCGGCCAGACCTGCCCCCACCGCGACTTCGTGGTAGTGCTTGCGCTGGTTGGCCGTATCAATGCCGCGAAAGCCCGTACAAAGAGCCAGGTTGGTGAGTGCGGCGGTGCGGTCTTCTTTCCACGCCGTACCGTATAGAAAGTTCGGGGCGTTGAGCGTGCGGGTTGGCGAGGAGACTGGCATTTCAATATTCTCGCACCCCTGTGCGCCGCCGACGATCTTGCGCTGGGACTCATGCCTGGGAAACGCTGATGCGGGCCTCGAGAAGCGAACGGTTCGCCAAGGCGCGGGGTGCCATCTTGGCAACCATTGGCGACGACCATGCCACCTGTTAAGCTCATTGGGACTTCTCGCTTGTTAGAGGACGATGCTTGACTGACCCAAAGCCAAACGTGGCGAACGCCGCCCTTGCAACAGGCACCACAACATCGCCGCCCCCGCCGCCGCAAGGCCAAACGGCGGCTGTTGTCGCAGGCTTCCTCGGCTGGACCCTAGATGCCTTTGACTTTTTTCTGGTGATCTTCGCGCTCACAGCCATCGCCAAGGAATTTCATAAGTCGGACGCGGAAGTGGCACTCTCCATCACCTTTACTTTGGCATTTCGACCGTTGGGTGCGTTCATTTTTGGACTCATGGCGGATCGCTATGGCCGCCGCCTGCCGCTGATGATTGACTTGGTTTTTTATTCGGTCGTCGAAGTGATGACCGGGTTTGTCCACAGCTTTACCGCATTCCTGGTGCTGCGGTCGTTATTTGGGATTGGTATGGGTGGCGAGTGGGGCGTGGGTGCGTCACTGGCGATGGAAAAGGTTCCAGCCAAGTGGCGTGGCATTGTCTCGGGAATGTTGCAAGAGGGTTACGCACTCGGATACTTGCTGGCGGCAGTCTGCTTTTTCTTCGTTTTCCCCCGCTATGGCTGGCGGCCCATGTTCTTCATTGGCGGAGTGCCAGCTTTGCTGGCGCTCTTCGTGCGGCTGCAGGTGAAGGAATCCGAAGTTTGGCAGAAGACGCGCCACCACGATTGGAGCGGCTTGGGCCGCACACTCGCCGCTAACTGGAAGCTCTTTCTCTACCTCACCTGCTTGATGATGATGATGAACTTCGCTTCGCATGGGACGCAGGACATGTTTCCCACCTTTTTGCAGCGGCACTGGGGATTGGGGCCGACGCAGCGCGCGGGCATCACGGCAATTTCCATGGTGGGTGCGATTCTGGGTGGGCTGGTGTTCGGCTTTCTTTCTGATCGCCACGGACGCCGCCGTATGATGATTGTGGCGCTCTTGTCAGCGGCGGCGCTGGTGCCGCTTTGGGCCTACGCGCCTTCACTGGGACTACTAATCACAGGGGCATTTCTGATCCAATTTATGGTGCAGGGCGCATGGGGCGTCATCCCTGCGCATCTTTCGGAGATGTCACCCGACTCGGTACGCGGATTTCTGCCCGGCTTTGCCTACCAGTGCGGCGTGCTGCTGGCCGGTTCGGTTGCCTACATCGAGGCTATTTTGGCGGAGCGCACCAGCTATGCCAACGCCATGGCGATGACGGCGTTTCTGGCGTTTACCATAGCGGCAGTAGTGGTCGCGCTTGGACGCGAAAAGCACGGCATTGCCTTTGGCGGTTAGTCCGATTCTAGTAATTCGCCGGGACCGCACCAATTACAACTGTTGGGAGTACACTGCTTTCGACCTCAAAAGGGGGGACTTCTATGCTCGGCAACCGTACATGGGACGAATGGATCGCGCACTATGCGACCAGCCACCAGCATCCAGTCAACCGTTTTTGCCACACCATCGGTATCCCAATGATTCTGCTCTCACTCGTTGTGGGTGTGGTAGCGATGATTGCCGCCGTGTTCGGTCCTACCCGTCTGGGCTTGTTGGCACTAACTCTGTTTGTTGGGGGATGGGCCTTCCAATTTGTCGGCCACGCTTTTGAAGGCAAGCCACCGGAGTTTTTCTCTGACTGGCGTTTCCTGCTGGTCGGCACCCGCTGGTGGGCGGCCAAAATCCGGGGCAGGGCATAGCGACCGATGGCTGACCTAAAGACGATCGCTCCCTCGTCAGGTGCAGAAGCAACGGCACAAGAAGTATTGCGCACTGCGCCGCTGTTTGCTGACCTTTCACCAGCAGAATCGCAATATCTGGCGCAGCACGCCGAGCGCCACCGCTTTGCCACCGGAGAGCTGATTTTTTCTGAGGGCGATGAGTGTCCGGGCTTATGGCTCATTGCTTCCGGCCACGTGCGCATCTTTAAGAGTTCGCCCAGCGGTCGCGAGCAGGTGCTGGCTGTGGAAGGTCCGGGCAGCAGCGTGGCCGAGTTGCCGGTGTTCGATGGTGGTAACTATCCAGCATCGGCTTCTGCGGCCGATGCTGTCGTCGTCTGGTTTGTGCACAAACACCACTTCCATGCGCTGTGTCTGGAGCATCCCACCGTGGCGCTCAAGGTTTTGCGGGTCGTGGGGCGCAGGTTGCGCGGCCTCGTGGCCATCATTGAAGAACTATCCTTCACCACGGTGCGCTCACGGCTGGCATCGCTGCTGCTGCGGTATGCGCGGGACGGTCAGCACACTCCAGAAGGCCCGTCCTTTGCCCTCCCGGTCAACAATCAAGAACTTGCGGCGCACATTGGCACCGTGCGCGAATTGGTGTCGCGCAACCTGAGCCGGCTGCAAGCCGAAGGCATGATCCGCGTTGAGGGGCGTCAGGTGACGCTGCTCAATGCCACCGCGCTCACCGCGCTGTTGCAATCGAGTGAATAGCCAGTCCCTATTTGCTCGGAATCTGCGGCTGTCCCTTCCCCGGATCTTCCAATCCCAAGCCGTGACAAAAGTCATCGGCACCCCAGCTTCACGCGCATAGATTGATGCTTGGGCGCGCAGAGCCTGCCCACGTGAGGTGAGTTCACCATGATAACCACAGAACAAACGGTACGAGAGATTGCCATTGAAAACCCTGCAGCCACCAAGGTATTTGAACGCTTTGGGATTGACTACTGTTGCGGTGGCAAGCGTCCGCTGGCAGAGGTATGTATTGAAAAAGGTGTTTCCATCGCCACCGTTTTGCGGCAGTTGGAAGAAATAATATCTGCGAGTGAAGGCTCGCATCCCGTCATAGATTGGCAAACGCTTCCACTCCGTGACCTGATAGATCACATTCTGGAAGACCATCACCAGTACACCAAAGAGGCCTTACTACGGCTGCGTCCCTTAGCCGTCAAAGTGGCCTCTCGCCACGGGGAACGGCACGCCGAAGTTCGCGAAATCGAGCGGTGCTTCGGCGAAATGGCCGATGAACTCGACATGCACCTGATGAAGGAAGAACGAGTCCTCTTCCCACACATCCAGCAGATTGAACAGACCCACCCTTCGGGTGAGAACCCGCGACGCTTGGTATTCGGCACCGTGCAAAACCCAATTGAAATGATGGTTGCCGAGCATGATTCCGCCGGGGAGCATTTAGCTCGCTTGCGTGGACTGACTGGGGGATACGTAGCGCCACCCGACGCCTGTCCTACTTTCCTTGCCCTGTACCATGGCTTGCAAGAGCTTGAGGCTGACCTGCATCAGCACATTCATTTGGAAAACAACATCCTGTTCCCGCGCGCGATTGCGATGGAGCGGGCGATCGCACCCGTGTAACAATGCACATCGCACTCCGAAATCGAAAATCCCAAAGTAAGGAAAGGTCTACTCATGGAATACCGCAAACTATGGATCGGACTGGGGCTGGTGATGGCAATCGGCTTCGCCGTTCTAGGAGGCGTGGGCTACCACGTGCTTCAAAACGCACCGCCCATTCCGTCTGAGGTGGTGACCACCGAAGGCAAAGTGCTGTTCTCTGGCAGCACGATTCTCGATGGTCAAAACGCCTGGCAGTCGGTGGGCGGGCAAGAGGTTGGCACAGTCTGGGGGCACGGTGCCTATGTGGCTCCCGATTGGTCCGCCGACTGGCTGCATCGCGAATCAGTTTTCATCCTCAACCGCTGGGCGCAGGCCGAAGGTGCCGTGAACTATGACGCACTTTCCCCCGAAAAGCAGGGCGGCTTGCAGAGTCGCTTGCAAGCAACCATGCGCCGCAACTCCTATGACCCCGCCACGGGCCGCATCACCGTTGATCCGGTGCGCGCCGAAGCCTTCGAAGAATTGGCTACCCACTATGCCGACGTATTTAGCAATGGTCGCAACGACTACGCCATTCCCCGCGGTGCGCTAACCGATCCCTCCAAATTGCGCAGCATGAGCACCTTTTTCTGGTGGACTTCATGGGCCGCCTCCACCAACCGCCCCGGCAGCGAGGTGAGTTACACCCAGAACTGGCCGCATGAAGTGTTGGTGGGTAATCGCCCCACCGGCGGTACAGTGGTGTGGAGCGTCATCAGCTTTGTAATGCTGCTGGCGGGCATTGGAAGCATGGTCTGGTACTTCGCCGCGCAAGAGCGACTGCCGCTCGGCCAGTCCATTCCCGAACGCGATCCGTTGCTTGGGTTCGACCCCACTCCGTCGCAGAAAGCCACCGTCAAATACTTCTTTGTGGTGGCGGCGCTCTGGGTAGTACAGGTCGGCCTCGGAGCTCTAACCGCGCATTATGGCGTGGAAGGCTCCGGCTTCTACGGCATCCCGCTGGATCGCTGGCTGCCTTACGCAGTCGTCCGCACCTGGCACTTGCAGCTTGGCATCTTCTGGATCGCTACCAGTTGGCTCGCGACAGGACTGTATATTGTCCCAGCCGTCAGCGGTGCCGAGCCCAAAGGCCAGCGCCTTGGTGTCAACATCCTGTTCGTCGCGGTGGTGGCTGTAGTGGTGGGTTCGCTGGCGGGCGAATGGGCGGGCATTGAACACAAACTCGGCAACCTCGATAGCTTTTGGTTCGGCATCCAAGGCTACGAATACGTAGACCTGGGCCGCTTCTGGCAGATTTTGCTCTTCGGCGGCCTCTGCTTCTGGCTATGGCTCATGTGGCGCGGCCTCAAACCGGCGCTGGCGCGCCGCGATGAAGGCCATTCACTGCTGCTGCTCTTTCTCGTCTCCAGCATCGCCATCCCGTTGTTCTACGCTGCGGGCCTTATGTATGGCTCACGCAGCAATCTGCTGACTGCGGAATACTGGCGCTGGTGGGTGGTGCATCTCTGGGTAGAAGGCTTCTTTGAAGTGTTCGCAACTGTAGTGATCGCCTTCTTGTTCACCCGGCTCAAGCTGCTGGAAATTCGTTCGGCGACGCGAGCTGTGCTGTTCTCCACCGCCATCTTCCTCTCCGGTGGCATCATTGGCACCTTCCATCACCTGTACTTTGCGGGGACGCCTGATGTTGTGCTCGCGCTTGGAGCTGTATTTAGCGCTTTGGAAGTCGTGCCGCTGGCGCTGATTGGCTTTCAGGCCTGGGAGAACATTCGTCTGGTGCGGGATCGCGACAAGGCTCGCTGGGTCACTGCCTACAAGTGGCCGGTCTACTTCTTTGTCTCGGTCTCATTCTGGAATTTCGTGGGGGCAGGGCTGTTTGGTTTTCTGATCAATCCGCCTATTGCTCTTTACTACAGCCAAGGCTTAAACCTAACGCCGGTACACGCTCATACGGCGCTCTTCGGGGTGTACGGCATGTTGGGTTTGGGGCTTATGCTGTTTTGTCTGCGCGCGTTGCGGCCCGGAATGGCTTGGAAGAGTAAGCCCGTCGCACTGGCGTTTTGGACGATTAACATCGGCTTGGCGCTGATGGTGCTAATCAGTTTGTTGCCCATTGGTCTGATGCAGTTGTGGGCTTCGGTCGAGTATGGCACTTGGTATGCTCGCTCCTCGGAGTTCATGCACCATGGTCCGATGAATACGCTGCGTTGGCTGCGTATGGTTGGGGACACGATCTTCGCCTTCGGTGCGCTGGTGCTGGGCTGGTTCGTGCTCGGCCTCATCACTGGGCACTCCTTTGACCGCACCGGACGGGTCGAGGAAGGCCGATGGGAAGTGACCGCCGCCAAACCAAGTTCTGGCGACTGACGCCGGGGTGTTGAGGCGAAAAGGGCGGCGGAGATGATTCGCCGCCCTTGCTGTTTCAACCAAAGCAGAATTCCTAGGCTTCCACGGCCTGCCCTTCGCCCACCTGCTGCCGCCACATCGCGTAGTACAAGCCCTTCTGCGCTACCAGTTCCTCATGGCTGCCTTGTTCGGCGATCTTGCCTCGTTCCAGCACCAAGATGCGGTCGGCATGCATGATGGTCGAAAGCCGATGCGCGATCAGGATGGTGATACCTTCCTGTGCGCGGGCAATGTCGCGGATGGTGCGGCTGACCTCCTCTTCGGTCAGCGAGTCAAGCGACGATGTAGCTTCGTCGAAAACGAGTAACTGTGGCCGCCGCAGCAGGGCGCGCGCGATGGAAAGTCGCTGCTTTTCTCCACCGGAAAGCTTCACCCCGCCTTCGCCAATGACCGTATCGAGCCCGCGGTCGGCTCGGCTCAGCAACGACTCCACAGCCGCTTTGCGAAGTACGTCCATGCACTCGATATCGGTTGCGCCGGGCTTAACGAATTGCAGGTTCTCGCGAATCGAGCCAGAGAACAATTGCGCGTCTTGCGTCACAAAGCCAATGCTTTCTCGGAACGAATCCAGATCAATGCGCGAGCTATCTACGTTGTTGTACAGGATGTGGCCTTTTTCTGGCGGATAGAGACCAACCAGCAGCTTTACGAGTGTGCTCTTGCCCGCACCGGAGGGGCCGACGAAGGCGATGGTATCGCCGCGTGCCGCACTAAAGTTGATACCGCACAGAGCCGGCCGCGTTGCCGTGGGATGGGTAAACAACACGTCGTCGAATTGCAGCGTCATCAAGTGGTCAATCGCCATCGGGTCAGCAGGTTTCGGATCGCGCGGTGTATCCAGAATCGACTGGAAGTTGCCCAGTGAAACTTCCGTCTCGCGATAGGTGTTGATGATGTTGCCCAGTTCCTGCAGGGGCGTAAAGATGAAGAATGAATAGAACATCAGCGCCAGAAATTGCCCCACGGTGATCTGGTGTTGATAGATCAGAAACAGCATTAGAAACAGCAGCGAAACCCGCAGGAAGTTAACTGACGTCCCCTGAATGAAGCTTAAACTGCGCAGATAACGGACCTTCTTCAGTTCCAGCTTCAGGATTTTCCCAGTCGTGGCGTTCAGTCGTCCGATCTCTTGGTGCGCCAGCCCCAGGCTCTTTACCAGTTCGATATTGCGCAGCGACTCCGTGGTCGAACCTGCCAGAGCGGTGGTCTCACTTACGATCACCTTTTGCATCGTCTTAATGCGGCGGCTGAGAATCGAACTGATGAAGCCTAGCAGCGGCACGGTGATGGCAAACGCGGGCACGATTGACCAGTGCACAGTGAACGCATACACGATGACGAAGATGATTCCCACCAGCGAAGTAAACAGCACGCCAATGGCAGCGTTGATGAACTTTTCCACGTCAATGCGCACGCGCTGGAGTTTGCCCAGCGTCTCGCCGCTGCGCTGGTCCTCAAACACTGCGTACGGCAATTCCAGCGAATGGCGAATGCCGTCCGAGTACATCTCCGCGCCCACCCGCTGCACAATCACGTTAACAAAGTAATCCTGAAAGTTCTTGGCCACTCGCGAAACGAAAGCCACCCCTGCCATCGCAGCCAATAGTAGCCCGGCACCACGCAGGAACTCGGCTGCTGGCATGGTCTGTGGCTTGGTGGCATAGCCATCCACCACATGACTGAAGATCCACGGATCCATCAGCGAAAACGTCTGGTTGATTGCGGCGAGAAAGAGCGCCACCAGTACCAGTTGCCAGTAGCGGCGCAAGTAGCTGTAAAGCAGGTTCATGAGTTTTGTTTCCTTAAACCTTAGTGGAATGCCAAGGCAGTGCCCAGAATGTATTTGTTTTGGATGTTCGGCAGCGGGTACGCGATTCGATTTCTGCGCAACGGCATCACAGCGCCCAAAACGAGAGCGCGCAGAACTGAGTCCTTCAGGCCTGCGCCCATCCCACTGCTGCTGCAACAAGTTTAGCTCTAGTGCTTAAATGCGAAGTTCAAGCCGGTGGTAAAGATCACGTCATTCTTCTTGATGCCAGAAGGTGGTGCGCTGGCGTAGCGGTCGCTAAAGCCAAACTGCCAACCCAGCCATTTGCTGATCTTGGTCACCGAGCCGAAATCGAAGGTACCGCGATAGCTGCCGTCAGAAAAACTTGGGTAAAAGAACAAATCCTGCGTCAGCACAGTCGCCGCGCCAAGCTGGTGAGTCCAGTTGTCGCCAATGGTAGCGGCGGCAAAGCTATTGGTCACGCTAGAGGCTGCCACTTCGCCCACGGCCGGGATGCTGTAGTGCTCGCGGGTGTAGTTCACGCCCCCCAGCAGGTCGAGCGTCGTGTTTTTGGTGGCGATGGCATGGAAGCCGATACCGCCACCCAGAATCGAACGCAGGTCAAGATTCTGCAACTCATCGTGTTGAAAGTCACCCGCACCGTATGCGAATACACCCGGTGTCAGGTTGTGGTCGTAACGGGCACCGCCCAAAATCGCATTGGCGGTGGTGCCAGAGGAACCCGGAGTGTCATTGGTCGCGTAGATAGATGTCGCGTACAGCGTAGTCTTGTCATGCAGGGTAGTGCGAGCGGCGGTGAATGCCGTACCCAAATTGGTGGTCTGGCTGTTGCCACGTGCCAGAGAAAAGCCAATATTCAGCCCACCGTCCCAATTTCTCTTCCAACTGGGATGCAGGCTAGCCTCGTAAGCCTTTTCTGCCGCTTGGTCGCGAATCACAGCGACGCTTGCCACTGGAACCGTGACCGGTGCCCCAGCCTTGGTCGCTACCACTAAGTCCGAACCTTGCAGCGTGGCGGTGCCGCTCACCGTCTTCTTATCAGTGCTCACTACATAGAGGGTCTTGTCGCTGCTAAGGCTCTGAATCGTCGAGACCTGCACTTTGATCTCACCGGCAAAGTCTGTCTTGAAGACGACTTCCTTACCATCGGAGCTAACCACGGTTCCCGTGATGTGATCCCCATTTTTCAGGGTAATGGTGTCGGCTAAGGCAGCCGTAGTAATCAAGGCAGCTATAAGTGTTGCAGCAAAAGGCCTAAAAGTCATAAATCAATCCCATTCTGGGAGCAAAAATTAAATCATACAAGTATATCAACCAGAGTGTGAATGCCACATAAGTCTTTCATTTGCTATTAGATGTGAACTTTCAGGCGGCGAGTTTCGGGTGGTGCGGCTGGCCTGCACGGCGGCCCGGGCAGGTGGTAACAGCGGATCCCTTGGGGCTGGCACAGAACTTCTGTGTAGCTGACGCTGCCTACCTCGGGCCGGTGAACGCAAATGCCAAACGGTCCGGGTTGTTCCCCGTGGGCGCGATGCAGTCTGCGCAGCCATGCCGTGCGACTCGACGCAAAGCGGCCCGCTTTTCGCGCATCGGCTGCGTCTGCCATAATCGCTGCCCGTCCTGAGGCGGCTCGATCATCCCCCAGCGACGACGAATACCAGTGGAAGGTTCGCCACAATAGGCGACAGGTGTTTAGAGTTAGGCCATCCCATCGCCACTCGCGCACGGATTGTTCTGCGGGGAAGACCCCCACCAGCCGGAACGGGGGCGTGAGTTTCAGGTCTAACCCGCGCAAGCGGGCACTGGCGGCGCGCACCGTGGAACATGACAGTAGGCGCGGAATAATTTCTCCGCGGCTGCTAGTGGTTTTTCGTGGATGCCGATGCCGGAGGGGCAGATTCCAGTTCAGCAGGGCGAGCGCCGTGCCGTGCTCATTCACGCCAATCCAGGTGCCGCCGCTAGCTTCGCGAGGATAGAGGCAGCGCACGCGGTCGAGTCGGGTGGCTTGCGGCCCCAGCGCCGTCGGTCGTGCCAATTGCTCATCGCGGTTCATGCCCAGCAGGTACCTGGGCTGATCTGCATCCACGAGCAATGAAAGGGTGCACAAGGGTCGGCTACGAGGCCAACACGCTATCGCTGGCAAGGTGTTTGAGGGTGGAGGGGGCCACGCCGAAGTCCTTGGGCAGCCGTGAACCGAAGGTCTCCGCCAACAGGCGCACAATGGCAAAATGATGCACTGCATGGCTGACTGAGAACGCCACTTCGCGTCCCACCGTAGAACTCATGGTGTCGGGAGTGCTGCCGCCGTAGCCGACCGAGTAGGTTACCGTCATAGGTGCGGCAAGAGCATCGCCGCAGCGAGCCCCCAACTGTTCCAACTGTTCCAGCAAACTTTCAGTGAGCCAGGCCGCAAAGTCGCGATCTTCGGCGATGCGAACGTCCCGCTCCCGATCATCGTAATCCACCTGATGCGTGGGCAGACCTTCCAGCAAACACGAAAAATGGTCGAGAATGTGCCGGTAGTGGTCGCCAATAGACGACCGGCCCGGCGCAGGCTTTCTGCAATACATCTCCGCGTCCAACGCAGCCAACAAGTCGCGGCCTTGGCTCAACACTTGCCGGGCTGCCAGAATTAGAGAATTCTGCTCACTCATCACAACCGATCCCCGATCACCGGAATTTCACGGCGATGAAGGTAGAGTACCACCAACGAGGCCAAAAATACGACGACAGCGAGACCGAAAAGCAGCCCGCCATCGCCCTGCACGTCAATGCCGAGGACCGTTAGGTGCGACAGGATCGCGCCGGAAATCACACCCAAAGCCAGCACCGCACCTAGCCACGCATAGAGCGTCAGCAGTAGAACTGCCGCGATCAACTCTGCTACGCCACTGCCAATGCGACCCGGGGCACCCAGCCCAACCTTGTCAAAAATATAAACCGACTCTGGTGCAGCGGTGAATTTGAAAAACAGAGTTTGGCCGAGAATCGCTATTGCCACCAGCCGTGCTACCCAGTCTAAAATCTTCATCGTGTCTTCTCTTTCGGAGGTATTTTCGCAGGGAATTCAACATCAATCACTAGCCAGAAACCAGCCGCACGCCGAACCGGGTGTTTCTGGCGGGGAGAGAATGCAGCTAGTTGTGGCCTTCACTCTGCACGATTCCGGGCCAGTTGGCATCAGCCTGTTTTAAGTTGCCCGCGCGATCCTGATTGAACAGGCCTTGCACATCTCTGTCATAGTTCAGAATCAAGCGGTCATTCAGAATCTGCCAGGCGTCCGGGGAAGTCGGCGCCGCATGGCCTTTTGATGCACCGTAGGCACAATAGCCGCCGAAGGCTGGCGCGTACTTGGCCGGATTCGCGTCAAACAGCGTCTTGTGATCAGCCGAGGCAAACTGGTAGCGTGCGCCACCGAGCACGCTGGTGAATGAGGCATTCCCCCTCACTGGCTTTCCGTCAGTAAAGTACGCGACCGGGTCGTAACCCTTCAGGGCCAGTCCCGAGCGATCTACGTTCAGCAAGATTTTTTCTGCAGCAGCTGCGGGTGACACCGCGCACACAGCCAGCGCAATAGCGAGGGTCAGATATACGAATACCGTTCTCATGGGTTTCTCCTGTACCTATGACTCGCTGAGCGGGCAAAGGTTACAAGCGCTGGAGCATCTCGCATACTGACCCTAGCGCCCACCGAGGCCGCTCGGGATAGGCTGCAAGTGTGCCAGGTCAGCTCGCAGCGTAAACATGCCACCCGTGCGCCACAATGTGCCGCTCACCGCAACCGGTTCTCCGGCGTAGCGCAGCAGTTGCAGACGTTCGCTACCCTTCGGCGCGTGTCCATTTACGTCGGTCAGCAGAGCAACCTCGGTTTGGCCTGCGTACCCATTTTGTCCACCGATGCCGCTGGTCAGCAGCGCTGGGGGAACGCCGCCGCTGATGCAGCGCGCCGCGCAGTCCCGGTGGACTTTGCCTTGCCCCGGATTCATGACTCCGAGGTAGCACTTGCTATCCACAATTTCGCCAGTCAGGGTGACGGGACCGACGAGGATTTCTGCGGCAGCGGCAGAAGGTGGCGGCGTAGCGTCCGCCGCAACGAGCGGTGCTGAAACCTCAATCATGGTCTTGCCGTCGCGATGAATCAAAGTGCCGCGCACCTTGGCGAATCGCCCGTCCCAGCCCACAGTCAACGCATCTGCGCCGCGCTTGCCCGTCGCCACAAGCAACGTGCGCGAACCGTCGGGCAACGTGCGCGCACCAGCATCCGCGCCACTGTGCGTCACCTCGAGCATCGGGTACGGCTGCGTGTGGACTGTACCCACAAACTCCTGCTCGTGACCGTACTCAAAGGTGGCGGCGGCAAACGGTTGCTGTGTCAACATCAGCGCCACTGCCACGGTGGCTCCCATTACGATCAGCGCCAACGCAACCCGCCAGAGAAAATGCCGCAGCTTGGGCGGCGGAGGTAAGTAGCCGACGTAGAAGTCGCTCACTCGCGGCCTGCTTTCGGCGGTGGTTCGACCGCCGGAACAGTCGCTCCGCCAATCTTCGCAGGCTCGCAATACGTTCCCGGTGGCAGCGGCGTCGGATGCACCAGCACTCTTCCGCCTACAATTCTGGTGCGAAATGTCGAAACCTTTTCGTGGAACGGCGGCGGTGACGCACCGTCTGCTGGCCGGTACTGGTACCCATGCCAAGGACATGTGATGCACCCGCCAAGGATGCGCCCTTCGCCCAGCGGTCCATTCTGATGCTGGCACACGTTGCTGACCGCCGACACCTTACCGTCGTATCGAAACAAAGCGATGCGCTCACCGCCCAGTGAAACCACCCGAGCACACTTTTCCGGAATCGTCGCCACTTCACCCGCGTCGAGAAAGCCGGCATCCGAAGCAGCCAAGCGTGTCCCATCCAGCCTCGCCTCTTTGCTGGCAGCCAGCAGATGCAGCGTGACCACTGTCGCCGCCCCCGCAGCCAGCAACGCGGCGAGCACCGGATTGCGTTCCGACTGCAACGCTCCCAGAGCCACGTGCGCCACCAGCAGCGCGTATGCCCAATACACCAGCATGTGCAGCCGCTTCCAAACCATAGGGGTCAGGTTGCGCAGCCAGAAGTCGTGGCTGGTCGCAGCCATCACAAACAAAATGACCAGCGCAAAGAACCCAAGCATTTGAAAAGGGAACTGGCTGATGCTGCCAAAGCGTTCGTTACTTACAAATAGGCTCACTAGCGGGTTTACATCGCCGAGGGCATGAAACTGAATCAGCGAAAAAACACTATGCGCCAGCGCTAGCAGAAACATGCTGACGCCCAGATGCCGTCGGTTGTAGAGCAGGGGCAGAAAACGCGCATCCAGTCGCGCCAGTGGACCAATGCAGAGAATCACGTGCAGCAGCAGGAAGGCGCCGGTGCCGAGCCCGCGAATCAATAGCGTTTCCGTCGTCGCATTGGGCCGTAGCAGGGTTCCGCCGCCCACGAACAGCACCAGATACACGGCGACGCCGACGACAATGGCTAGATCGTATCCCCGCTTCGCTGGGCTCCAGCCGATGGCTGCGTACTGTACGCTCATGGCGGACTACCTCCCCTACCAGCGCTCGCGCTCGGTGGCACGGAACGTGCCGACGCACCCGCAGGAATCGTTTGCGGTGCGCGGTCCCATAGCGCCAACACCAGTAGCAGGGGTAGCGACACGGCAAGCAGAAGCCACGTGTGGCGATGCGAAGTCCGCAAGGGGTGGATCATAGTTGGGTCACCGCTGCATCTCTCGGTCTTGTATGCCACTCACTCCGCGATGTGGATTAGCTGCAAGCGGCGGATCGCTAGCCCCGCCCATCCAGCGCCGCAACAGCAGCGGCCAGAAGACGACTACGCCCGGCGCAATCAGCAGAGGAAAGCCCCAGCCCGTGCCCACCGCTTGCGAATCCACGCGCTGCACGCCTTGTAAGCAGAACGCGATAGCAAAAACCGCACCCACCGCTGCATACAACCCCAGCGACCCCAGCACTACGCGGATTCCCTCTTCATACCAAGTCATTCGATCTGTTTTTCGCAAAAAGCGCGGGAGTTCCCCGCGTATGATCGTCCTCGCATAGAATACGGCGTGAGCGCGAAGGTTCCGCATTTTTCTCGGCGCTACACTTGCACCAGCCCGCTTGGGCGTGTAGATTCACTGACGCTCTCGTTCTCCGGAAGACTCCACCATTCATGGCTGACTACTATTCGATTCTGGCCTCATGCAACGCTATTCGCGCTGCCTACAACTCCGGCGACGTGGATAGGATGCTGTCGCAGTTTGCCCCTGCTTTCACCCTCATCGCGCCCGGTCTTGGAACTGTTGAAGGCGAAGCTTCTGGCGCGTGTTTGCGCGAGCAGGCTGCCGCACTATTCCGCACCCATCAGGTTTACTGTGTGCAATCGGTTCCTTATGTCACATCTTTTGACCGCACGGCGTGGGTATGGGGCCAAGAGCGCTTCCGTTTGACCCGCCGGGATAATGGTGACGTTTTCTATGACTCCCTTAAAGTGACGCGAGTGTGGACCTTGCAAAGCGATGGCAGTTGGAAGATCACGTTCCAGATGCAAGAACCAGACGCGGCCGATGCGAGGAACTTCGCCGCCTGTGGACTGGAACAGGACGCCGGGATCGCCTGATCCCGGTACACGCCGCTACACTGTGTGCATCACTTTTGCCAGACGTGCCTTCAGTCGAGCGCTAAATCCCGCTGGCAGCTCAAAAATCTCACCATCGCCCACCAGCCGAAGCACATTGTTGGTGCCATCCAAAATAGCCGTGCAATGGGCACAGCCAGAGAAGTGCGCCTCCATGCGCCGACGCAGCTCGTCATCTATCTCGCCCTCAAGATAGTTAGAAATCTCCTGCGCCACGTGCAGGCAGTTGATTGCCAGTTCCTTGGTGTGGTCCGCCATATTACCAGGGCCTCACTTTCTTCCAGTGTCCGTCTCCGAAACTCCAACCGCCGTCCAGACCCGGTGCCAGCGCGTCGCGCATTTGCAGGCGCGCCCGCAGCAGCCGCGTTTTCACCGAAGCTTCCGTAATGCCCAGCGATTGAGCCGTCTCGGTAATGCTTAGTTTCTGCACGTCGCGCAACACAAATACCTCGCGATAGATCGTGCTCAGAGAGTCTATGGCCTTCTGAATCGCTTCGCGCAACTGCTTGCGGTTCAACTGTTCGGAGGGTATCTCGCGCCAGTCCGCCCAGTCTTTGGGTATGTACTCGCCATCGCTGGTTTGCTTGCCCTCGTCCACCGACTCGTACAAATGCGGACGATTCTTCCGCAACTTCATACGCGCTTCGTTGATGGCAATTTGAATCAGCCAAGTGCTGAACTTGGCCTCCCGCCGAAAGCTCTTCAGATGCTGAAACGCTTTCACGACTGCTTCCTGCGCCGCATCTTCCGCGTCCGCCTCGTTCCGCAGAATCGCATAGGCCGCGCCGTACACAGCCCGCTCATAGGGCTGAACCAGCGAATAAAACAGTTCCTGCTCGCCTGCAACAATGCGGTCAATCAGTCCGCTCTCCGGCAAGCTAACATTCCCCGGGGTGGCACTCAATCGAATATCCTTCTCTCTCGGCGAGACCCGCCCCGCGAGGCTGGTCGCTGTTCCAAGCCATCCCAAAACTACAGGGATCCCGTTGCTCTCCATCACCCCAATCGTCATGCCAAATGGGATGCACTGCGCGAAGATTGGTTACAGGAGTATGAATTTCGGCCCTGCACACGGCAAATCGCGCGGGGCAGGCCAAAGCATGAAGCTTGCTACTTTAGAAATTGCCCGCGCCGCTGCCACGCGATAAAGCTGGTGATAATCAGCAACACCAACGCCGCGCCTGCGTTGCCGCCATCCAAATGGGTTGTTAAGTGTGCAATCACCGCGCCCGTCATCACCACCGCAAGCACTCCTGCTCCCGCCGTAGCAAACGACGGCACCAGCAGCAGAATCGCTCCCCCCACTTCCAGAATGCCCGTCAGGTAGCGGAACCATTGCCCGATATTGATCTCCCCAAACATCTTGACGGCTTGGTCAAAGCCCCCAAGCTTGATGGAGCCAGTAAACAGAAAAACCAGTGCTGCCAAAATTTGAAGAGCCCAGATCGCGAGATTCCACAAGCGCGATGGAGCTTGACGGGCTGAGGCGAACTTCGACATTGGTCTCCCTTTCGGTGGCGCAACTTCCGATGATTGTATCTCGACCGCACGGAATGCGCCCCGTTGGCAGCGACTGTTGGGTGTCGCCGAACCATCGCTTACACCCGTCCCACCTATCGCCCACCTATCGCCCACCGCAAGCCCACCTCAAGCCCGCTTAGCGCCCCGGCACCACCGGTAACACCAGCGTTGAGGGATGCTCGGCATCATGAAAAATGGTGTTCGTCGCTGAAACGAACCGCGTCGCCGAAGCAGCCTCTTCTCCCGTGTTCAAGTTCCGGTCGAACCGCGGAAAGTTGCTGCTCGAAACCTCCAGCCGCAAAATGTGGCCCTGACGAAACACATTGCTGGTGGACCACATCTCAATGGTGAACTTATACACTTGCCCCGGCGTCATCGGAGTGGCCTTCTCCCGCGAATCCCGGTACCTCGCCCGCACGATTCCTTCCGTAAGATTCTGAGCGAATCCGTCAGGAGCCACATCCACCAGCTTGGCTTCAAAGTCCGTATCCACGGCAGACGACGTAGCAAACAACTCCAGACTCACCGGCCCAGTCACTTCCATATCCTGCGCCAACGGCGAGGTGGAGTACACCAGCACATCATCCCGACCCTCCACGGCCCGCTGATCTCGCGGCCCCGGATCTAGGTGCGAGGCATCGCAGCACAGCGGGCCGCCGATGGTGGGTGCCGGATGGGATGGGTCATACAAATAATGGTCAGAGGGTTCGGCTGTCGGCGCGGCCACAGAAAGGCCGCCATTACCCTTTAGCGAGATGGCATTGCCAGAGGAATGCAGAAAATACCGGGTGCTTTGCGCCCGCGCCAACGGCCAGTCATCTTCTCCGCGCCACTCGTTTCTGCCCATCACAAAAATCTTCACTGGCTTGCTGGCAAACTCATTTTGCTCGCCCTTAAAAAGAAAGTCGTACCATTTCAGGGTAAGGTCGTTTTCATCGTATTCAGCCGCCGCCGCTCCAAAATCAACGTCGCCGATCTTTCTTCCGCCGCCGGCGTGGCCTCCAATCGTCACCAGCAAATGTTGCCCACGCCGTGCGGCTTCGCTCCCACCCTGCGCCTTCATCCCGACATAGTTGCGCAACGAGCCATCCTGAAAAATGTCATACCAAGCAGCGATGGTAAGTGCTGGCACGGTAATGTCGCTAAAGTGCTCGTCAATTGCGATGCGCTTCCAGTAGTCGTCGTAGCTGGGATGCGCCAACCAATCCAGATAGTAGGGAGCCAGCGAACTGCTCGCTGCGGGCGCAGCCGAGGGATCCGCGAAGTTGAATAGCGGATAGTGAGTCAGCGGCAACGTCAACGCACCTACCATCGCATTTGCATTCAAACTGACGGTGCGGCTCAGGGTGTCCTGCGCCAATCCTGACGTCCACGACTGGTTAAACCACTGCTCGAACGCACCACCCTGATAGGTCCAATTTTCGTGATAGTTGCTGGCAGTGACCACCGGACAAATACCCGCAAGATGCGGGGGATGGGCGATCGCAGCTAGCATCTGCGTGGCCCCCACGTATGAACCGCCAAACATACCTACCTTGCCATTGGAATTCGGCAGTGTCGCCACCCACTCGATGGTGTCGAAGCCGTCCGCCGATTCATTCCTAAAGGTGTACCACTCCCCATCGGACGTGTACCGGCCTCGCACATCCTGAATCACCGTCACATACCCCCGGGCGGCCGCACGCAAGCCGAACTCAGTCCCGTTGCTCTTGTTGTAAGGAGTCCGCTGCAGCAGAACCGGAAACTTTCCGTCGGCTTGGGGCCGGTAGATATCGGCGCGAAGCACAACGCCATCGCGCATTTTGGCGGTGACTCCACGCTCGACCGTCACCGCGTATTCCTCGGCGGCATAGAGCGTCGAGGCAGTGAGAAGCAGTGCTAGGACCGCGGCGGACAAAACCATCTTCAGGGAATACATGCGCAAGGCCTCGTAAGTTGTCGGAGATCACAATACTGGAACGGGACAATGGCAGGATGATATCAAGATCGCGCGTTTGCGGCGAGGTGGCAAGCCCGGAGTGGTGCCTGAGCGCTCGTTTGAGCGCTGGCCTGAGCGCTGGCCTCAGCGCGGGCCTCAGCGCTGGCCTCAGCGCCGGGCCGGAGCCAGTGAATTAGCTAAGTGGTGCTGCGGCGGCCGATGCCGAGCTTCTTAATCTTGTACTGCAGCGTGGTGCGCTTCAGGCCGAGCTTCTTGGCCGCACCCTGTGGCCCGGCGATGACGCCCCCAGTCTCGGAAAGCACCCGTTCAATATGTTCGCGTTCGGCCTGCTCCAGCGTGGGAGCTGCGCTCCCACGCTGGACGTCGGCTCCCAACTCGCCTAACGGTATTTCGAGGGTCGATCCCTTGGAGAGAATCACCGCGCGTTCCACCAGATTTTCAAGCTCGCGCACATTTCCGGGCCAGCGCCAAGCCCGCAGCGCCTTTAGGGTGGCTTCGGGAAGGTGCGTCACTTTCTTGCCCATCTCCCGGCTGTAACGATCCATAAAGCGGTGGGTCAGCGGTTCGATGCTTTCGAGCCGTTCCCGCAGGGGCGGAACTCGAATCGGAAAAACATTCAACCGGTAAAACAGATCCGCGCGAAACTCCCGGTTGGCCACCATTTCCACCAGATTGCGATTGGTAGCAGCGATCAGCCGCACATCAACGTGCTGCGTCTTGGTGCTCCCCAACCGTTCAAAGTCATTCTCTTGCAAGGCTCGCAGCAGTTTCGGTTGAATCTCAGAAGGAATGTCGCCCACTTCATCCAGAAACAGGGTTCCCTCGTGCGCCACTTCCATGCGGCCAATCTTCCGCGTCACCGCGCCAGTAAAAGCACCTTTCTCATGCCCAAATAGCTCGCTCTCCAAAAGTCCGGTGGGGATTGCAGCACAGTTCAGTTTGACGAGCGCTCGGGTTGCACGGCGGCTCCACTCGTGAATCGCACGCGCAATCAGCTCCTTACCTGTGCCGGTCTCCCCTAGAATCAGCACCGTCGCGTTGGTTTCGGCGACGATGCGCGCCTGTTCCATGGCAGCGCGGAAACCCGGACTTGTGATCACAATACCCCTGTGGTTGGGCTCACCAAAATCACGTTCTTCTGCCAGATACTGGTTTTCTGCCTGCATCTTTCTAGCGGTGGCACGAAGTTCCTCATACGCCAGTCCATTGCGGATGCTCAGCGCAATCTGATCCGCCGCTTTCAATAACCACGCCCGGTCCACATTCCGAAATGCAGCGTGCTCGCGACTCATCACTCCAATCGCGCCAAAGCATTCCCCTTCACACAGCAGCGGGATAAAGCAAGCCGCGATCACCCCGAGTTCCTCCGTTGCTCCGTTTGCCTGACTGCCGCGGGTTGGCCCTTCGCGGATGTCATCCAGAAACAGCGGTGCCTGATGCTGAATTGCCCAGCCATGATCGCACTCCCCAGTTAGTGCTTCCTCGCTAACCACTAATCCCGCCTCGCCGGACTCCGGCGAGTAAATCCGCACGTGCACTGAGTCTTCGCCGCGCCGCCGCATCCCCAGGCTGCCAAAATCTGCTTGCGGCAGCGCTTCGCGCAGAAAGCGGGCCACGATTGGACCGTACTCTGCCAAGCGGCGACTGGCAATCAGTTGATTGTTCAAATCCAGCAGCGCTTCCCACTTCAAATCATGCAGCGCCTGCGAACCCGGGAAGCTGCACGTGATCTCCGCGACTAATCCTGCTACCTCAACCGCAACCGCGGCCATTTGCGGTATGCGCTCGGTACTGTAAAAGCCCGGGTTGCGGCTGCAGGCTACCAGCCGCGCAATGCACCGCCCGCCGCGCCTCACCGGAACGCTGATGTGCGAATGGGAATCCACCGCTCTCATAAAGTCTGAGATAAAGGGATACGCTGCCGCACTCTGCCGGGTTAGCACCAGGGGCTCTTCGCTATTACACCCCGCCGACTGGTTTGTTTCACTCAGCAGGAGAGCCGGAGACTGGTTCGGCCCTGCCGCCGCCACCTGAAATACCCGATGCACCAGGTTGGCACGACCGGCATCCGGAAAGATCACTCCAAACAGGTCTGATTCCAGCACTCGATCTAGTTGGCACGCGATTTGCGCTAACAAACACTTTAGCTGGAATGTCAGCGGCACAGTTGGTGTACGCTCTCCAGGGAGTGGAAGAGTCACCAACTTGGGCATGGTGGTGGCCCTGAACTCAAAACTGGCCATAAGCGTTGATTCCTCAATTACTTAGCTTGTATGGAAGTACACACTGACTGCAACACATTTGAATACTATCAATGAGTAGGAGTCTCGAAAAAATCTTTGCTTTGTTCTAGAATCAGAACAAGATGTCCGCATTCATCTTCTCGCAATCAGATAGTAGACGCCCTGTAATCTGTAAGTTACTGATGTCCCGAAACGGGAATTGCTAAAGTAGTCAATACAGCTTCCGGGCCTACTTGTTCAAGGCACGTGAGGATTTGATGATTCCCCGCGCTCTGATCTTGCGGTCCTTCTCACTACCATGCACCTCTTCGAAGTCTTTTACTATGGTCAACTTAGACGATATTCGGGCAGCCTCCCACCGGATTACTCCCATTTCTGCCCCCACGCCGCTGGTCCGCTATAACGCGGGTTCGGGCGCGGGGAGTGGCAACAGTGGAACCGCCGATTCTCGAAGCCTGTTCCTGAAGCTGGAAAACCAGCAGCCCATGGGAGCCTTCAAACTGCGTGGTGCTTACAACAAGCTTTGCCTTTTGTCGCCCCAGCAGCGGCTGGCTGGCGTCGTTGCCTACTCTAGCGGCAATCACGCTCAGGGCGTCGCCTACGCTGCCCGCGCACTCGGTATCCGTGCCATCATCGTGATGCCGGAAAATGCCCCGCCCATTAAACGGAACGCCACGGCTGCGATGGGAGCTGAGATTATCGCCGTGGGCGGCAGCAGCGAAGAGCGCCGCCAACTCGCCGAAAAGCTCGCCGTCGAGCACGGCTATATCCTCGTCCCGCCTTACAACGACGAGCAGATCATCGCTGGCGCCGGTACCGTGGGATTGGAGATCATGGAGCAATTGCCCGAGGTGGAAACCATTTTCGTCCCCGTGGGTGGTGGCGGCTTGTTGAGTGGTGTTGCTGTCGCTGCCAAGCAACGCGCTGCCGAACTCGGTTGCACCATTCACGTGATTGGCGTTGAGCCTGAACTTGCTGCCGACGCCCAGGCCTCGTTTCGTACCAACTCCATCGTCAAACTCACTGGCGAGCAAAGTTCTCGCACCCTCGCCGACGGTCTGCGCACCCAGAGTATTGGCGACCTCGCCTTCCCGCTCATCCGCCAGTATGTGGACGACATTATTACCGTGACCGAGGAGGAGATTCGCGAGGCCGTGCGCCTTCTGGCAGTCAACCCGGCCACCCTCCCCGAACCCAGTGGCGCGGTCGCTGCCGCAGGCTATTTCTTCCGCGCCCACCAACTACCCGAATCCCGGTGGAATGTAGCCGTCATCAGCGGGGGCAACGTGGAGCCAGCCCTGCTAGCCGAAATTCTGGCAGGGTGACTTTTTACACGATCCGCATAGTTTGCTATGCGCTCGACGGGCTGCTTAGCTCATTCCGCATTACAATTTTCGTATGCGCGTCATCCGCAACTTTGCGCAACCTTGAGGTTTTGCCTTGTACCTGCCGAAGCTCCTTTATAACGTTTCCAGCCGCTCAGCGATCGCCCAAATGTTTGCATGGTCTCTTTGCTGCTTCGGAATCATCTTCGCTTCGCACCCTAGCCACGCCGCCGCTCCCTCCAGCGTAGATCGCGGCATCATGATCCGCGAAGCGCAGATCTACGTCGCACCCGATGCCGACTCCACGCAACTCGGCTCCATTGACCGGGGCAGGGAGGTGGTGGTGCTGGAAAGTTCGCACGGTTTTTTGCACGTAAGCGCCGACGTGACCGAAGAACGCACGCTGACCGGCTGGATCCATGAGAAGGGTGCAATCCGCACCATCACGCCCGACGGCGACAGAATTGTATTTGGCGAAGCGGTAGACAGCGAAGCCGAAGCCACCCGCGCGCATGGCCGCAAATTCGCCGCGCAGGAGGCCAGGCGTCTGTACGCGCTGATGGCCGAGTACTTCCCGCAATCGCCGATGGCGGCGGAGGCCCTGTACCGCGCCGCCGACATCCGCTGGCAGTTGGATAAATATGACGTCCAGTCGCGCCCCTCCGCCAAAGAACGCGACGCCTATCTGCGGGGCCAGATTGACGAAGACTTTATGCGCAAAGTGATGAAGAAATTCCCCGGCACCAAGTGGGCCGATAAGGCAGCCTTCCACCTGATTGACAACAAGGTGTGCGGCGATTGGGTGGGCGCCTCCCGCTGCCCTGAAAAAGAAGCGACCCTCTACGAGCAGTATGCCGCCGACCGTCCCCAATCGCCGGACACGCCAGAGGCACTCTACAACGCTGCCTGGCGCTACTCGGCGCTGGTGGAAATTTACAAGACCGAGGGCAGCACCAAAAAGTCGGTGGATGCCCGCACCAACGCCCTCACCCTGTGCAAGAAAATCACAACCCTCTTTCCGGCCAGTGACTTCACTCCTCGCGCGGCCCGGTTGGCGTACATGGTGGAAACCGGCATCCCCACATGGGGGAATACGCGCGACTAACGCTCCTGTTCACAGTTCGTAAACCTATCCGGTGCTGTCGGCTGATAAACTCGGGACTCACGAGCTTTTTGTGGACCGCCAAAGATGTCGCGCCAATTTGAGCGCGCTAGGAAGGTACTATGGGCGACTTTTTTCTCTCGTTTTTGTTGGGTATTGTCGAAGGCCTCACGGAGTTCCTGCCCGTCAGTTCCACCGCGCATCTGCGTCTGGCAGAGCAACTGATGCAGATCAGTCTGGCCGACGGCTTCTGGAAGATGTACACCATCGTGATCCAATTGGGCGCGATTTTGTGCCTGCCTGTCTACTTCTGGAACCGCATCTTGGGGATGCTCTCCACCTTTCCGCGCGGCGAACGTGGCGACCGGACGTGGCTTACCCATCCGTTGTCGCTGGTGATGCTCGCCTTTGTGTGCACGGCAGGCCCCGCGTTTTTGATGACCAAGATCATCGGCAAGCACTTGGAAAGCCTCAGCATCATTGGTATGTCGCTATTCGTCGGCGGCATCGTAATGTATCTGGTGGATCGGTATTTTTCGCAGCCCGCCCCTACTCAGCACATGGAAGAAATGTCACTCTTCCAAGCGGTCTGGATTGGGTTCTGTCAGGTGTTGTCGGCAGTTTTTCCCGGTACCTCGCGCTCCATGTCCACTATCGCCGCCGGGCAACTTTCGGGGATGACGCGAGAGGCTGCTCTGGAATTCAGCTTCTTTCTTTCGATTCCAACCATGGCCGCTGCCACCCTGTATGACCTCTATAAATCGTTGAAGCCGGGCGCAGAAGCTGGCTTGGCCACCGTCGTTATGGATGCCCATAACTGGATCACACTGGGCATCGGCTTTGTCGTCAGCTTTGTTGTCGCCTATTTTGCGGTGAAGTGGTTCATGGGATGGGTTCGCGAACACGGCCTCGCCCCCTTCGCCGCATATCGCATTGTGTTGGGTCTGGCCGTACTGGCTTGGGTGATGACTCACCCGTTGCCCGCAGTGCAGTAAGGGAGCACAGGACTGTTTGGTGCATCGGGACATGCGGTTAACCGGGGGCTAGGTTCGATCTCCGTCTTACTCCGTGAGCCTCCAGTGCTCCGCGCCTCCGTGGTGGGTTTCGTGCTTCGCTCTAGCAGGCAACCCTTAACGCTCCCGCCCGCCCCTGTCCCCTTGCGATATCATGGATTGTGGCTACAAATCACAGTTCGATAACGCCCTCTTCTCCCATCTCCAGCCATCCCCACGCCTTTCAGACCGACGATGCACGTCTGTTCCCCATTGCCGAAAAGGTGATGGCGGGCGGGCGGTTGAACTTTGATGAAGCGGTGACGCTCTACCAGAC
>JANXUR010000025.1 GCA_025356095.1 Acidobacteriaceae bacterium | reverse complement strand
CGATCTTGCAATCGTCCAAATGAGCTTAGAGATCGCCGCGAAGGTGACGATCCCGCTCAAAGCGTCGATGAAGAACCTCGACATTAGGCCAGTCGGAGTTACGGAGGAAAGCCATCCAGTAAGCCCCCAAGCGATCGCCATCCACACACCAGCCAACGTGGAATGAAACACCCAAGCGTAAACCCGCCAGAATGTCACCGGCGGCAAACTTAAACCCTTGATGATCCCGACTGATGCAAAAACAACGATAATGACTATATAAGTCACGTGATTCATCCCCTCCCACGCGTCACTCCGATGTTATGCAAAACAAAGCCAGGGCACAAATATCCACTTACCGCTTTAGCAAGTCCACTGGCTGGTTCACGTCGGTGACGCGGAAATAGTTGGCTAGGCCGGGATACTTCTTGGCCACGGCCTCGTACATGGCATAGGCGACGCGGCGGTACGAGATGTGTCCTGCCGGGCCGGAGCGCAGTTCGCTGATGTAGAGTGCTTCGGCAAAGTCCATCTTGAAGAGGGTGCGCTTGCGGAAGCCTAGGGGAATCACGTACTGCGCATTTGCCTCCCAACTCTCAGCCTCGCTCGCGGTTCCGGCGGTGCCCGCCATTGCAACCAGCTTGGCATACGCATCGGCCACGCGCTGCATCGTGGCGTGATAGGCGTGGGCAACTCCCGCACCCGCCGCAGCCACTTCTTCCGGCTCTTCGTAGCCATGCAGCGTGGTGAATCCCTGCATAATCTGGACGCAGCGGCGATGGCGATGCATGTCGCGGAAACCGCCAATATCCATCAGAATGTCAAAGCGGAATCGCTGCCCGCACTGGAAGGCGCGCAGCAGCTCATCATGACTGCCACGATGTTTGGTGCCCAGCGCAACAATCTCGTCACGCCGCGCCGCACCCGCCGCTTCCACCGCCGCGCGAATCTGCCGGTAGGGATAATGGCAGTGCTCATAGAGCAGAGTGGTTGCCAGATCAATCTCCAGCGGATCGTCATCGAGCAACTCGACGCGTTCGGCTGGCTCAATCGCCGCGCCGCCCATTAACTCTGCTGCCGCTTGCCGCAATTCCGCGCGCGTCGCAATCTCATACGGATTCGGGATGGCGTACTTGACCAGCGTGGGTGCCACGCGCACTGGCCGCAGCAACAAATCTTCGGCGTGCTTGGCCAGCATCTCGCTGTGGGCGCTGATCTGCAGCACCAAGTCGCGATACTTCTCCGTATAAGTATTGTGCGCTGGCTCCAGGGCTGCGGCTTTCAGCTTCGCACCCAGCCCGCGGACTTCCGCATGGGTATGCGAGAGCAAATGCGACACCTGATTTTCTAGCGTGCGCGCATTCACAATCTCTCCTAGCGAAGTGTTTGCCGCCAGCGGCAGCAGGTACCGCGACACATCGAATGCCCGCGCCCGCAAAGTACGCTCGTAAGCTTCCAGCTTCATCTCCTCGGGCTTGGGAGTCTTCGCCCGCAGATATTGAAACGCGCTTTCGCCCAGCGATTCATACGCCGCATAAAGCGCTGCGATCGTCTCGGTGTAGAGCTGTTGCGCAGCCCCAGCCTCGCTCGCGTCCCTCGCAGTCAGCGCAAAATCAGGGGTGTACCAGCCGCTCTTCCTAAAGTCCTGATAGCGTGTGGAGCGCTCCTGCCCGTCCCAGCGCGTCTCATCCACCAAAACAATCGCAGCCAGCATAGAAAGCCGCTCCACCGCTAGCGCAATGTGCGCCAGGTCGGCAATCGAGCGATGCCCGTAGGCAAAGTAAAAGGTGTCAAGAAACTTTTCTGCCTTCTGCTGGCTTAGTTCGGCCAGCGACTCCTTCATGGTCAGCGCCGAGCGCGAATACTTGGCCATGGCATAGGCCAGCACCTCCGGCTCCACGCCGTATACGGCGTAAACATCGGTAGCGGGGTTTCGGTGTGCGGATGGGCTTGCAGGCCGGAGGGTCGTGGCGTCAGTTTTGGCGTCAGTCGTAGCGTCGGTCGTTTCGTCGGTCTTGGCGTCAGTCTTGGCGTCAGTCATGGCTTGATGGAGTTTTCTTTCGATGAGAATAGCTGAGAATATCAGCAAGCGCTGTGCATTTCGTGACCTTCCAACAACCTATCTTGCATTTTGCCCGGCGGCTTGATGTATTAATCTGGCCGCTGCAGAAGGTGTGATTTATACACTGCAAGGAACACGCATCGTGCTTTATGCGCAATGCATATTCCAGGCAGGGCCTCGCGGCCCTGCCTCGCCGCGAGCGCGCTACGATTTATAATCCGCTGTCGCCGATCTTTTTATTTCACGGTGCATTGTGCTGGCCCTTGCGGCCTGCAAGAAGGAGCCCCCATGTCTCTTACCAATCACGTCGCCTTTGTCACCGGAGCCTCGCAGGGCATTGGACGCGCCATTGCTCTCCGCCTCGCTAAAGACGGCGCTGCCGTCGCGCTGGCCGCGCGCAATCAGACCAAGCTCGATGAAGTCGCCGCCGAGATCACCGCCGCTGGCGGCACCGCTGCCACCTTCGCCATGGACGTGGCCAACGAGGACCAGATCAAGCAGTCGGTCAAAGACGCCATCGCCCGCTTCGGCAAAGTAGACATTCTGGTGAACAATGCTGGCATCACTCGCGACACACTCGCCATGCGCATGAAGCGCGCCGATTGGGACGATGTGATCAACACCAACCTCACCGGCTCGTTTCTGTGTATGCAGGCCGTCATCAGTTCCATGCTCAAGCAGCGCTGGGGACGCATCATCAATATTGCCAGCGTATTTGGCCAGATGGGTCAGGCGGGGCAAGCAAACTATGCCGCGTCCAAAGCTGGGCTAATCGGGCTCACCATGGCGATGGCGCGGGAAGTTGCTTCGCGCAGCATCACCGTGAACGCCATCGCGCCGGGCTTCATCGAGACTGCCATGACGTCTGAGCTCAGCCCAGAGTTCAAGGAGATGGCGTTGAAGATGATTCCGTTGGGTCGCACCGGCACCGATGCCGAAATTGCCGCCGCTGCTTCATTCCTCGCCAGCGAAGCGGCTGGCTATATCACTGGTCACGTGCTGAATGTGAACGGTGGCATGTTGATGGGCTAGCACCATTCTCGCAGGCGCACCGCGCCGCTCGGAAAAATGCGCTAGACTCACACATGTAGTTGGTTCACGCAATTTGGTCCCTGGGGCGGTGCATATGGGAATTAGGGCATCCCATTTTGAAATTGTTGTAGCAGAATCAGAGAGGCAGATTGCGGCGGTACGCCGCCTGTTTCAAGAATATGCGGAATCATTGGGGTTTAGCCTCGCCTTTCAGCACTTTGATGAGGAGTTGCTGAACCTGCCTGGCGGCTATGCAGCACCGCTGGGTCGCTTGTTCTTGTTGCAGATTGGCGAAGAGTTCGTGGGCTGTGTTGCCCTGCATCCCTTGAATCCCGAACTTTGCGAACTCAAGCGGCTTTACGTGCAACCCGCTTTTCGTGGGGCAGGTGCGGGGGGCGTACTTATGGGTGCAGTGATTGATGCGGCGCGGATCATCGGCTATCGGAAGCTGCGGCTGGATACAGTGGAACCCATGATGCAGGAAGCTATTTCCATGTATCGGGCTATGGGCTTCCATGAGGTTGCTCCTTATCGGGAAAACCCCTTACCGGGCGCTCTCTATATGGAACTGGATCTGGCGCCCAACTCGTAATCTCCTTCAGATTTTCTGCCGTTTTTCTGCTGCAAGTTCGTAGCAAAATTTTTCGCTTGCCAGATGTTGGCTCGCTGGTTAACATACCAACCTGTTTCCGTCTTACTGCCCCGGTCGGCTTCTGCATGAATATTGGCCAAACCATTCGCAACTTCCGCTTGCAAAAAGGCCTGTCGCAAGGCGACATCGAGAAGCGCACTGGCCTTTTGCGCTGCTATCTCTCTCGCGTAGAGAATGGCCACACCATCCCCTCGCTCGACACTTTGGCCAAGATCGCCGGTGCCATGGAGATGCCGCTGGCTCGCTTCTTCGCGGACACCGCCGCGCCCAATGGCACCAAACACCTGCCGCAACTCAGCGAAGATGAGATGCGCTTCCTTTCCCAAGTTCGCAAGTACACCGTCGGCTTGAATGAAAGCGACCGCAAGCTGGTATTGGCTATGGTCAAGAAAATTGCTACCCCCTCCAGATAGGGCGATTAAGGCGACCCGAATCGCAGAGTCTTCCCCACCCCGATTGTTTACAATCAAGGGGTAGTCCTTTTTTGTGATTCCCCAGCGGAAAATTCCCCTAGGAGGCTCCATGGCGAAGATCCGCCGTGCCATTCTTAGCGTTACCGATAAATCGGGCCTTGTTGGCTTTGCGCAGTCGCTCGCAGCTCATGGCGTGGATCTGGTTTCCACCGGAGGCACCGCCAAACTGCTGCGTGAAAACGGCGTCGCTGTGCGCGACATCGCTGACCTTACCGGCTTCCCTGAGATGATGGATGGCCGGGTCAAAACGCTGCATCCCAAGGTGCATGGCGGGTTGCTGCATAAGCGCACCGACGCCGGCCACCTAGCCTCCGTGGCGGAACATGACATTGCGCCGATTGACATGGTTGTCGTCAACCTTTACGCCTTTGAAGCCACCGCAGCCAAACCCGGCATCCACTTTGAAGAGATCATCGAAAACATTGATATCGGCGGGCCTTCGATGCTGCGCTCTGCCGCCAAGAATTTTCAGGATGTCGCGGTAGTGACTTCGCCTGCCGACTATGCCGCCATTACGGCAGAGATGAATGCCTCCGGCGGATCGCTCTCGCTTGCCACACACTGGCAGCTAGCCAAGAAGGCCTTCGCCACCACTTCCGCGTACGATGCGGCGATCGCCTCCACGCTAGAGGGCATCACGCTCGATGCAGCTACCTCCGCCTTCAGCCTGCCCAAGGCCGATGCCGGCTTCCTACCGAACCTGCGTCTGCGCTTTGGCAAGGTGACAGATCTGCGTTACGGCGAAAACCCACACCAGAGTGCAGCGATGTATTCCGACGGCACCGGCAAAGGCGTCGCCAATGGACGCCAGTTGCAAGGCAAGGAGCTTTCCTACAACAACATTGTGGACTTGGAAGCCGCGTGGGAACTGGCGCAGGAATTCGACCCAGCCACCCCAGTTTGCGCCATCATCAAACACACCAATCCTTGCGGCACCGCGCTCGCGCCTACGCTCGTCGAGGCCTACAAGCGCGCCGTCGAGTGTGATCCCGTCTCGGCCTTTGGCGGCGTGATTGGCGTGAACCGCCCCATTGACGCAGCCACTGCCACCGAAATGGCCAAACTCTTCGTCGAGGCGATCGCTGCCACCCATTTCGAGCCAGCGGCGCTGGAGATTTTTGCCGCCAAGAAGAATCTGCGCCTGGTCGAGATCAACGATGTTCGGGTGCCCTATGTGCTGAAACATGTCTCGGGCGGCATGTTGATGCAGACCTCTGACCACCGCCCGCTCACGGAAGGCGACTTGAAGATCGTCAGCCAGCGCCAGCCCACCAACGAAGAGATGCGCGATCTGCTATTTGCCTGGAAGGTCTGCAAGCACGTCAAGTCGAATGCGATTCTTTATGCCAAAGATGGACGTTCGGTGGGCGTGGGTGCAGGCCAGATGAGCCGCGTGGACTCGGCCAAGATCGGCGCCTCCAAGTCCGTCCTGGGCATTGCCGGATCAGTCGCCGCCTCTGACGCCTTTTTTCCCTTTCCAGACGGCGTAGAAGAGATTGCCAAGGCGGGCGCGACGGCCATCATCTCCCCCGGCGGCTCAGTGCGTGACGAGGCAGTCCTCGCCGCTGCCAATCGTATGGGCTTGGCCATGGTCTTTACCGGGGTAAGGCACTTCCGCCACTAGAAGCAGGTGCTTAAGGATTCGGCGGGGGGCCAATCGGCATGGGTCCGCTGGTTCTCTGGACTTTGGCAGGAACGGTACAATAAATCAGGTCACCGGCGGGGCCTGCGCCGCATCTAACTGCGGGTAGCCCTCCTGTAAAGGACGTACATGAACCGTCTTGTTGTCTCCAGCCTTCTGCTGGCTGCGGTGGCATTTTCCACCGTTGCCAGTACCGCCCAAAGCGCTCCGCCAAATGCCAGCCCCAGTGTGCCTGCCGCGACCTCCGCGCCAACCACGCAAGGCGGTGCGGCCAAGCCCGACAAGGGCGAGGCTTATTACCACTACTCGCTGGGCCATATTTATGAGGAGCTTGCGACCAGCTATGGGCAGACTGAGTACGCCAACAAGGCCATCGAGGAATACCGCGCGGCTGTGGCGGCTGACCCCGACTCCGAATTCCTGAACTCGGGTCTGGCCGAACTCTACGCCAAAACCGGCCGCATCAAAGAGGCCATTCTTGAAGCCCAAGACCTCATTCAGCGTGACCCAAAGAATCTGGAAGCCCGCAAACTGCTGGGCCGCATCTACCTGCGCTCCATGGGCGACCTGCAGCAGGGTGGCCAGTCGCAGAACGTGCTGAAACTTGCGATGGAGCAGTACGAAGAAATCGTCCGCCTGGAACCGAACGGGCTGGACAATCACTTATTGCTCGGCCGCCTCTATCGCATGAACAACGACTTCCTGAAGGCGGAAACGCAGTTCAAGACCGCCGTCCAGATGCAGCCAACCTCAGAAGAAGCCATCATTTCTCTGGCCTACTTGTACAGCGAAGAAGGCGACCTGAAGCGGTCGGCATCCGTGCTCAATAGTTTTGCGGAATCGGCCCGGACGGGCAAATTCTACGCCGCGCTTGGTTATACCTACGAGCAGCAAAAAGACCACAAACACGCCATCGAGGCCTTCCGCAAAGCAGTCGAGCAAGATAAAGATAACCTCGACGCCCTCCGCGGCTTGGCCCAGAATCTTTTGGATGATGGCCAGACCGACGCGGCGCTCGAGCAGTTCAACGTGATCGCCGCCGACAACCCCGAAGATGCGCAGACGCTGGTACGGATCGCCGAAATTCTGCGTAAAAATGGCAAGTACAAGGAGGCGCTCGACGAACTCAACAAGGCTAAAGCACTGGTGCCTGATTCCGTTGAGACTGCTTACAACCTAAGCTTGGTGCACGGCGCGCTGGGACACTACAAAGAAGCTGCCGCCACCCTTGAGGAGTTGCTAAAGAAAGACGAGCGCGCCGACGGCGAGTACTCTGCCAGCGACCGCAGCAACCGCGCTCTGTTTTTGGAGCGGCTCGGCGGCGTCTATCGTGATGACAACCGGAGCCCCGAGTCCGATGCTACCTTCCGCAAGATGATTCCCTTGGGCGACGAGTTTGCTCTGCGTGCCTATCAGGAGTTGATTGACACTTATCGCGAGGCAAAGAACTGGGCCAAAGCGACTGAAATTGCACGTGAGGGGGTCGCCAAGCTGCCCAAGGAGCGTGGACTGAAGTTAGTGCTGGCGTCGCAACTGGCCGACACTGGCCAACCCGAAGAAGCGCTGAAGACTGCACACGCCATGCTCAATGGCTCAGCGGACGATCGCGAAGTGTACATCGCCATCGCGCAAATGAATTCGCGCCTGCGCCGCTGGCCGGCCGCAGAAGAGTCGCTCGACAAAGCGGGTACCCTAACTACCAAGCCCGACGACAAGCAAGGCCTGATCTTTCTGCGCGGCTCTTTCTACGAACGCCAGAAGCAGTATGACAAAGCCGAGGATATGTTCCGCAAAGTGGTTGCAGACGACCCACGAAACGCCTCTGCGTTGAACTATTTGGGATACATGCTCGCCGACCGCGGCCTGCGGCTGGAAGAAGCTCTCGGCTACATTCGGAAGGCGATTGAACTGGAGCCTGCCAATGGTGCGTTTCTTGATTCCCTGGGCTGGGTTTACTTTAAACAAGGCAAGTACGACTTAGCGGAAGAGCAACTCACGAAGGCGCAAAGCCAGATGAGTACTGATCCCACGATTCACGAGCATCTTGGCGACCTTTACCAGAAGACCGGACGACTGAAAGAAGCTGCCACGCAGTGGGAGCGCTCACTCGCTGAGTGGAATAAAACCGTTGCCGCCGAACGCGACGGTGACGATATTGCCAAAGTCGAGAAGAAGCTGGAATCGGCAAAGGTAAAGTTGGCGCAGATGAGCCCGGGCAAGCACTAGTCTGGAAGGGAAACGTACACCATCAAGTTACTTCGCAAGTTCCGGGTTCCGCTCATAGCCCTCGCGGTGTTCGTGGGGCTGGCCTTGGCGTGGATGCTACCCAAGATACCCACACCGCCGCCGCAGACTGCATTCGTGGCCGGAGCCGCTGCGCCCGCCTTCACGCTACCGGATCAGTCTGGCACCCCCGTTGCTCTTTCCAGCCTGCGCGGCCACAAAGTGCTGCTCTACTTCTACCGGGGATATTGGTGACCCTTCTGCATGAAAGAACTGCGCGAGTTCGCGCAGCATAAAGCCGACTTCGATCAGCTCAACACACGCGTACTCGGCATCAGCGTGGACGATAAATCTGGCGCACAGACCGCATGGCAACGGGCCGCGCAGCAGCAGTTTCCCATCCTTAGCGACATTGATATGAGGGCGATCCGCGCCTACGGCCTGGTACACTCCTCCGGTCGCGTGGATGGTGCGGACATCGCCATCCGTGCCACCATTTTGGTGGATGAGAACGGCAACCTGCTATGGCGCCGCGCCAGCATCAATACCCTCGACACCGAAACGGCGCAGGATGTCCTGACCCGTATTAAGCAGTCGCAGTAACTCTGCGGTTCGGCCTTTGTTCTACAATCAACCCATGCTCGCTCCCTTTGCCGTCCGCGTGGAAGACTCGCGCGGACGCCGCTATCTCGAGCCCGACCATCCTTACCGCAACCCTTTTGTGCGCGACCGCGACCGCGTCATCCACGCGCGCGCTTTTCGCCGGCTGGAAAATAAGACCCAAGTCTTTACTCGACGCCACTCAGACCACTTCCGCACCCGGCTCACACACACGCTGGAGGTCACGCAGATTTCGCGAACCGTAGCGCAAGCGCTTGGGCTGAATGCCGATCTGGTAGAAGCATTGGCGTTAGTGCACGATATCGGCCACCCGCCCTTTGGCCACGCTGGGGAACGTGCGCTCGACATTGCCATGCAGGCACACGGCCTTAGCTTTGACCACAACCTGCACGCACTGCGCATTGTGCAAGACTTTGAGCAGCGTTACGCTGCGTTCCCTGGCCTTAACTTGACGTTTGAAGTGCGGGAAGGCATCATCAAGCACTCGCGGAATTACTCGGCCGCCGCGCATCCTGAGTTAGCCGAGTATTTACTGGACTTGCATCCCCCGCTAGAAGCCCAACTCATTGACCTGACCGACGAGATTAGTTACTCCACCGCCGACTTAGACGACGGCTTTGAGTCACACTTACTGACGCTGGACCAAATTCGCGAAGGTGCACCCGTATTTGACCGATACTTTTGCGAAGTGGAGCAGCAGTACCCTGACGTTGATAAAAGGCTTAAGTTCAATGAAGCACTAAAGTGCGTCCTCAACCGCCTGGTTACAGACTTGATTGAGAACACCCGTACCAACATCGCCGAAGCGTTCGGGAGTGGCGCTATCACTTCACTCGACGCGGTACGCCGCTCCGCCAAGCGCCTTGTCGGGTTCAGCCCGGCAGGCGAAGCCGACCGTCGTACCCTTAAGCGCTTTCTGTACGCCAACCTGTATAACTCGGCGACTCTTGAGCCGGAAAAGGAACTCGCCACCCATGTGGTCAGCCAACTCTTCGCCCACTTCCTAGCCCACCCGGATGCAATGCCCCGCAACCACGCCGCCAAAGCCGCAGCGATGTCTGGCGAAAGCGCCGACCCATTGCCGCGCATCGTCTGCGACTACCTCGCTGGCATGACCGATGGCTACATCCTCCAAACCTTCGCCAAGCACTTGGGTCAGCCGCCAGTCGCGTAGCTGTGGTGGCAGCAAGGGCCTTTGGCGTGGGCATAGGCAGAGACGGGCACCGTCTCTGCCGACCGTGCCCTCGCCGATTCACGCGCTGCGTTCATGCGCTGCGTTCATGCGCTGCGTTCATGCGCGGCGTTCATGCGCTGCGTTCACGCGCGGCGTTCGCCCGCCCCTCCCCACCCCCGCTCAAAAATGCAACAATAGTAGTTCCAGCCCAGCACTCCAAATGTTGAATGACATGTTGAACAAAATGCCCAACGCGACCATTGCCGCATCTGCTGCCATTACCCCGCAATTGCTCAAAGACCACGGCATCACCGCCGACGAATATGCTCGCATCGAAGCAGCTCTTGGCCGTGTTCCCACGCTTACCGAACTGGGCATTTACAGCGTCATGTGGTCGGAACATTGCTCGTATAAGTCGTCGCGCGTCCACCTGAAGCGGCTGCCCACCACCAGCGCCCGCGTAGTGCAGGGCCCCGGCGAGAACGCCGGCATCATTGATATTGGCGAAGGCTGGGCTTGCGCCTTCAAAATCGAGTCGCACAACCATCCCAGCTTTATCGAGCCATTCCAAGGCGCGGCCACGGGCGTTGGCGGCATTCTGCGCGACATCTTCACCATGGGCGCACGGCCCGTTGCCGTGATGGATTCGCTGCGCTTTGGCCCGGTTTCCGCCGATGGCGTTGGCCATCGCAAGGTGGACGAAACCACCATCCACCGCAACCACTCGATTCTGGATGGCGTGGTGCGCGGCGTGGCGAGCTACGGCAACTGCTTTGGCGTGCCCAACGTGGGGGGCGAAGTCAAATTCGAATACTGCTACTCGGGCAATCCGTTGGTGAATGCGTTTGCGCTCGGCCTGGTGAAGATTGATGAGATTTTCTACGCCAAAGCCGCAGGCGTGGGCAATCCTGTGATTTATGTCGGCTCCAAGACCGGACGTGACGGCATCCACGGTGCCACGATGGCCAGTGAGGAGTTCAGCGAAGGCAGCGAAGCGAAGCGCCCCAACGTGCAGGTGGGCGATCCCTTTATGGAAAAACTGCTGCTCGAGGCCTGCCTCGAAGCCATGCAAACCGGGGCCATTGTCGGCATTCAGGATATGGGCGCGGCTGGCCTTACCTGCTCCACTTGTGAAATGGGCGCGCGCGGTGAAGTCGGCATTGAGATTGACCTCGACAAAGTGCCCCAGCGCGAGACCGGCATGAATGCCTACGAGATCATGCTCAGCGAGTCGCAAGAGCGCATGTTGCTGGTCGCCGAAAAAGGCCGCGAAGAAGAAGTCTTCGCCGTCTTTCGCAAGTGGGGACTCGACGCCGTCACGGTCGGCGTCGTCGCCGCCGCGCCACGCCTCAAAGTGTTTGAGCACGGCCAGCTCGTCGCCGATATTCCCAACACTTCGCTTACTGACGACGCGCCGCTCTATCACCGCCCCGTGGGAACGTGGCAGCCGCCCGTACCGCATGACATTCCTGCCAATATTCAGCTCACCGCATCTGGCGACCAAACATCTGCGCTTTACCGTATGCTCGCCGCCTCCAACATCAGCAGCAAGCGCTTTGTATGGCAGCAGTACGACTCCATGGTGCAGACCAACACTGCTGAAGGCCCCGGCGGCGGTGACGCTGGCGTCATCCGCATCAAGGGCACCAATCGCGGTCTGGCAATGGCGCTCGACGGCAATGGCCGCTGGTGCTACCTCGACCCTAGCCTCGGAGCCAAGCATGCAGTCGCCGAAGCCTGCCGCAACGTCGTCTGCTCGGGCGCCCTGCCCGTCGCGGCCACCAACTGCCTCAACTTCGGCAATCCTGAAAAGCCAGAGATTATGGGCCAGCTTTCCGCTGCCATAGACGGCATGTCCGAAGCCTGCGTCGCGCTCGATACGCCCATCACAGGCGGTAACGTTAGCCTTTACAACGAAACCCTTGGCGAAGGCATTTATCCCACTCCGGTCATGGGCATCGTCGGCATTATTGAAGACCTGAACCACCTGACCCACATGCACTTCACCCAGTCCGGCCGGGCGGTGCTGCTGCTGAGTGCGAGCACCCCGGCAGATTCCGCCACTGCGGTCCGTGAGTTCGGCTCGTCCGATTACGCAAAAGAGGTCCTCGGCACACTCTGGGGCACACCACCCGCGCTCGACCTTGCCTCCGAAGTCCGCTTGCAACGGTGCCTGCTCCAACTGATTCAGTCGCAAGTGCTTGATTCCGCACATGATTGCACTGAGGGTGGCATCGCCGTTGCGCTGGCTGAGTGCGGCTTCCGCTATGGCGTTGGCGCGAGGGTGAATCTTGCATCGAACGGAAAGCCTCTAGAGGTGACCCTCTTCGGCGAAACTGCCAGCCGTATTGTGCTCTCTTGCGACCAAATCAATGTGCCGCGAATCCAACAGGTCGGGGTAGAATACGGACTCTCGGTGACGGTGTTGGGCGAAACTGTCCCAGACACACTCGAAATTTCAGTAGAGGGCACAGTGGCCGTGGCTGCTGATGTCTCCGGTCTGCGAGACCGCTTTGAGGCGGCATTGCCGCAAGCATTGGCCGCTGACTCCGCTTTGGTCGCGGGAGACTAGCCGCTGTTGGGTCAGTTTTTGGAATATCCGCTCCAGTTCGGTGAGCGGTCGTAGTTTCAGCGTACGATGGCGCACCTGTGCAACGGGAGTTGTGGCAGGCGGAAGCGGAGGCGACTATGACATTGCCAGTAGAACCCTTGGGCGTGCACGAAGGCCTTGCCGTGAACGATAGTGACAAGCTGCACGAAGAGTGCGGCGTCGTCGCCATATTCAACAATCCTGAAGCCGCCACGCTGGCCTACTTGGGCCTGCATGCTTTGCAACATCGCGGACAGGAGTCCGCTGGCATTGTTACCTCCAACCGCGAACATCTGCGCCAGCACAAGCAAATGGGCCACGTGGCTGAGATTTTTGCCGGCGACGTCCTAAAGAAGATCAAAGGCTCACTCGCCATCGGCCACACCCGCTACTCCACTGCGGGAGATTCCGCACTGCTCAACGCCCAGCCCATTATGGTGCAGTCCAATAAGGGCATGATTGCCGTGGCGCACAATGGCAACCTAGTGAATGCTGCTGCCATTCGCACCCGCCTGGAAGAAAAAGGCTCCATCTTCCAGACGAATAGCGACACCGAAGTGATTGTTCACTTGATCGCGCAATCGCGTGAAACCAATCTGCCTAATGCCATTAGCGACGCGCTGCGACGCGTGGAAGGCGCATTTTCACTGGTCATCGTTACGCTTGACCGCATTTTTGCGGCACGCGATCCCCGCGGCTTCCGCCCTCTGGCCATGGGCTACATTCCGCATGGCGGCGACAATCATAAGGATTCGGTCGTCTTTGCCTCTGAAACCTGTGCGTTCGACTTGCTGGATGCCATCTACGTGCGCGACGTAAAGCCTGGCGAACTGGTGGAAGTAGGCCCAGACCGCACCGAGTCCCACTTTTTTGCCACGCCGAAGGAGCAGTCTGCCTGCATCTTTGAGCACGTTTATTTTTCGCGGCCCGATAGCATCGTCTTCGGTCGCAGCGTCCACGCCAGCCGCGAAGCCATGGGCCGCCAACTCGCACGCGAAGCCGGGGTGGATGCCGACCTCGTCGTCCCGGTGCCTGATTCTGGCGTCACCGCCGCCATGGGTTACGCAGAGGAAAGTGGCATTCCCTTTCGCTTTGGCCTGATTCGCAACCACTATGTAGGCCGTACCTTTATCGAGCCGGAACAGCGGGTTCGCGACTTTGGTGTGCGCCTAAAGTTGAACCCGGTGCGCAGCTTGCTGGAAGGCAAACGCGTAATTCTGATTGACGATTCGCTGGTCCGCGGCACAACCAGTGAAAAAATCGTCCGCCTGATGCGCAACGCCGGAGCCACCGAAGTCCATATGCGCATCTCCTGCCCGCCGACCATTTCGCCCTGCTACTACGGCGTGGATACTCCCTCTAAAGAACAGTTGATTGCGGCCAGCCATTCGGTAGACGAAATCCGCCAGAAAATTGGGGCCGATTCGCTGTCGTACCTTTCGCTGGAAGGCCTCCGCACCGCTTGCGCCGAGGGCGACAAAACCGCCTATTGCACTTCATGCTATACCGGCAAGTACCCTACCGATTGGGTGGACGTGGATAGTCTGGCCCCGGTCGGGGCAGGGCGGTAGAAGGCAGCGAATTCCCTGACAATATTCCAACCAATATGTAAGAAATGTATTTCTCGGTTGGAATGTATTTCTCGGTTGGAATGTATTTGCTCCTGAAGGCAGCTTGTGGGCAGCTACGCTTGGCCGTTCGTGTCAGATTCTTCGCGCCACTGCAACCCGCGGAATCCCTTGTAAGTCGGGCACGATCTGTACCTGAGTCCAGCGGCCATCTTCCGCGATGAGCTTACGCATTGGCTCTTCTTGGGTGTAACCCATCTCTAGCGCGAACCAACCGTGCGGCTTAAGTACCTCTACCATTTGCGGCAGTAATTTCTCAAATACTTCCATTCCGCTCTCGCCGCCAAAAAGGGCTACATCTGGCTCATGCTCGCGCACCTGCCGCTGCACGCCCAGTGTCTCCTTGCGGCCGATGTACGGAGGATTCCCCGCCACAATATCAATCGAACCAGAAGCGATGCCAGTGAGTAAGTCGGCTTGCTGAAAGCGCACACGGTTACTAAGCCCCAGTCGCGCACCGTTCTGGCGCGCAACCTCTAAAGCTTCCGCCGAGATTTCCGTGGCCAACACCCGGGCCTTTGGCAGAGTATGCGCCAAAGCTAGCGCAATCGTCCCTGCCCCAGTGCCTACATCGAGTAAGTGCAACTCGCCCTCTGCGCATGACGCATAGTGTTCGGCCACGATGGCCAGAGCCGCTTCCACCACATGCTCGGTCTGCGGGCGCGGAATCAACACCGCAGGGGAAACTAGAAAATCCAGCCCCCAAAACTCTTGATGCCCCGTGATGTATTGCAGCGGCACGCCCCGCGCCCGCTTGGCCACGGCATCTTCGTAGTCTTCCCACTGCAGCGCAGTTAGTTCCCGCTCTGGATGAGCATGCACGTGAGCACGGTCGCAACCCATCACCTGCATCATCAAGGTTTCGGCATCGCGCCGATGCTCGCTCTCGCGATTCTCCTGTAGATACTCCACCGCCGTCGTCAGCGCCTGCTTAATGGTCATCACTTCACTTACTCCGTTCACGCATTGCCTCCGCCACCGCCCGGGCGGCGGCGTCCGGCGACTTAGCCAGCTCCTGCACCACGTTCGCATGGCTCTCTGCATCGCGATTCTGACTCAGCTTAAAAGACGCTTCCAGCCGATTCACTGTCACCTCAAACGCCACAATACCTTTCATTTGAGACGCCAGATACTCTGCTGGTAACTGCTCCATCCGGTAAGGCTCGGCCACTCCAGAATCAGCCTCATACTGATCTACCAGACCCTTCATTGCTACATGTACTTCTGCCGCCTGCTGCAATATTCGCGCCTGCCCGTAAGCATGAACGGCCATATAGTTCCACGTTGGTACATTCGTATGGTTGTACCAACGCGGAGACACATAACTATGCGGCCCAGAAAAGATCGCCAACACCTCTGCACCTTCGCGGAAGCTGCGCCAGATGGGGTTTGCCACCGAAACGTGCCCAATCAGGCGTGCGGGCACGCTCTCTGCAGCGATCAGTGTAAGTGGCAGATGCACGGCCAACATTCCGCTTTCTGCCTGACTTACCAACACGGCAAAACCATGCTCGCGGATCAGCTTGAGCTTGTCCGCTTCATCGGCTACTCGAAAATGAGGTGGGACATACATGGGTGGTCGGGGCCAACTTACGCACTTACTGTAGCGTCGCTCTTTAGTTTTTCTGCTTGATAGTATGATACCAGCGCATCCACCATCGGCTGCAAGCGGCCCTCCATAAACTCCGCCAACTGATGCATAGTGAAGCCAATGCGATGGTCGGTCACGCGATTTTGAGGGAAGTTATAGGTGCGAATCTTCTCACTGCGGTCGCCAGTCCCCACTTGTTGCTTGCGCTCTTTGGCCAGCGCTTCCTGCTGCTTCTGCTGCTCCACTTCATACAAGCGCGAGCGCAGCACACGCATCCCCTTTTCGCGGTTCTTAATCTGCGATTTCTCATCCTGACAACTTACAATCGTGCCAGTAGGAATGTGCGTAAGCCGCACCGCCGAGTAAGTGGTATTGACTGATTGCCCTCCCGGCCCAGACGAGCAAAAGGTGTCAATGCGAATGTCTTTCATCTCCAGCTTGATGTCTACTTCTTCCGCTTCCGGCAGCACCGCCACAGTAATGGCCGAGGTATGCACCCGCCCTTGCTGCTCCGTCGCCGGAACCCGCTGCACCCGGTGCACGCCACTCTCATACTTCAAGCTGGAGTACACCCGATCGCCCTCAATCAAGGCAATTACTTCCTTCATGCCGCCCGCGCTCGAATCGGAAGACGACAATATCTCTACCTTCCACTTACGAACTTCTGCGTAGCGGGTGTACATGCGAAACATCTCTGCGCAAAAGAGTGTTGCTTCATCGCCACCCGTACCCGCTCGAATTTCCAGAATGACGTTCTTGTCGTCATTGGGATCTTTCGGCAGCAGCAGCACCTTCATCTCTTCTTCCACAGTAACGATGCGGGTTTCGAGCTGCGCCAGCTCCTGCTCGGCATAGGCGCGCATCTCGGCATCGGTTTCGTCTATCAGCATCTTGCGGCTATCTTCAATGCCGCGCTTCATGTCCTTATACTCGCGATACTTACTTACGATCTCGCGTAGCTCCGAGTGTGCTTTCGCAGCCTTCTGGTAGCGCGATTGGTCGCTTACTACTTCCGGCAGGGCGAGCGTCTGCTCCAGCTCCTGATATCTCGCTTCGGTTTGTTCTAGACGTTCAAACATTTAGGTCACCTGTTGCCTGCGGCCCAGCGCCAGCAAACTACTGACGTGGTTCCGGCTTGCTATTGCATTTTGGAATGATTACTTTAGAAAGGGGAGGAGTTAATATGGGCGGCGGGGGCCGCTAGGCAAGCACCAGTTCGCCACCACGCTTGGCTTCCAGAGTCATCGCTTCGTCTAATGCAACAATCGCACACTGCACTTGCTCATCCGACGGCGGCTGCGTGGTGATACGTTGCAGCCACAGGCCAGGAGCAGTCATCAGCGCAAACAGCGACCCCTGATGCTTTGCGGCGAAGCGGATAATTTCGTAACTTACTCCGGCAATCACTGGCAGCAGCACAATGCGTAGTCCGAACCTCATCCAAAAACCATGTACCGGCAGCAGGATGTAGAAAACCATCGAGATCAGCATGACCGTCATCAGAAAGCTGGTGCCGCACCGAGGATGCCAAGTTACAAAGCGCTGCGCGGTCGGAACATCTACCGGCTTACCTTCGCTGGCTTCAAACGCGAACACCGTCTTATGCTCGGCACCGTGGTATTGGTAGACCCGCTTGATATCCGGAAACAGAGACACGCCCCAGATAAACAACAGAAAGATCCCAATCCGCACGGCACTATCTACTACGTTAAATACAATCCAGTTACTAAACACGGGGTGCACTCGCGCCATGCCCGTGGCAATCGCCAGCGGCACAAACTTATACATAAAAATGAAGAATGCGAGTGACAGGATGATGTTGGCGGTCGCCAGCCAGCCGCTGATCTCCAGCTTTTTCGCCGGCTCAGCCGCGCCATCTTTTTCGGATTGCGCCGCTTCCGCGTCGGCAATTTCCTCTAGCGCAACATTTGCCGAGAAGCGCAGCGCTTTATAGCCCAAGGTCATGGCGTGGCCCAGCGTCATCACGCCGCGCAGCACCGGCCAGCCCATCCACTTGTGCTTCTCGCTAGGGCGTTCGAGTGGCTCGGAGTGCTTCACCAGTTCGCCCGATGGCTTGCGCACCGCAATACCCCAAGCGTGGGGCGAGCGCATCATTACGCCTTCCAGCACCGCTTGTCCGCCGACGAGGATCTCCTCGCCCGCCTCTAGAGCAGGTAGCAACTGCAAAGCAGCCTGAAAACGCGCGTTGGTTCGCCAAAATCCCATATGTAGGTTGGATGCAGTCCGCGCCGGAACGACGCAAGTCCCACAGAATCCACTCTTTAGAGCCTATGCTTCCCGCAGGGCAGTGTCAAACCCGCGTGGGCATTTCACTTTGTGCTTGACACAGTCCCGATTCAGGCGCACACTCCTTTCGAGTGTTGGCCGTGTGCGCAGGCAGCAAGCTTGCGGTCAAGTGGCCAGCCGACCCCAGGGTGTGGTATCTCCAAAATTCTGCATCAGGTTGCTCGGAGAAGTCTCATGGGCTTTAGGCAAGCGCAGGTGCGACACGTCGTGGG